>CAMBRI010000209.1 GCA_945870205.1 Sulfuritalea hydrogenivorans sk43H | reverse complement strand
CCGCAGCCTGCCTTCCGTCTCCATGGGGCACCCCAAAAAGACAGAAAGCTACACAAATCAAACCCCTGTGAACAGCCCCTTCGCAATCCATTGATCGTGAACGACTATTTCAATCGTTCACGACGTTGGCATTCATGCAATTGCCTTGGGGTCATGCGCTCCAGGTCGACCGACATGCTGTCGAGAAATATACTGGACATGGCATGGCCGGCAATCTGCGCCAGGGAAGGATAGATCGTTCCCGTCGGCCGCGCATTCTCGTCGGCCAGTCGACCTGCGCCGACCACCATTATCTTGTGCGCACCGAGGTGGATCGCCGGCGAAACAGGCGCCACTTGCCGCATCGAACCATCACCGAACCATTCGCGGTTGAGATGCACGGCCGGGAAGATGAAGGGAATCGCGCTCGACGCCATCAGGTGATCGAGCGAAATTTCGGTGGGCGCGCCCACTCTCTGGCTTCGCCGCCATGGCTCAAGTTCTGCCCGTCCCTGATAAAAACTGACACTCTGCCCGGACGAATAGCCGGAGCAGGTGATGCTGACCGAATGCAGGGCCCCACTGTCAATCGCGCGGCCGATGCGACTGAAATCGAGGCTGTCGCTCAATAGGCGGCGCAGGGGTGAATTGTCGAGCAGCGAGCGCGGCGCGCGGCGCGTCAGCCAGCCCAGGGCCAGGGTTGACAGCCAGCGGGCGCCGGAGATGCCGATGCCCGCCGGATCGGCGCGATAGACCTGATGGGCGCTGAAGTTCTGCCAGACCTTCAGCAGGCCATCCACGCCGGCCCCGAAATCCTCTGCCCAAACCGCCATCGACGCGGCGTTGAGCGCTCCGGCCGATGTGCCGCACAGGATCGGAAACGGATTGCGCGCCGGTTCGGGCAACAACTCGCGAATCGCCTTCAGCACGCCGACCTGATAGCCAGCACGTGCACCGCCGCCGGTGAGAATCAGGGCGGTGCGCGTTTCGGTCATCGAATGCTCACGCGCTGCTGCGCGCTTGCTGCTGTGCCTCCACCGACAACAGGGCGGTGACGTTGACGATGCGTCTGACCGTCGCAGTGGGGGTCAGGATATGCACCGGCCGCGCCGCGCCGAGCAGCAGCGGACCAACGGTCAGTCCATCTCCGGCCGAGGTCTTGATCAGGTTGAAGGAGATGTTGGCCGCATCCAGGGTCGGCATGATCAGCAGGTTGGCCTGGCCCTTGAGCGTCGAGTCGGGAAACACCTGGGCACGGATATTTTCGGAAAGCGCGGCATCACCGTGCATTTCGCCATCCACCTCCAGTTGCGGCGCGATGTTGCGCAGAATCTCCAGGGCACGACGCATTTTGATCGCGGTCGGCGTGTCCTCGGTGCCGAAACTCGAATGCGACAAGAGCGCGACCTTGGGCGCGAGTCCAAAGCGGGCTACTTCGTCGGCCGCAAGCAGGGTCATCTCCGCAAGCTGTTCGGCCGTCGGATCGTAATTGACATAGGTATCGCCGATGAATAATGTGCGACTCGGCAGGATCAGCATGTTCATGGCGTAGAAATTCTCGATCCCCGCCTTGAGGCCGATCACGGTTTCGATGTAGCGCAGATGCAGCGAATGCTTGCCAAAGGTGCCGCACAGCATTGCGTCGGCATAGTCGTGGCGTACCAGCATGGCGCCGATCAGCGTGGTGCGGCGCCTCATCTCGCGCTTTGCATACTCGACGCTGACACCCTTGCGCGACATCAGGCCGTGATAGTCCTGCCACAACTCCCGATAGCGCGGATCAGAATCCGGGCTGACCAGTTCGAAGTGTTCACCGGCGCGAATGCGCAGGCCATGGCGGGAAATGCTCTTTTCCACTACATCCGGGCGGCCGATCAGGATCGGGCGTGCCAGTCCTTCGTCGCAGACCGTCTGCACGGCACGCAGGACACGCTCGTCTTCGCCTTCGCAGAAGACCACGCGCGCCGGTTTCTTCTTCGCGGCGGCAAATACCGGCCGCATCAGCAAACCGGTGGAATAGACGAAGTCATTGAGCTGCTGGGCGTAGGCCTCCATGTCGGCGATCGGCCTCGTTGCCACACCGGAATCCATTGCCGCCTGGGCCACCGCCGGCGCCACCTTGATGATGAGGCGCGGATCGAAGGGCTTGGGGATCAGGTATTCGGGGCCGAAGGACAACTCCTCGGTACCGTAGGCCGCAGTTACGACCTCCGATTGCTCGGCGTGCGCCAGTTCTGCGATCGCCTTCACCGCAGCGACTTTCATTGCCTCGTTGATCGTGGTCGCGCCGACATCCAGCGCACCCCTGAACATGAACGGAAAGCACAGGACGTTATTGACCTGGTTCGGATAGTCGGAACGACCGGTGCCGATGATGGCGTCTGGCCGCACTGCCTTGGCGACATCCGGAAGAATCTCCGGGTCGGGATTTGCCATGGCGAGAATCAGCGGGTCCCGCGCCATGGTCTTGACCATTTCCGACTTCAATACGTCGGCCGTAGACAAACCGAGGAAAATGTCGGCGCCAGGCATGACGTCGCCCAGCGTGCGCGCATCTGTTGCCTGCGCGTAGCGCGCCTTGGAAGGGTCGAGGCCCTCGCGGCCGCCATGAATCACTCCCTTGCTATCGACCGCAAACACGTTCTTCGGATCGAGTCCGAGGCTCACCAGCAGATCGAGGCAGGCAATCGCCGCGGCCCCCGCACCCGAGCAGACCAGCTTGACCTTGGCGATGTCCTTGCCAACGACGCGCATACCGTTCAACACGGCGGCGCTGGCGATGATGGCGGTACCATGCTGGTCATCGTGGAACACCGGGATCTTCATCCGTTCGCGCAGTTTGGCTTCCACATAGAAGCATTCGGGCGCCTTGATGTCTTCCAGGTTGATGCCGCCGAAGGTCGGCTCCAGGGAAGCGATGATGTCCACCAGCTTGTCCGGGTCGTTCTCGGCGACTTCGATGTCGAAGACGTCGATGCCGGCGAACTTCTTGAACAGCACGCCCTTGCCTTCCATCACCGGCTTGCCGGCCAGCGGGCCGATGTTGCCAAGTCCCAGCACGGCCGTGCCGTTGGTGATGACCGCAACCAGGTTGGCGCGCGAGGTGTACAACGCCGCGGTCGCCGGGTCGCGCACGATCTCGTCGCAGGCAGCCGCGACGCCCGGCGAATAGGCGAGCGAGAGGTCCGCCTGATTCGTCAGTGCCTTGGTGGGGGTAACGGCAATCTTGCCGGGTTTCGGGCTACGGTGATACTCCAGCGCCGCGGCGCGGATACGTTCGTCCATGAAATACTTCTCCTCTTAGCGTCAAGCGGCATTGTAGCGTCGAGTCGCTACACCGATTTCGCCGCAAACCGGCAGTTTCTCGGCGCAATTCGATCTCGCGGGGGGCCTGGCTGCTCGACCAGGCTCAACACACGCGAATGTTTTTCACCAGCCCAGAGTCGCATGGCGCGCGCAGAGGTCGGTTGTGGGATAATCATCGGCTCATTTAGCTCCGCGGTCCGGGCCACCCCGTCCCCCACCGCGGACTGCCGGAAGCGCCCCCGATCCCCACCCTCCGATCGGCCGGCCAGCCGGCGCGAATTCAAATCAGAGTGGAGATTTTCGCGTCATGACCCAATCCAAGAATGTTCTGCCCCCGACTTACGTCAAGCATGCCAAGCTGATTGCCTGGGTTGCCGAAGTCGCCGCACTGACCGAAGCCGATAACATCGTCTGGTGTGACGGCTCGCAGGAAGAAGCCGACCGGCTCTTTGCCCAAATGGTCACGGCCGGCACGATGATCAAGCTCAACCCGACGAAGAGGAAGAACTCTTACCTCGCCTTGTCCGACCCCTCCGACGTCGCCCGCGTCGAAGACCGCACCTACGTCTGCACCTCGGATCCCGATGACTCCGGCCCCAACAACAACTGGGAGCATCCGGACAAGATGAAGGACACCCTGCGCGGCCTGTTCAAGGGTTGCATGCGCGGGCGCACCATGTACGTCGTCCCGTTTTCCATGGGGCCCATCGGCTCGCCGATTGCCCACATCGGCATCGAGCTTTCCGACAGCCCCTATGTCGTGGTGAACATGCGCATCATGACCCGCATGGGTCGCGCTGTGCTCGATCAACTCGGCAGCGATGGCGTGTTCGTGCCCTGCCTGCACAGCGTCGGCCACCCGCTGGAAGCCGGCCAGGCCGACGTCAAGTGGCCGTGCAACAAGACCAAGTACATCTGTCATTTCCCGGAAACGCGCGAGATCTGGTCCTTCGGCTCCGGCTATGGCGGCAATGCGCTGCTGGGCAAGAAGTGCTTCGCGCTGCGCATTGCGTCGACCATGGCCCGCGACGAAGGCTGGCTGGCCGAACACATGCTGATCCTCGGCGTGGAATCGCCTGCCGGCGAGAAAACCTATGTCGCCGGCGCGTTCCCGTCGGCTTGCGGCAAGACCAACTTTGCCATGCTGATTCCGCCGGAGAGCCTCGGCGGCTGGAAGGTCACGACGGTGGGCGACGACATCGCCTGGATCAAGCCCGGCAAGGATGGCCGGCTGTATGCGATCAACCCGGAGGCCGGTTTTTTTGGCGTCGCCCCGGGTACCAGCGAAAAGACCAATTTCAACGCCATGGCGACCCTGAAGGAAAATGTCATTTTCACCAACGTCGCCCTGACCGATGATGGCGATGTCTGGTGGGAAGGCATGAGCAAGGAAGCCCCCGCACATTGCATCGACTGGCAGGGACAGGACTGGACGCCCCAGTCGGGCAAGGAGACCGGGCGCAAGGCGGCCCACCCGAACTCGCGCTTCACCGCCCCGGCGAGCCAGTGTCCGTCGATCGATCCCGACTGGGAAAACCCGGCAGGCGTACCCATCTCGGCCTTCATTTTCGGTGGCCGTCGCTCCACCACGGTGCCGCTGGTGTTTGAAGCCTTCAACTGGAACTACGGCGTCTACATGGCGGCGACCCTGGGTTCAGAAACCACAGCCGCGGCCGCAGGCGCG
This sequence comes from Sulfuritalea hydrogenivorans sk43H, assembly GCA_945870205.1. Lineage (GTDB taxonomy): Bacteria > Pseudomonadota > Gammaproteobacteria > Burkholderiales > Rhodocyclaceae > Sulfuritalea > Sulfuritalea hydrogenivorans_A. The sequence goes on along the minus strand of CAMBRI010000209.1, from coordinate 2,374 downwards.
CAAGGCGTGGTGCGGCGCGACCCGTTCGCCATGCTGCCCTTCTGCGGTTACCACATGGGCGACTACTTCAACCACTGGTTGCGTGTCGGCCACCAGATCGAGCATGCGCCGCGCATTTTTACGGTGAACTGGTTCCGCCAGGATGCCGATGGCAATTTCATGTGGCCCGGATTTGGCGAAAACATGCGTGTGCTGAAGTGGGTCGTCGGTCGCTGCAGCGGCAATGCGGACGCGAAGCAAACCGCGCTGGGCTGGATGCCGCGTTTCGAGGATCTGGACTGGAGCGGTAGCGAAGAGGTCAGCAAGTCCCAGTTCGAGCATCTGACCGCGGTCGACACGGCTGCCTGGCGCGAAGAACTCAAACTGCACGCCGAATGGTTCGACAAACTGAAGAGCCGCATGCCGCGTTCCCTGACCCTCAAGCGCGAATTGTTTGAACTGGCGCTGGTGGACTGACGCTCGGCGTTGACGTAACACCGAAGGGAAAATCGGCCGCCTTGCGCAAAGCAGGGCGGCTTTTTTTATTGGAGTTGCCGATGAACATCGCCGCAAGAATGGCCCAGATAGCGCCCTTTCACGTCATGGAGTTGATGGCGCGCGCGCAAGCGCAGGAAGCCGAAGGCAGGTCGATCATTCATCTCGAGGTTGGCGAGCCCGATTTCGCCACTGCCGAGCCGATTCTTGAAGCCGCGAAACGCTTTCTGAGTGGCGGGCATGTACATTACACGGCCGCCCTGGGTCTGCGCGGACTGCGGGAAGCCATCAGCGGACACTATCTCGACCGCTACGGGCTCGACATCTCGCCGGAGCGCATCGTCGTCACGGCCGGCGCCTCCGGTGCGCTATTGCTCGCCCTGGGCGTACTGGTAAGCCCCGGCGACGAATGGCTGGTGCCCGACCCCGGTTATCCGTGCAACAGGCATTTCGTGCGCCTCCTGGAAGGCAGCCCGACGGCGCTCCCGGTTGGACCCGAGGCGAATTATCAGCCTACTGCAAAACAGATTGCAGCTGCCTGGACGGAGAAAACTCGAGGGCTGCTGCTTGCCTCCCCGGCCAACCCGACGGGTACCCTGATCGAGCCGATCGCCATGGCGGCGCTGGCTGCTGTCGTTGCAGGGCGAGGCGGCACATTGCTGGTTGACGAGATATATCACGGCCTTACTTACGGCGTCGACGCCGTATCGGCCTTGTCGATCAGCGATGACATATTCGTCATCAACAGTTTTTCGAAATATTTCGGCATGACCGGATGGCGCCTGGGCTGGCTTGTGGCGCCGCAATGCTACGTGCGCGAGATCGAAAAGCTGGCGCAGAACATCTACATCGCACCCTCAACAGTTGCCCAGCATGCCGCGCTGGCGGCCTTCGACCCCGCCACAACTGCAATTCTCGAATCGCGTCGTGAGGAATTTGCCATGCGGCGCGATCTCCTCCTGCCCGGTCTGCGAAAACTCGGCTTCCAGATTGGAGCCGAACCACGCGGAGCATTTTATGTGTATGCCGACAGCAGCGCTCTGGCGGCCGACAGCTTCGAATTCGCCGCGCAATTGCTGGCGCGCGGTGGTGTCGCCGCTACGCCGGGGCTGGATTTCGGCAGCAATGCCCCGCAGCGCCACATGCGATTTGCCTACACCGTTGACCGGGGTCGAATAGAGCAAGGCCTTGCCTGCATGGCTGCTTTCCTGAATTCAAGATAAAAGAAAGCGCGTGCTGAATTAACAGCACGCGCTTGCTATCCACTGAGCGCCGCGATCAGTCCCGCAGGACTAAACGCAGGCCGATGCTTCCGTCAGGGACGGGAACCGGTGGGAAACGGCCAAGCCGCTGCTGGGTTCAGCGACGACTTGATGCCAGGAGCAGCAGCAGTTGAAGGTGCGGCCGCAGCAGCTGGCTTGGCAGCCGCCTTCTTCGGTGCAGCCTTCTTCGCGGCAGGCTTGGCGGCAGGCTTCGCCGCAGGCTTGGCAGCAGGCTTCTTCGCCGCAGGCTTGGCAGCAGCCTTCTTCGCAGCAGGCTTGGCAGCCGCCTTCTTCGGCGCAGCTTTCTTCGCCGCGGGTTTGGCAGCAGCCTTCTTCGGCGCAGCTTTCTTCGCAGCGGGCTTGGCAGCCGCCTTCTTCGGCGCGGCCTTCTTCGCAGCGGGTTTGGCAGCAGCCTTCTTCGGCGCAGCTTTCTTCGCAGCGGGCTTGGCAGCCGCCTTCTTTACAGCAGCCGGCTTTTTGACAGCTGGCTTCTTCGGGGCCGCAGACTTCTTAGCGGCGGGCTTAGCCGCTGCCTTCTTTGCGGCCGGCTTCTTGGCTTTCTTGGTATCAGCCATGTTGAACCTCCTTAACAAATTAACAGGAAAGAACCACCACTACTTTTTTACTGCAACCCGTCT
>CAMBRI010000208.1 GCA_945870205.1 Sulfuritalea hydrogenivorans sk43H | reverse complement strand
TTATAGCTTCGCCAATTGAAGGGTTCCCGCATGTCCCACGCTTTTGCTCATTCTCAGGAGGCACTGCGCGCATTGGCGCAAACGGTTCTCGATCACGCCGCTGCCAAAGGCGCTACGGCCTGCGAAGTGGACGTCTCGGAAGGCTTCGGCCAGTCGGTCAGCGTGCGCCGGCAGGAAGTGGAAACCATCGAGTACAACCGGGACAAGGGACTCGGCGTCTCGGTCTATATCGGCCAGCGACGTGGCCATGCCAGCAGTTCCGATTTCTCGCCGGCGGCGGTAAGGGCCTCGGTCGAGGCTGCGTTGTCCATCGCGCGCTTTACCGCCGAAGACGATTGCGCCGGTCTGCCGGAGGCCAGGCTGCTGGCGACGAAAGGAATGGATCTGGACCTGTTTCATCCATGGGACGTTTCGGTGGAAGCCGCAATCGATATCGCCCGGTGTTGCGAGCAGGCCGCCTTCGATGTCAGCCCCATGATCAAGAACTCCGAAGGCGCCAGCGTTTCCGCGCAGACGTCGCACTTTGTTTCCGCAAACAGCCTAGGATTTATGGGCGGCTTTGCCACCTCGAGGCACTATGTGTCGTGCTCAGTCATCGCCGGCGAAGGCGATGACATGCAGCGTGACGACTGGTATGCCACGCGTCGCAACGCTACGGAACTTCCCGATGCCGCAAGCATCGGCGACTATGCCGCGCGCCGAGCCCTGTCCCGTCTCGGTGGCCGCAAGCTGAAAACGCGTAAATGCCCGGTTATTTTTGAAGCACCGCTGGCGGTGGGTCTGATCGGCAGCCTGGTGCACGCCGTTTCCGGGGGCTCACTGTATCGCAAGACATCTTTCCTGCTCGACAGCCTCGGCCAGCAGCTATTTCCCGATTTCGTCCAGATCAGCGAACGACCTCATACCCGGGGCGGCTTCGCTTCCTCCCCATTCGATGACGATGGCGTTGCCACGCACGATCGCGAGGTAGTGAAGGACGGCGTTCTGCAAGGGTATTTTCTTTCCGCTTACTCGGCGCGCAAGCTGGGCATGCAGACCACCGGAAATGCGGGCGGTTCGCACAATCTTCTGGTGCAACCCGGACGGCATGACCTCGCCGGCCTGCTGCGTGAAATGGGCACCGGTCTTCTGGTGACCGAACTGCTCGGCCAGGGCGTCAACTATGTCACCGGGGATTATTCGCGCGGTGCGGCGGGCTACTGGGTGGAGCGCGGCGAGATCGTCTATCCGGTGGAAGAGATCACCATCGCCGGCAATTTGCGCGAAATGCTGCGCGGCATCGCCGAGATCGGCAACGACGTCGAACTGCGCGGTTCGAAACGCGTGGGCTCGGTGCTGGTCGAGCGCATGACCATAGCCGGCAATTGACGGCGCCGCGGAAAGCGATGGTCAGTCGCAGCCGACCTGAAGGCGACGAGGTGATCGGTAAAACGCGGCGACTGGCGCCACGAACAAGCTGCGCAGCGAGCATGTTTGAGCGGTAAGCAGAGACATGCCCAAGCGGGAAAAGTCTTCTGGCCGATCCATCAGCAGCATGTTTGCCACGGATCCGCTTGCACCTGAGTCCGCGGCGGACGCCGCAGCCAGTACCACAAGTGATATTGGCATCACCAATCCGGATTACGTCGACATCGGCACCTACATAGATCGAAGCGCGGCGCTATATCACGAGGGCAAAATTTGGGCAGCGCTGGATGTAGTCATGCAGGGCCTGATGATTGATCCCGATAATGCGGACCTGCTGAACCATCATGGCGTATTCGCCGCAAGGCTCGGTGATGCGGCGGCCGCCGAAGCCGCCTATCGCCGCGCCATTGTGGCGAAGCCGGACTATGCCGATGCCTGCTCCAACCTCGGCAATCTGCTGCAGGCAAAGAAGCTTCCGCAGAAGGCCGAAGCTGCCTACCGGCGGGCCATCGCTGCTAACCCCGATTGCGCGGATGCCCGCTGGAACCTTAGCTTGCTGCTGCTGAAGCAGGGGCGATTCATGGAGGGCTGGCGCGAACATGAAGCGCGTTACTCCCCAGCCCGCAAGGCACGCAAAATGTCGCCGCCGCCGAACTTGCGCGGTGGCGCACCGCTGCCTCCGCAGTGGCGGGGCGAACCGCTGCTGGACAAGTCCTTGCTGATCTGGCCCGAGCAGGGATTGGGTGACGAAATTCAGTTCGTGCGTTACCTGCCCTTGCTTATGACCCTGGGCATGAAGCGCCTTACCCTGGCCTGAAAGCTACCGCTAAAGACTCTGCTTGCATCGCAGAAGCTTGCTGATCAGGTGATCAGCGTCGGCCAGTGGCACCCTGAAATGAGCTCCGAGTTTGATTTCTGGTGCTACCCGCTCAGCTTGCCGCTGATTTTTGGCACCACTCTGGACAATCTCCCGGCGACGATTCCCTATCTTCGAGCGGAGCCGGAAAGAGTGCTGCGCTGGGCGGCAAAAGTGCCGCAGGCGACCTTGCGTGTCGGCCTAGCATGGAAAGGAAGTTCGACACACAAGAACGACGGCAATCGTTCCCTGCCGTCGCTGGCAATTCTCGCCCCCCTCTGGTCGGTTCCAGGCATTGCCTTTGTCAGCCTGCAGAAGGGCGCCGGTGAAGATGAGGCGAGCCTTGCCGCGGCCCATCAACCCTTGACCCACCTCGGCAGCGCCATAGCCGATTTCGCGGACAGCGCCGCCATACTCAGCCAGCTTGATCTGCTAATTTGCGTCGATACGGCCGTCGCTCAGTTGGCCGGGGCGCTGGGCACGCCTTGCTGGGTGCTGTTGCCGGATTATGGAACCGACTGGCGTTGGCTGGAAGACCGGAACGACTCGCCGTGGTATCCAGAAGTCATGCGCTTGTTCCGCCAGAGTGCCGATGGAGACTGGGCCGGGGTGATCGCACGGGTCGTCGAAGCCTTGCATGAATGGGCAATGGCCAGAATCGGAAGCGAAGCATCAGATGGAGATACAGCGGGCCTTCGGTCGCGTGCCCCGCTGCAAGCCGACAATAAGCGATAGCGTTTCCAATGCTCATGGCAGCAGCTCCATCCGCAGAAGATGAACACGCAAAGGTCAATTGAAGGCCCGCCCCCCATCCCCCTCACGGGGGCTACTGATCGGCTCGCTTCGCTCGACTATCACTACTCGCTCCGAACGAGTTATCTCACGCTAAAGGATTGCATTCATGAACGAACAGAGCAAGGCAGCCAAAAGACGATTCTCCGATGGCGCATTTCATGTGCGCTACTTTGTCGGTGATGGCATCGATATGGGTGGCAAGCCAGATCCATTGGGGCAATATGTACATGTATTTTCTAGAATGAGGGGCGTTCGGGTATGGGATCTGGACGACGGCGATGCTCAGAAAATGGCTGGCGTCGTCGATGGATCGGTGGACTTCGTTCACTCAAGCCATTGCCTGGAGCACATGGTGGATGTTCGGGAGACACTGAAAAACTGGATTCGTATCGGTGCGACGCCTGCGCTGTTCAACGGGATCTTGAGCCGCAAGCTTCGCTGCGCGCCAAAATAGCGGTTGTGCATCGTCCCTATGGCGAGCGCGTGCTGTCGAGGTCCGCCAGGTTGCGCTCGTCTACGTAAATCCTGACCGTTTCGCCATGGTCGCCGGCGAAGCAGGTGACGATGACGTTGCTGATCGACGCCGATTTCGCGAGTACCTCGACCGCGCAACGGCCGTAGGCGCTTTCGATGGTGGCCAGCAGATTGCGTGCGTAGGGGCTGGCGAGGTGGCCGTCGAGGATCAGGTTGGCCAGCATCACGCCGCCGGGCTTCAGGGCGTGGCGCGTGTCGCGCCAGAATTCGCGCGTGACCAGGTGGCCGGGAATCGAGGTGCGGGCGCTATAGACATCGACCACGATCGCATCGAAGCGGCGCGTGGTGTCAATCACGAAGCGTCGGGCGTCGGTGGCAATGAATTCGCCGCGGGCCGCTTCGCGCAGGAAGTCGCGTTCGGCGATGGCGCGGATGGCTGGGTCGATGTCTACGTAGGTATAACGGTTCAGGGGTTCACGATGCGAGAGCGTGAACCCGCCGGCCCCCAGCACCAGGATGTCACGTTCGCTGAAGCGCAGGTCCTCGAGCAGGATGCGCCGTAGGTGCTGCACGTAGCGCGCATAGCGTGGCGGTTCGCTGTTGTCGATCACCGAGGCACTCTGGTTGTTGACCAGGAAGGCGCGCGGCGAGAGCATGCCTTCGCGCGCCACGGGCTCCACCGCGTAATCGGCATAGGCCGTATCGGCACGCTGCCGGTCGCCGAGGTTGGCGGCCACGCCGAGCGCCGCCACGGCCACCAGCAATGTCACCGTCAGTGGGCGTGGACGCTGCACCAGTGCAGCACCGGCGACCAGCATCAAGGCGCCCAGCAGCACCGCGGCCCATACGCCGAACAGTTGCATGACGACCAGCGACAACGTGACCGACCCGAGAAAGGAACCGAGGGTGGACCAGTACAGTGCGCGCCCCGCCGCTTCGCCGCTGCGCTGAGCGAGCATCAGATTGGTCAGGATCGGCACCGTCTGCCCCAGCAGCCAGGCCAGCGGGCAAAGGATGGCGCCGATGAAGATCAGGTAAGCCATCGCTGCCGAATTTCCGGCGAAGATGGCATTGACGCTGCCGCCTGCGAGGCCGGCTCCCATCAGTGCGGCTGAAACCAGGAAATTGCGCGCTACCACGGCGCGGTAGTCTTCCGCAACGCGGCTGCCCGAGTGGTAGCCGAGCGCAAGCGCGAGCAGGAACAGGCCTATGGTCGGCGCCGTGACCACGATCGAACTGCCGACGTGCGGAATCAGTCTTCGCAGGGCGATGATTTCGGCGCCGAGCGAACAGTAGCCTTCGATGAAAACGATGGTGAAGAGCAGGCGTGGCGGCATCGCGACTAAAGAAACGACAGGGATCGCGACTTTACCGCAAGACTTCTGCGAAACGGCGTTCCCGATAACCGGCGCGGGCGGCGCAGCGACCGGTCGGGCCTGTTGGCGACGGGACAGGAAAATTTACAGACGACCGCCCGCAACGTACCATGCGTCCATTCCATGTTCATCGAGGTTCCGATGGTGTTGTTGCATGACAGTCCATGTTGCGGCGTTAAAGCCTTGTGAGTATTCCTTCGGCCATTGCCTGGACCGAGGGCGGCGAGGCACGTTCGGTGCGCTGGCAATCGGAGGGAGGCACCCCGCCGCCAAAGAAAATCATCGTCGCCGATGATCGCATCACCGCGGATGAGGCGTATCGCCTGGCCTGTGAAGGCACTGCGCTGCTATGGCGTGGCGACTTTCAGAACGCCCGCCAGTTGCTGCAGGCCATGGCCAGGCGCATCGACCGCAAGCCGCGCAAGGCGCCCGGACCAACATCGCTTCCCGCCGAGTCCTTTCATCTGTACCGGTTGGCGCAGTCGCAGCGCGCACGCACGCTGGGCATGCTGCTGCTGCCCTTCGAAGATGAGTACCGGGTCCCGCTGCGACGGGCCCCCGACGTACGACAAGCCTGCATTGAGGCCTACGGTCCGGCCACCGGGCCCTTCGTCGCCTCGCTGCGTGAACTGCTGGGACTGATCGGCGCCCACGAGTGGCGCAAGAATGGTGTGCCAGTTCCGGCACTGGGCAGGCGCATTCATCCGCATTACGGCGTATTCGCGCCGATCAGGGGCGAATACGTGGATCTGGTCGCTGCCGCACCCATTCCGGAGAACTGCGCGCTGGCCTTCGATATCGGCACCGGCACTGGTGTACTGGCGGCGGTACTGGCGCAGCGCGGCGTCGCACGCATTGTCGCCACCGATCAGGATCGGCGGGCACTGGCTTGCGCCAGCGAGAACTTGACGCGGCTCGGGTTGGCGGCACAAGTCGCCGTGGAGTCGGCCGATCTGTTTCCCGCGGGCCGCGCGTCGCTCGTGGTGTGCAACCCGCCCTGGGTTCCTGCGCGCGCCAACTCGTCCCTCGAGCGCGCCGTCTATGATCCCGACGGCCGCATGCTGACGGGATTCATCAGGGGGCTCGCTGCGCATCTCGAACCAGGCGGCGAGGGCTGGTTGATACTTTCCGATCTGGCCGAGCATCTTGGCTTGCGCTCACGGGACGAGTTGCTGGGCGCGTTTGCACAGGCCGGTCTCAAGGTGGCGGGGCGGATCGACGCGAGGCCTGGTCATCCGAGGGCCGCCGACACGACGGACCTTCTTCATGCTGCACGTGCGGCGGAACGCACCTCGCTTTGGCGTCTGATGCCGATCTGAGAACTGGTCTTTTTGATATGTTTCAAGGTTCTTCCGAGAAACGCCGTAACCGGGAGACCGGTTCGGCAGGAAAGTCACAAGTTGAAATACAGAGTGAATTGCAAGTGAATCCAGAACCTCACCGGCCGGCCCAAGCAGGCAAGCGCCGATCCGGCAAAGCACAGGAGTTCATATGCCTGAGCGCATGAACACGGTGTTGAACTGCATCTTGCGAAGCAAAGGCAAGGACCAGCAATCATCCATCCATCGGAAGCCGGTCGCGGCGGATCTCTTGACCGTCTGTTGCCTTCCTCGGCGCAAGGCTCTAAGACGACTCGTCGGAGCCGTTGTGGCCGCCGTACTTGGCTGCGATGTCTTGATTGTGTCGGGCGCCGAGTCTGTCCGTGAGCAGGAAATCAGGGAATGTCGGACTGGCGAAATCGCGACTTGGGGAGATGGGCTGGACCGCCCGGCGATAAGCTCCAAGTTGAGCTTTAGCTACAAGCCGGCGAATGCGCCGGCAGAGTTTTCACCGACACTGGTCGCCGGGATGGTTGCCAAGGCTGCGGCCGAATGGTCCAAATGCGGGGTGTCTGTGGACGTGCTTGTGTGGGTCGATGGAGCTAGACCGGCACCAGATGTGGTCGTTGTCCAATGGAGTGGGAAGGGCAGTGCCGGCAACTTCGGATTGGCGGACCTGGGGAAGCGCACACTGTCGCTCGGTCGGTCGGCGTTTGAACTGCTAAGAACCCGAAACCCGACCCACGATACTCGCGAGACATTGCAGATGGTGATTTCCCATGAAATGGGGCACTTCTTCGGTCTGATGGCGCACTCGCGGCGCTGCGTTGATGTGCTGTCCTACTATCACGATGCCAAAGGCGAAAAATGTTTCAGCCGGGACCCGTCGCAAGTCCGCGCTGTCACCGAGTACCGCCATGTCTTGCCTACTGCTTGCGATATCGAGCGCTGCCGCGCGGCAAACGGAATGCTGCCGCGTTAGTTTAACGTGAAACAACAGGATGAGCCGCTGGTGATATCGAGCGCAGCGAGCCAATCAATAGCCTCCCCGCGAGGGGGCGAGGCGGGGTTTCGCACCGCATGCGGTGCGCCGCCGCAGCCGGCTGGCTGTGCAAAGCCAGCCGTGGGCCG
>CAMBRI010000207.1 GCA_945870205.1 Sulfuritalea hydrogenivorans sk43H | reverse complement strand
GCATGCAGACGGAATTCGGCGGGTACGACCTTCAAGAGCTTCTGCTCGACGGCTTCGACGGTCTTGCCCGGCGCCAGGCCGGTACGGTTGCCGACGCGGAAGATGTGGGTGTCGACCGCGATGGTCGGCTCCTTGAAAGCGATGTTGAGCACCACGTTGGCGGTTTTGCGGCCGACCCCGGGCAGGGCTTCGAGCGCCGCACGCTCGTGCGGTACTTCGCCGCCGTGGAGATCCAGCAGCAGGCGCGACAAGGCCGCGACGTGCTTGGCCTTGGTGCGATAGAGACCGATGGTTTGGATGTAGTCGGCGATGCCTTCTTCGCCGAGGGCCGCCATGGCGCCGGGCGTCGGATGATCGCGAAACAGGGCGCGCGTGGCTCGATTGACGCCCTTGTCCGTGGCCTGGGCTGAAAGAACTACAGCAACAAGCAGCTGAAACGGTGTCGCGTATTCTAGTTCGCCCTTCGGCTCTGGATTGGCGGTGGCGAGGCGGGAGAAGAACTCGCGAACCTTCCGGGGGCTCATGCCGCGACGGTGTTCGGGGCCGGCGGCTGGTCGTGCAGGCGCTTCTCGCGCAGGCGCTGGTTGGCGCGGGCATCCAGCCAGTTGCGACCCGCGATCAGCAAGCCCAGAACAAAGAAGGCGCCCGGTGGCAGCATCGCGATCAGGAAGCCGGGATAATCTTCCGGCAGGATCTGGATGCCGGAGAGCGAGGGGAAAATCATCTCGATGCCGGCGAACAGCGTGCCCTGCCCGATGAATTCGCGCACGGCGCCCAGCAAGGCAATGACCCAGACGAAGCCGACGCCCATCATCAGGCCGTCCAGCGTGGCTGCACGCAGGCCATTCTTGGCGGCAAAGGCTTCGACGCGGGCCAGCACGATGCAGTTGGTGACGATCAGTGGGATGAAGATTCCGAGCACCAGATAGAGGTCATGCAGAAAGGCGTTGAATGCCAGGTCGATCACTGTCACCAGTGCCGCGATGATCAGGATGAAGACCGGGATGCGAATTTCGTAGGGGATCAGGGCGCGCAGGGCGGATATGGCAAAGTTGGACAGCAGCATCACGACGATGGTTGCCAATCCCAGGCTGACTGCATTTACAAGGTTGCTGCTCACCGCCAGCAGCGGGCACAGGCCCAGCACCTGGGCGAGGATGGTGTTCTGCTTCCAGATGCCGTTCCAGGCGATTTCCTTGTAGGCGCTCATGGTTTGCTTTCCTCAAAACGGCTGTTGGCCTGCAGAGTGAACAGCTTGTTACGGTTTTCAACAGTCCAGGCCAGCGCGCGGCCACTGGCGTTGGTCACGGCGCGCGCCGAAATCGTTGCGCCAGTCATCTGGTCGAAGCGGCCACCATCCTTCTTCACGCGCCATTTCTCGCGCGGTACGAGGTCGAAGCCCAGATTGCTGAATTGCGTGATCCACGGCCTTGTCTTGTTGCGGTCCTTCTTTGGGTCGATATAGTCGCCGAGCCCTGGCGTTTCCTTGTGGGCCGTTACGCGCTGCGCCAGCAGTCTGCCGTCTGCCGTAATGGCAAGGATCAGGCTGATGCGCCCTGAGTAGCCGTCGCGGGCGGCAGCTTCTAGTACTAATGCGACCGGGGCACCATTCTTGCGCGCACGCCAGACACGGGTATCCTCGTCCAGGCCGAGCGAGGCCTGTGGCGATAGGGTGATGGCATCGGCCAGCAGATCGTTGTCGTAGGTGCCAGGCGGCAGCACCTCGCCGATCAGGCGCAGTTTTTCGGCCAGCGCGCTGGCTTCTACGAGAGGCGCCGTGGCCTTGTAGGTGCCGGCCATCAACGCGGTAAACGCCATGGTGAACGCCAGCATGATGGCCGCGGTGCGCACCGAGATGCGCAGCACACTGGATTCGCGGCGGGCGATTTCAATGGGTTCGGTCATGGGCGGGCTGCCGGTTTGTTCTTGTGGCCGAACACGGGAGGCTGTGTGTACATGTCGATCAGGGGCGCGGCGATGTTCAGCAGCAGCACCGCAAAGGCGATGCCATCAGGATAGGCGCCGAAGGTGCGGATGACCCAGGTAAGCAGCGCGATGCCGGCGGCGAAGATCAGCTTGCCGCGCGGCGTGGTGCAGCCGGATACGGGGTCGGTGACGATGAAGAAGGCGGCGAGCATGGCGCCACCGGTAAACAACTGGAAGCTGGGCCCGGCGAAACGTGTGGCGTCATAGAGCGAGAAGCCGCCCGAGATTACCAGCAGCGTGGCGAGGAAGGCGACCGGCATGTGCCAGGTGATGATCCGCTGCTGCAGCAGGTACACCCCGCCAAGGAAGTAGCCCGCTGCCACCCATTCCCAGCCCTTGCCGCCGATGTTGCCGAAGCTGGCATCGCTGCCCAGCACGCCGGCCACGGTGGCACGGGCTTCTGGCGTATGCAGTGCCGTGCGCAGAGCGTCGAGCGGGGTCGCCATGGTGATTGCATCGAGCTGGCGGGGGCCGAAGATGGCATTCAACTGCGGCGCCAGATCGGAGAATCCAACGCCCGGCCATTGCGACATCAGCGAGGGGTAGGCGACGATCATCAGGGCGAAGGCAACCATCGCAGGATTGAACGGGTTCTGGCCCAGGCCGCCATAAAGATGTTTGGCCACGACGATGGCGGCGAGTACCCCGACCACGGTGAGCCACCACGGCGCGATGGGCGGGAAGGTCAGGGCGATCAGCCATGCCGTGACCAGCGCCGAGCCGTCGCCCAGGAACATCATCACGGGCTTGCCGCGCAGGTGCAGCATCACGGCCTCGGCCGCCAGCGCCGTGACCGACGCCAGGGCGATTTGCACGAGGATCGCTGCACCGAAGAACCAGACGTAAGCGGCAATGCCCGGCAGCAGCGCCAGCAGCACGCGCAACATCACGGACTGGACGCTGGCGGGTTTGAGGAAGTAGGGAGAGTTGTTCAGCAAGGGGGCAATATCCGGTTTAGTCGTCCTGGCGCAGGTGCGGCTTGGCCATTTCGCGGATTTCGGCGCGGCGTGCCTCGATGGCGGCGACTTCTGCTTGTTGTTCGGGCGTAAGGTCTGCCGTGTTTTCGGGATGCACCTCTTGTTTTTGCGCCTTTGCCCGTTCCATGGCTGCGGCGATCAAGGCTTTCTTGGCATCTTCCTCGGGCGTGGCCGCGGGCTTCACGGCTTCTGCCAGCGCTGCGGCCGCTTTTTCGCGTCCGGCGGCGGTCTTCGCAGCGAGCTTGGCGGCCTTTTCCTGCTTTTCGCGCTCTTCGCGCAGCAGGCGAAATTCGTAGCGTTCGCGCGCCACGTCTGCAGCCTCCTTTTCAACTTCGCGTGCCCAGATTTCGCTCTTGGCAAAGCGATAGTAATCGACCAGTGGAATGCGCGAGGGGCAGACGTAGGCGCAGCAGCCGCATTCGATGCAATCGAAAAGATTGTATTCCTGCGCCTTGCCGAAAATTTTTGCGCGCGAGAACCAGTACATCTCGAATGGCTGCAGATCGGCCGGGCAAACCTTGGCGCAGTCGCCACAGCGGATGCAGGGCATCTCGGGAGGCGGCGGCGGGAACAGTGCCTGTGAGCCTACCAGTATGCAGTTGGTCGCCTTGACCACGGGCACGCTGTCGCCCGGCATCAGCAAGCCCATCATGGGTCCGCCCATGACGATGCGGTCGCTGTCGGGCAGTGGTGCGCAGAGCGCCATGAGGTCCTTCATTGAGGTACCGAACAGCACTTCATAGTTGCGCGCCTGGGCCACGTTGCCGGCGACGGTGACAATACGCGAGATCAAGGGTTGCCCCAGCGCGATCGCCTCGTAGATGGCATAGGCGGTTCCGACGTTGAAACACTGTACACCGTAGTCGGTAGAGCGCTCGCCATGTGGCACCTCAATGCCGGTCAGCACCCGTATCAGTTGCTTGGCGCCGCCCGCCGGGTAGCGCGTGGGCACCGACACCACCTCGATCGCGGCATCGCCCGCCTTGCAATTGGCCTCGGCGGCAGCGACATCCATGGCGGCAATGGCTTCCGGCTTGTTGTCCTCGATCCCGATCAGCACGCGTTCGGCACTGAGGATCTCGCGCATGATGACAGCACCATTGACGATGGCCTCGGCGCGTTCCCGCATCAATACGTCATCGCAGGTGATGAAGGGTTCGCACTCGGCGCCGTTCAGAACCAGCGTGTCGAGTTTTCCATGCTTTCCGGCATTGAGCTTAAGGTGACTGGGAAATACCGCGCCACCGAGGCCGACGACGCCTGCGTCGCGCAGGAAGTCGCGCGTTTGGCCAGGCGATGCACTGCGGAATTCAAAAGCTTGTCGCGCAATCCATTCATCGCGGCCATCAGGCTCAATGACCACGCACAGGGCCGAAAGCCCAGAGGTATGCGGCATGAGCCGCATTTCCACGGCAACAACGGTGCCCGATGTCGAGGCGTGGATCGCGGAGGAGACGTTGCCGTCGGCGCCCCCTATGCGCTGGCCCTTGAGGACTTTTTCGCCGGCCGCCACGAGCGGTCGCGGCATGCCGCCGATGCTCTGATGCAGCGGGATGACAAGCGACGCCGGCATTGGCGCGACAGCGATGGGCAGCCTGGTCGAGGCTTCCTTGTTGTATGCGGGTTTGACGCCGCCATGAAACTTGAACAGGCGCTGCAGTGCGCTCATTGGACTACCTTCCCCCCAGCCCCGACCCCACTGCCGGCTCTGCATAGCCGGCCGGCTGCGGCAGCGCGGAGCAGTGCTCCGCGAAAACCTGCCTTCGCCCCAAGGCAGGGGGTGACGGTGGTTCGCCGCTCTGCGGCTCCGTAGATTGGCTGCGCCCCACTTGGGGCGGCCCCGCGGGGTGCGCTCATGCCGCGTCCCGTTGCGTTGAGTTGATCTTGAATACGGGGTATTTCCACTTCCAGGTTTCCACGCTCGCGCCTATCGGTTGCATGGAAATGCAGTCGACCGGGCAGGGCGGCAGGCACAGTTCGCAGCCGGTACATTGCTGGGCAACGATCGTGTGCATCTGCTTGGCGGCCCCGACAATCGCATCCACCGGGCAAGCCTGAATGCATAGCGTACAGCCGATGCAGGCCTGTTCGTCAATGACCGCAACAGATTTTGGTTTTTCAATGCCATGTTCCGCCGACAATGACTTGAACTCGCGCCCGAGCAGGTCGGCAAGCTTGTGGATGCCTTCGTCGCCACCCGGCGGGCACTGGTTGATTTCCGCTTCGCCCTTGGCGATGGCTTGTGCGTAGGGTTTGCAGCCGGGGAAGCCGCATTGGCCGCATTGAGTCTGCGGCAGGATCGCGTCGATCTTTTCGACCAGCGGATCGCCTTCGACGCGAAAGCGGACCGCCGCGTAACCGAGCGCGGCACCGAGCAGGACGGCGCCCAGCGCCATGACCAAGAGTGCGTCGAGCATGATTACTTGAACTTGTCCAGGCCGGCGAAGCCCATGAAGGCAAGGCTCATGAGGCCGGCCGTGATCATCGCGATGGCAGTGCCACGGAAATGCACCGGGACGTCGGCGGCTTCGAGTCGCTCGCGGATTCCGGCGAACAGAATCAAGGCCAGAGTGAAGCCGACCGCGCTGCCGAACCCGAACAGCAGCGACTCAAGGAAGTTGTGGCGCAGGCTCACATTTAACAAAGGGATGCCAAGTACCGCACAATTGGTCGTGATCAGCGGCAGGTAGATGCCCAGTACCTGGTGCAGCAGCGGACTGGTCTTCTGGATTACCAATTCGGTGAGCTGCACGATGGCGGCGATGGTGACGATGAAGGACAGTGTGCGCAAGTACTCGAGCTGATTGGGGATCAGCAGCCAGCGATCGATGACATAGCTGGCCCCGCAGGCCATGGTCAGGACGAAGGTGGTTGCCGCGCCCATGCCGACTGCGGTTTCGAGCTTCTTGGAGACGCCCATGAAGGGGCACAAGCCCAGAATCCGGACGAAGACGACGTTATTGACCAGGACTGCGCCGAGAACGATGAACAGATAGCTGGTCATGATGGGTTGTGAGTCGCAGCCAGTTCGCAATAATTGCTGGAGATCAAATTATCTCGCTTTTAATGGTATGTGTGCAAACTGGAAATGGTTGAGGCCTTGAAGCTCAGACATGGGTTGCGTGGATACATTCGCGGACAAGTTGCGGGCCACGGTAAATCAGGCCGCTGTAGATTTGCACGAGGGTGGCGCCGGCGTCAATTTTGGCACGCGCGCGGGTTCCGCTGGTAATGCCGCCGGCAGCGATGATTGGCAGTTCGCCGGCCAGGGCTTGTGCCAGGTTGCGAATCACCGCGGTTGATTTTTCGAATAGCGGGCTACCGGACAAGCCCCCGGCCTCGGCGGCCAGAGGCGATGCTTCGACGCCTTCACGCCCCAGTGTCGTGTTGGTGGCAATGACGGCATCGATTCGATGCCGCCGCAGGGCGTCCGCGATGTCGGCAAGTTGTCCAGCGTCCAGATCGGGCGCAATCTTGAGCGCCAGCGGCACGTATTTCCCATGGCGATCGGCAAGTTCGGCCTGGCGCGACTTTAATGCACCAAGCAGCGCGTCGAGTTCCGATGCTCCCTGCAACTGGCGCAGGTTCTTTGTGTTGGGCGATGAAATGTTGACGGCTATATAACTTGCGCGCGGATAAGCTTTTTCAAGGCAGATCAGGTAGTCCTCGACCGCTCGCTCGATCGGCGTATCGAAATTTTTGCCTATGTTGATACCTAGGATGCCGCGATAGCGGACGCTTGCGAGTCGATCAAGCAGCGCGTCGACGCCATTGTTATTGAAGCCCATGCGGTTGATGATCGCCTCGTGTTCAGGTAGGCGGAACAAGCGGGGTCTGGGGTTGCCGGGCTGGGCCCGCGGGGTGACCGTTCCCACCTCGAGAAAACCGAAACCGAGGCCACCAAGTCCGTCCACGGCGGCCCCGTTCTTGTCGAGGCCGGCGGCCAGGCCGACTCGATTGGGGAAGCGAAGCCCCATGGCTTCGATCGCAATGCCGTTGGCGGCGGGCTCGCGGCGGAATCCCAGCGAATCGCCGATGGCGAGCAGGTCGAGCGTTAATTCGTGGGCGCGCTCGGCATCAAGTGCGAAGAGCAATGGGCGAATCAGGACATACGGACTCATGGCGCAGGATTCTACGATGCCAGCGACGGGAAGGATTCAGTTTTGGCAACGGTCATGAAGGAGCGCGTATTGACCGGCGCTTAAACTAGGACATGCCTCGTCGATTGCCGGAACGGGAAAGAAAAAGAAGAGAAGGGGTTTACACAAAGGAAATGGCCCCCTATAATGCGCCCCTCTCTGCTGCTTGCGGAGCCGCTGAAGTAGTTGAAGGACGAAGCGGAAGTTCTTTAAAAACCAAACAACCGATAGGTGTAGGTGCTTGCTGTGCTGGAGGTGGTGGTGGGTAGTCGGGCCGAAATCGAAGGGTCGATTGCTGGTCTGGGTTGAAAGACCTGGGTTAAGTTCTGAGGGTAGTTCGGAAG
>CAMBRI010000206.1 GCA_945870205.1 Sulfuritalea hydrogenivorans sk43H | reverse complement strand
GGCCGGCGCCAGTTCAAGCAAGAGTGCGGGGAAAAGCAGCGCCTATGCCGGGGCGGCCATTTACCGCAACGAATCGCGCGATGGCGGCCTCAGCTTCGGCCCCGACATCAAGCTTGCCGATCACAGCTGCGAGTGCTGCCGCATCGCGCTGGCCCCGACGCCGGCGGGCGGTGTGGCGGCGCTCTGGCGCCATGTGTTCGAGCCCAATGTCCGCGATCACGCCTTTGCGGCACTGGGTCAGGAATCCGGGACTCCCGTGCGCGCCAGCTTCGACGACTGGAAGCTGGATGCCTGTCCGCACCATGGGCCGGGGCTGGCGGCGGCGCGGCAAGGCGGCTATCACGCGGTCTGGTTTGGCGAAAAGGCAGGCAGAGCGGCCGTTCGTTACGGACGACTGGCGGCCGACGGTGCGCCGCAGGGCGAAGCGCGGGAACTACCCGATCCGCGCGCCGAACATGCTGATGTCGGCGCGCTCGGCGCGCAAGTGGTGGTCGCCTGGCGCAGCTACGACGGGGCGCAGGCGCAGCTCAGGGCCTGGATTTCGGCCGATGAGGGCGCGCATTTCAGCCTGCGCGAACTGGCGGCCAGCGTTGATGAAAACGATCATCCGCGACTGCTCGTCAGCAACGAAGGCATTCGCGTCCTGTGGCGTACCGCAAAGGAAATCCATGTCCTGCCCATTCTTCCCTGAGCGCCTTATGTGGCTCCTTGCCTTGCTCGGCGGATTGCTGGCGGCAGTACCCGCATTAGCGGCGCGGTCCGCGATCCTGCCCTTCGGCGCGGACACCTGGAGCGAACTCAGGCAGTCCCCTTCGCGCCCCCTGGCCGTGGTGTTTTCCACCACCGACTGCGTACATTGCCCCAAGGTGATCGACAGCCTCGCCGAGGCGATCCGCAAATCCGGGTCCGGCGTTCGCTTGGTCGTCGTGGTGATGGACGGCGCGGGGCAGGAAGGTGCCCTGCGCGAAGACAGGCACTACCGCAAGGCCAGGCTCATCTATGTCTTTGATGGTGACGCCGTGGCGCTCAGGTACAAGGTGAATCCCGCCTGGCGGGGCATCACGCCCTACGTCGCGCTTGTTCCGGCGGCTGGCGAGGTGCGCTTCCATGGCGGGCCTCCACCGCCCGAAGCCTTGCGGGCTTTCCTGCGGCCGTAGGCGAGTGATCCAGACGATGATTCGCCTGCAATGGGACAGATTCGCCGGAGTGCTGTTGGTTGTGGCGCTGCACGGCGCCGCGCTCTGGGGATTGTGGAGCCATCGCCTGCTGCCTGTGCCCACCGAGTCGGTCCCCCTGTTCGTCAATTTCATCGCGCCTCCGGCTCAACCGAAGGTCGAGCAGAGGCCCAGGCGCGAACCGCCGCCACCGCAAGCCCACGAGAAGCCGCAGCCGCGGCAACTGGCGGCCGAAACTGCGGTGTCATCGCCCGCCGATGTCGTCGCGCCGCCACCCTTGCCGGCGCCGACGATCACGGCCCCACCTGAGCCGAAACCGGTCGGCCCGGTGACGCTGGGAGCGGAGCTGTCCGTATCCTGTCCCCAGCGCACGCCTCCCGGCTACCCGATCCTGTCGCGCCGCATGGGGGAAACCGGCATCACGGTGTTGCGTGTCGAACTCGACGAGCAGGGCCATGTTGATTCGGCCCGCATCGCCACCGGCAGCGGCTTTGCGCGGCTGGATGAGGCGGCGCTGACTGCCGTCCGGACCTGGCGCTGCAATCCGGCGCAAAGGAACGGTCAGGCGGTACGCGCCGTTGCCCTGCAACCCTTCAAATTTCAATTGCAAGGAAACTGAACCATGGAACAAGCCGCATTGAACGATCTGGGTTTCGCCCACTTTCTTGCTCATACCGACGGCGTCGGCAAGCTGGTGCTCACGGCGCTGTTGCTGCTTTCGGTGGCGAGCTGGTATCTGATCATCACGCGCACCCTCGCCAACGCCCTGGCGCAAAAGCGGGCGGCAAAATTCCTCGCCGGATTCTGGGACGCACCCTCCTTGCAGGACGTATCCACCGCGCTCACCGCTTCGCCGGTCGACAATGCCTTTGCCGAACTGGCGCAGCAGGCCTTGCAGGCGGCCAGCGACAGCGAGGCTCACAGTCCGCACAAGCTGGCCGCGGCGGGCGGGCTCGGCGAATTCCTGACGCGGGTCTTGCGCAACGGCATCGACCAGGAAGCCGCTCGTGTCGAACACGGCCTTACCGTGTTGGCCTCGGCCGGCTCGGCGGCGCCCTATGTCGGTTTGTTCGGCACGGTATGGGGCATCTACCATGCGCTGGTGCAGATCGGCCTCTCGGGTCAGGGCACGCTGGACAAGGTCGCCGGCCCGGTCGGCGAGGCATTGATCATGACCGCACTGGGGCTGGCCGTGGCGATCCCGGCGGTGCTGGCCTACAACGCCTTTAATCGACGCAACCGCATGTGGCTGGCACGGCTCGACGCCTTTGCCCACGACCTCTACGTGCTGACCACGGTCGGTTCGACCAAGTCCGGCAACCCGCGCTAAGGAGTTCGACATGGCAATCGGAAGTTTCAACGGACGCAACCATCAAACCCCGATGGCGGACATGAACGTGGTGCCGTTGGTGGATGTGATGCTGGTGCTGCTGGTGATTTTCATTGTCACCGCGCCACTCCTGACGCACTCGGTCAAGATCGACCTGCCCAAGGCATCGTCGAGCGCCAACATCACCCGCGCCGAGCACATCGAGTTCGGCATCCGCGAGGGAGGGGAACTCCACTGGAACGGCGATAGGCTCACGCCAGCCGATCTCGGCCCGCGTTTTGCGGCCGCCGCCAAGCTGCAGCCGCAACCCGAACTGCATATTCGCGCCGACCGCAATGCGCGCTATGAAAGCGTGGCGCTGGTGATGAGCGCGGCGGCAAGAGCCGGATTGACGCGGATCGGCTTTGTCACCGATCCGACGGCGGCCCCGTGATGCGCCCCTAGTTCAGTTCCACGGTCGAGTCGCAACCGATGCCCGGAGCGATCCAGCGCGCCAGGCGGCGACCGGCGAATGCGTTCCATTGCGGCGGCAGCCAACTCAGGAAGCTTGCCGGTGTCGTGACCATGCCGCAGAGGTAGCGCCGAGTCGTGTCTTGCCATTGCAGTGCCGGGCAGGTTCCGCTGCGATGGCCAAGCAGCAGGCGGCTGACGGGGCAGGGCCGGGCGGCGCAGCAGACGCCGCAACCGTTGCAGGGTTCACCGAGCGAGGGCTTGGGCGGTGCCGCCGCGTGGATCGTGATGAAGTCTTGGTGCTTCGGCATGCTTGCCCCAAGGCCGGAACCTATTCCAGGTTTTGTACCTGCTCCCGCATCTGCTCGATCAGCAGCTTGAGCTCCAGCGCGATGGCCGTCACTTCGCCGGATACCGACTTGGACGACAGGGTATTGGCTTCACGGTTGAGTTCCTGCATCAGGAAGTCCAGTCGCTTGCCCACCGCGCCGCCTTTCTTCAGCACGCGGTCGAGTTCGTCCATATGGGTGATCAGTCGCGCTATTTCTTCGGCGACATCGATCTTGGCGGCGAATACCCCGACCTCCTGGCGGATGCGGTCTTCGTCCAGATTCGCCACGGCTTCCCGCAGTTTGGTTGCCAGACGCTCGCGGTAGGCGGCCAGTGCTGCCGGCAACAGTGGTTCGGCGGTGCGGACTTGTTCCCGCATGCGGGCGGCGCGGTCGCGCAAAACGTCGGCCAGTTTGCCGCCTTCGCGCTCGCGACTGGCGACAAATTCATCAAGCAGCGCGGCAAACAACTCCTGCGCCGCCGCCTGCAATTCATCGCTGCCGAGCGAGTCGTCGCTCAGGACACCCGGCCAGCGCAGCACTTCGGCCACCGACAGCGGCGCGGCTTGCGGCAGGACGCTGCGCACGGCGTCATCGAGCTTGCCCAGTTCGGCCAGCAGTGCCGCATCGGGCGTCCGTTCGCGGGCCGTGGCAGCTTGCGCCGGCTGGGCCTGCAAATAACCGCGACACTCGATCTTGCCGCGGCCGATGCGTTCGGTGATTTTCTCGCGCAGCGGCATTTCAAGAAAGCGCAGGTCTTCGCTGAGCCGAAAGCCGATATCCAGATAGCGCGAATTGACGCTCTTGATTTCGAGGTTCAGCACGGCACTGCCCAAGTCGCGGCTGGCGGCGGCATATCCGGTCATGCTATAGATCATGGTGTGGGGAGTCTCCGTGCCTGTCGCGCAAAGCAGTTGTTTACACTGGCGAGGCGAACAGGGAAAATTGGCGAAGTATACAACCTGCAACCGCTCGCCATCCTCGCTTTCAATCCCGTGGTCTCCCAGAACAATCAAGCACTGCCGCCCGGTTACCAACTGGAAGACTACCGCATCGAGCGGCAGCTTTCGGTCGGCGGCTTTTCCATTGTCTATCTGGCGCACGATGCGGCGGGGACGCCGGTGGCGATCAAGGAATATCTGCCCAATGCCCTGGCGCTGCGCCGCGAAGGCGAGATAGTCCCGACCATTCCGGCCGAATTCCAGTCGGATTTCAATCACGGCCTGAAGCTGTTCTTCGAAGAGGGAAGGGCGCTTACCGGTCTGGATCATCCCAACGTGGTGCGCGTGCTGAACTTCTTTCGCGCCAACGAGACGGTTTATCTGGTCATGCGCTTTGAAGTGGGCCAGACCCTGCGCGACCATATCCGGCAGCAACGCAGCCGGCTGAATGAGGCCTTCATGCGCAAGATGTTCAGCGGCATGCTCGACGGCCTCGGCGAAGTTCACGGCTGCGGCCTGCTGCACCTGGACATCAAGCCGGCCAATATCTGGCTGCGCGAAGACGGCAGCCCGGTGTTGCTGGATTTCGGTGCGGCGCGCTACGCGGTTGACATCGGCCCGCCCGAACCGCGGGCAATGTACACGCCGGGCTACGCGGCGCCCGAGCAGTACCACGGAAAATTCACCCTGGGCCCCTGGACCGATATCTACGCCGTGGGCGCCTGCATGTATGCGGCCCTGGCCGGTTCTGCGCCGCAAGCCGCCGATGAACGCATGGCCGATGATCAACTGCTGCCCGCCCGGCAGCGCTGGGGCAGCCAGTATTCGCCGCGCCTGCTGGCCACCATCGACGAATGCCTGCGCCTCGAGCCGCCGCGGCGCCCGCAGCACGCGCGCGCGCTGCAGGCTTCGCTCAATACCGACAAGGCCGGAGACCAGCCGCCGGGATCGTGGCTTTCCCGTCTCGGCCTGCCTGGCTGGAAATGAACTACACCATCGCCCAGGACAGTCGCATCGGCGGTCGCGACATCAATCAGGATCGCGTGGCCTGGCTGGCGACCGATGATGCCGTGCTGATGGTCGTCGCCGACGGCATGGGCGGCCATCTGCAGGGTGAAGTTGCGGCCCAGATCGCCATCGATACGGTGACCGAACGCTTTCGTGGCGAAGCGAAGCCGCGGCTGATCGACCCGGCGCGCTTTCTTGCCGCGACCCTCAACCAGGTGCATCAGACCATCGTCCGCTACGCCACCGACTGCTGCATCCCGGCGCATGCCGCGCCGCGCACCACCTGCATTGTTTGCGTGGTGCAGGACGGGCAGGCCTGCTGGGCCCATGCCGGCGATTCCAGGCTGTACCTGATCCACAGCCGTGCCCAGGGCCGGGCGGGCGTCGTTCATACCCGTGATCACAGCGTGGTTCAGCGCATGGTCGATGAAGGCAGCATCAGTCACGCCGACGCCGCCAGCCACCCGCTGCGCAACCGAGTATTCAGTTGCCTGGGCGGCGACATGGTGCCCTACATCGAAGTTTCTGCCGCCATGTCGCTGCATGACGGCGACCTCATCGCCCTATGCACCGACGGTGCCTGGTGGCCTCTGGGCGAGTCGCTGGTAGCCGAACTGGGGCGGGCGCCGCTGTGCACCAGCGTGCCGAACCTGCTCGACGCCGCCGAGCACGTGGCCGGCCCCGACGCCGACAACCTGACCCTGATCGCTTTGCGCTGGGACGCTCCGGTCCCGGATTCGCAGGCGCTCGGCGGGCGTCATGGGGATGCCGGATCGACCAATACCGAAACAACAATCAGTGACGAGGATATGGACCGCGCCGTGGCCGAGATCCGTCGTCGCGTTCCATACAATCCCGACGGAGCATCTTCATGACCCACCCGCAGCAGCGCATGGAGCGCAAGGCAAGCCAGTTGCGCAAGCTCAGCATCACCCGCCATTACACGCAGCATGCTGAGGGCAGCGTACTGGTCGAGTTCGGCGCCACCAAGGTGTTATGTACGGCCAGCGTCGAGGAGTCGGTGCCCGGCTTTCTGCGCGGCAAGGGTTCCGGCTGGGTCACGGCCGAATATGGCATGTTGCCGCGTGCCACCAACACCCGCACGGCGCGCGAGGCGGCGAAAGGAAAACAGTCCGGCCGCACCCAGGAGATCCAGCGCCTGATCGGCCGTTCCCTGCGCGCCGTGACCGATCTGGCCGCGCTTGGCGAGCGACAGATCACGCTCGATTGCGACGTCCTGCAGGCCGACGGTGGTACTCGTTGCGCGTCGATTACGGGCGCCTGCGTCGCGCTGCATGACGCGCTGTCGACCCTGGTCGCCAGCGGCAAACTGGCGCGCCATCCGATGCGCGAACTGGTCGCCGCCGTTTCGGTGGGTATTGTCGGCGGCGAGGCGCTGCTTGACCTCGACTACGCCGAGGATTCGGGCTGCGATACCGACATGAACGTGGTGATCACCGCCACTGGCGGCATCATCGAAGTGCAGGGTACGGCGGAAGGCGCGCCCTTCTCGCGCGCCGAACTGGATACGCTGCTGGAATTGGCCGCTGTCGGCATCGGAGAGATCGTGAAGGCGCAGCAGGTCGCCTTGGCGGCATGAAAAAGCTGGTTCTAGCCTCGGGCAATGCTGGCAAGCTGCGCGAATTCGGCCAGTTGCTGGCGCCTTTCGATTTCGAGGTGCTGCCGCAGTCGGCCTTCAAGGTGCCCGAGGCCGACGAGCCGCATGTCACCTTTGTCGAGAATGCCATCGCCAAGGCGCGGCATGCGGCGCACCTGACCGGCTTGCCGGCGCTGGCCGACGATTCGGGCCTGTGCGTCACGGCGCTGGACGGTGCGCCGGGCGTCTTCTCGGCGCGTTATGGCGGAGAGCCGAAATCGGACGAGCGCAACAACGCCCGCCTCCTGACGGAGCTTGCCGGAGTTGCCGACCGCCGTGCGCACTATGTCGCGGTGCTGGTGCTGATGCGTTCGGCCTATGACCCGCAGCCGCTGATCGCGCAAGGCGAATGGCATGGCGAGATCATCGACACGCCGCGCGGCGCAGGCGGTTTCGGCTATGACCCGTACTTTCTGGTGCCGGGTACCGGCATGACCGCGGCCGAACTGCCGCACGAGGAAAAGAACCGCTGCTCGCATCGCGGCAAGGCGCTGGCGCAACTCATCGAGTGCCTGCGCGGCGGGACGTGATCCCGATCATCCCGGTACCCGCTGCT
>CAMBRI010000205.1 GCA_945870205.1 Sulfuritalea hydrogenivorans sk43H | reverse complement strand
GATGCGCAGGCGCCTGTCGCCAAGCCGGATCAACTCGCCCACCGCCGGCTTGGCGCCGAAGATTTCCTCCTTGATCTTGGCACCGATAACCGCCACGGGCGCGCCGCGGTTCCAGTCGGCTTCGGGCAGAAAAGTCCCTTGCGCCATCTTGAAGCTGCGAATTTGCAGATAGGTCGAGGCGGTTCCCGCCACCAGCGCCTCGCGCAGGCGACCATTGGCATTGATCTCCGAGGTGCCGGCCGCCAGGGGCGCCACGCGCCGCACCGACGGCAGCCGACTCAGGGCCGCGGCATCATCCACCGTCAGGTCGCGCGGCGTGGTGGTGACCGCGTTGGCCGGGCTGAAGCCGCCGGTCGCCGAGCGCCCCGGCAGGACGATGACCAGGTTGCTGCCCAGCGAGGAAAACTGGCTCACCACGTAGCGCCGCGCGCCGTCGCCCAGCGCCGTCAGCACCACCACGGCGGCGACACCGATGGCCATGGCCAGCACCGAGAGCGAGGTGCGCAGCGGATAGCCTGCCGCCGCATCGCGGGCAAAGCGCAGGACGTCGGCGTTACGCATGGAGGCTAGACGCCACCCGCCACGGGGGTATCCGGCGCCGGCGCAGCCGGCAAACCACGGTCACCCCCTTTCCCGGAAAGGGGGCTGGGGGGATTGTCGTCTAATTGCCGAAGGCCAACAGCGGCACTGTCGTGCCGCAGTTGGCCATCTTCCATCATCAACTGCCGCCGTGCCCGCGTGCCGATCTTTGGATCGTGCGTAACGACAATCAGAGTCATGCCGCGCTGATTGAGGTCTTCCAGCAGATGAATCACGTCGTCGCCGGTAGCGCGGTCGAGGTTGCCGGTCGGCTCGTCGGCCAGCAGTACGGCGGGCTGCATGATGGTGGCGCGGGCAATCGCGACGCGCTGTCGCTGGCCGCCGGAAAGCTGGTCGGGGCGGTGGTCGGCGCGCTGATCGAGGCCGAAATCCTTCAAGGCCCGCGCCACGCGTGCGGCCCGTTCGGCGGCCGGAATGCCGGCCAGCATCATCGGCAGGGCCACGTTCTCGGCGGCCGTGAGGCGCGGCACCAGGTGAAAGCTCTGGAATACAAAGCCGATACGCCGGCTGCGCACGGCGGCCTGTTCGTCGGGCGAGAGCGTGGTGACGTCGCGGCCTTCGAGATTGTAGGAACCCGCATCGGGCCGGTCGAGCAGGCCCAGCAGGTTAAGCAGCGTGGATTTGCCCGAGCCCGACGGCCCCATGATGGCCACGTATTCGCCGGCCTCGATGCTGACATCGAGGCGATTCAGCGCATGCACCACGCTGTCGCCCAGATGGAAGACGCGTTCGATGCCGGCAAGCTTGATTACAGCCATGCTATTTGGATTTTTCGTCCGCCGTTGCCCTGGCGCCGACTTTCACGCCCTCGCGCTCCAGCGAGATGACGATGCGCTCGCCTTCGGCCAGTCCGTCGAGAATTTCGGTGAATTCCCAGTTGGCGATGCCGGTCTTGACCTTGCGCTCTTCGAGCTTGCCGCTCTCGGTGTTCAGCACCATCACTTTCGCACCCTCGATCAGAGCCGCGGTCGGCACCCGCAGCACCTTTTCACGGCCACCGAGCACGATTTCCACGTCGGCACTGTAGCCGACCAGCAAACCTCCCGTGGCTGGCATGTCGAAATCGACTTCGACATCGACGGTACGCGCCTGCTTCTCCACGGCCGAAACATAGGGTGCGACGCGCCGCACCTTGCCTTTCAGCGGCTGCTTGGGCAGGGCGTCGAGCGAGACACGCACCGGCAGGCCGGCCTTGATCTTGGGTGCGTCGATTTCGTCCATCGGTGCCTTGACGTAAAGGCAGGTGTCGTCGATCAGGTCGATGGCCGGCGGGGTCGGCACGCCCGGCGGCGACGGTGTGGAGTACTCACCGAGCTCACCGACAATCTTCGCCACCGTGCCGTCGAAAGGTGCGTAGAGCACCATGCGGCCCTGCTCGACCTTGGTCACGGCGACCCTCGCCGAGGCCTGGGTGACGTCGGCGCGCGCCGTTTCACAGGCGGCGCGGCGGGCATCCGATTCGCTACGCGCGGCATCCTCACGCGCTTCGGACACATAGCCCCTGGCCCGCAATGAAGTCTGGCGCTCGGCCTCGCGCGTGGCGCTGGCGGCCGTGGTGCACACCTCCTTGACTCGCTGCGCGGCCATCGCGCGCTGGGCTTCGGCGAGGGTCTGCTGCGCCTTCTGGTCGTCGTTCCACAGCTTCATCAGCAACTGGCCCTTCTTGACCCGGTCGCCCTCCTTGACGCCGAGGAATTCGATGCGGCCGCCCATGATGGTTGACAGCTTGGTGCGCTGGCAGGCTTCCACGGTGCCGGCGCGGGTATTGACCACAGTGCTCTCGACATTGCCGCGATCGACGGACTTGAGCACGACGACCACCGGCTTGACGCGCGTGGTCCAGAAAAAAGCGCCGATGACAATGGCTACAAGAATGATTGCAGGCAGAACCCGGCGCAACAGGATAGAGGTATTCATGGCAGGCGATTATGCCGTGTTTGTGAAAGCTTCGCCCTTCCCCGGAAGGGGTATTCCTGGCCTCAACGCGACACGGATATTGCTTCGATCCAGGGTTCCAGACGCTGACCGACGGCCACGGTCGCCTCGAACTTGGCGTCGGGATCGCGCCCGTTGCTGCGGGGATTGCGCAAGGCCGGCTCCAGGCCCGGGCGCAGGGCATGCGGCACGTTGATCCGGCGCACGGCGAGTTCGCTGACATGGGCGCTGACGCGAGTCTTTTTGTCCTGCGTTGCAAGGGTCGGGCGCAGCTTCGCCTTGAGGATCAGGAAGCGGCTTCGATCCGGATATTTCGCGCGCAGCGCCGCGCGGTCCAGCCCGGCATCGATGGCGAACAGGCGGCTGTTGCGGGTTTCCTCGCTCTGCAACGCGTCCTGCGCCTGCTTGGCCTTGCCGGCGAATTCCTTGCTGTCGGCGTTGGCCAGTCGCGCCGCCTCGTGGCGCGCGGCGTTTTGCCGCGCCCGTTGCCGCGCCTGCTGCCAGGCCGGCCCGGCCAGTTCCAGCACCAGCAGCACTTCGCGCGGCAAGCTTCGCTCGAAGCGGCGGCGCGCCTCGCCGCTTTCGCCAACCGGCGCCGTGTCGAAGCCCAGCGCCTTCATGCGCGGCTCGTCCAGCCACTCCGGCGTGCCGCCGTGGTAACCGTAGTCGGCGTAGAAATTCTCGCCGGCGTGGCCGTCGTTCACGCGCCAGTTCAGCCCCAGCACCAGCCCGCTGTTGTCGCCGACCGCACTCCAATCCCAGGGCGTGCCCAACTCGCGCTGCGAGAGTTTCATGCGCGCCTCGGGCTCGCCGCTGCGATTGAAGTAGACGCCGGTAAGTGCCACGACATTGGCCAGCAGGATCAGTGCGCCGGCGGCGGCCAGGGTCTTCAGCGGCGTCAGCTTCATGGCGCCCCGCCCGCCGCAGTGCCCCGGCGCAGGCGCTTCAACACCAGCAGGATCAGGATTGCCGCGAGCCCCAGCACGAAGAAGAACAACCACTTCGGCAGCGCCTCCCACCACCAGTCGAAAAACTTGGTGTAGAGGAAGATGACGAAGAAGGTAATGCCGGTATTCACCGTGTCAGACCACTGGCGCCGGGCGCCCAGCCAGATCGCCAGGGCGCTGACGACAAAGCCGGCGACTTCGTAGCCACCTTCGATGGCCCGCGTCGACACGCCTTCGTAATCCGCCAGGTAGCTGCCCCAGCCCCAGTGGCCGAGTACCAGCATCGGCAGCAGCAGGCAGAGCAGGCCAAAGATGCGGTAGATGGCGGCGAAACCCGTCATGCGGCGATGATCGACAAGCTGCGGGAAAGCAAACAGCAGCACGGCGACGGGGAAGAAGTTCTCCGGCCGCTCGCCCGAATGCAGCCAGTAAATGCCGCCCCACTCGCCGACACGGGCGGCGACGAAGGCAATCACGCAGCAGACCCCCGCCGCCAGCAAGAGGCGCAGGTCGCAGGCATAGGCCAGCAGGAAGGCCAGCGCGGCCCAGGGAATCAGCGTGCGGTCGGTGGGCGTGATGTTGAAAATCTGACCGAGCATCACCAGGTTCAGCACGAAACAAGCAAAGGCCACCATCGCCGCCAGCTTGGTGAAATAGCCCGAGGCGTCGCGCGTCTGGATGGCCATGGTCAGGCCGAGGCTGCCCAGCGCCGCACCAAGCAGGATGGCCACCTGGACGGGCTCGGCGAAGTGGCCCCAGAACTGGTAGAAGAGGAAGAATATGCTGGCCGCCAGCGCCAAAGCGCCGAGAAAAGACGCCACGCGCATGCCCAGTGAAAGCTGCCTGGCCTGCGCATTGCGGTCGATGTCGAAAGCCCCGGCAAAGCCCGCCAGCAGTTCGGCATGGTGGGCGCGCACTGCCTCATTCTGCGCCGCATCGAGTTGCAGCACTCCCTCGCCTTCGAGGCGCGCCAGTTCGGCCCGGAAAATCGCGATCTCGTCGGCGCGCTGCTGCGCTTCGCCACGAATCGGAGTGCGAAGGTGAGTGCTCATGGCCGGCGATTATGCCGCGTTTGTTATGATTCACCCCCCCCCCCCCGAACACGGCAGACACGCGGCGATGGTCAAGATCTACGGCATCAAGAATTGCGACACCATGAAGAAGGCCTTCGCCTGGTGCGATTCCAATGGCATCAGTTACGAATTCCACGACTACAAGAAAGGCGGCGTGCCCCATGAGCGGCTGGTGCACTGGTGCCGCAACCTGGGCTGGCAAACGCTGGTGAATACCAAAGGCCCCACCTGGCGCAAGCTCACGCCTGAACAACATGCCATCACCACGCAAGGCCAGGCCGTGGCGCTGATGATGGAACATTCCAGCGTGATCCGCCGCCCGGTGGTCGAAAACGACGCCGGACAGATACTGGTGGGTTTCGATCCCACCGTATTCGACAGCTTCGTCAGGTAATGGACGCCGTCCATCGCTTTCTGCTGGAAGACCTCGACATCCGCGGCGCGCTGGTGCAACTTGGACCGTCGTGGGCGGCGATGAACAGTCGCCGCAACTACGCCGCACCGGTGCGCGAACTGCTGGGCGAAATGGCCGCCGTTACGGCACTGATCGGCAGCAACCTCAAGACCGCCGGACGCCTGAGCTTCCAACTGCAGGGCAACGGCCCGGTATCGATGCTGGTGATGGATTGCAATGAGCAACTGCATCTGCGCGGCATGGCCAAGAGCGAGCTGTCGGCCGACGCCGACGCCAATATCGCCCGCGTCGGCGACCTGCTCGGCGACGGCCGACTGGTGCTGACCCTGCAACCGAAGACAGCGCAAACGCCCTACCAGAGCGTGGTGCCGCTGGTCGGCGATACGCTGGCCGCGATCTTCGAGCACTACCTGACGCAGTCGGAACAGCAACCGGCGCGCCTGTGGCTGGCCGCAACCGCGGACACTGCCTGCGGCCTGTTCCTGCAAAAGCTGCCGAACGCCGACGTGCTCGACCCGGATGGCTGGAACCGCATCGAACAACTGGCCGCGACGGTGCATCGCGACGAACTTGCACTGCCGCCTGCAACCCTGCTGACGCGGCTCTTCAGCGCGGAAATCGTACGTCTGTTCGAGCCGCGGCAAGCGAGCTGGCATTGTCCGCGCGATGAAGAAAAGGTGCGCAACATGCTGCTTTCGCTGGGCCGCGAAGAAGTCGAATCCATGCTCGCCGATGCCGAAATAATCGCCATCGAGGACGAAATCTGCGGCCATGAGTACCGCTTCGGCGCCGAGATCATCGACGAGCTGTTTCCGCCCGACGGGCGGATTCTGCATTGAACATCGACATCAGCGAGGAAGCGGGCGTCCGCTACCTGCATTTTGGTTCGAGCTGGGTCCAGGGTGCAATGCGCATTGCACGGCCCTTCGCGCTGGAACTCGACTACACGCGCGAGATGATGGTGCCGCTGCTGCTGCGCGACGCCGACTGGCCGCGCCACGTGTTGCAGATCGGCCTCGGCGCCGCCTCGGTGACCAAGTTCCTCTACCGCTACCGGCCACAGACCCGGATCACCGTGGCCGAGATCGAACCACGCGTGACCGCCGCCGCTCGGCAGTTTTTCAAGCTGCCCGACGACGAACAGCGCATCGACATTCGCTACGGCGACGGCGCCGATTTCGTGATCGAGTCGAAACAACATTTCGACCTGATCCTGGTCGACGGCTTCGACGCGGACGCCCATACCGGCCGCCTCGACACCCTGCCCTTCTACCTTGATTGCCGCGCCCGCCTAGCCGACGACGGCCTGCTGTGCGTGAACCTGCTGTCGCGGCGCAAGGATTTCCGGCACAGCGTGGCGCGCCTCGAAGAAGCCTTCGAGGGCCATGCCATCGCCTTTCCCTCCTGCGACAGCGGCAACGCCATTGCGCTGGGCACGCTTGATGCCACGGCAGGGCCGACGCTCGACGAACTCAAGCTCGCGGCTAAAAACCTGAAGCAGGAAACCGGCCTCAACCTGCTGCCGACGCTGACCCGTCTCGCGCAATCCCGGCACCTTGCTGGCGGCGCGCTGCGACTGTGATTGCGCGATGACGCCGGCACATCGCAACCATCGCCGCGGCATGCTCTACATGCTGCTGGTGATCGCCATCTGGGGCGCCTTTCTTCCGGTAGGCAAATCGGCCCTGCAGGTGGTCGATCCGTACTGGCTGACCGCGATGCGCTTCGGCACCGCCGCACTGGTTTTCATCGGGCTGCTGTGGGTGCGGGAAGGACGCGCAGCCCTGAGCACCGACGGTCAGTTCAGGAAGATCCTGCTGTTCGGCAGCCTGGGCTTTGCCGGATTCGGCGTCTGCCTGTTCGAAGGCCTGAAGCTGACCCGTCCCGAAATCAGCGGCATGATCCTCGCGCTGGGGCCGATACAGGTGGCACTGTTCCAGTGGTGGCGCACGCATCACCGACCCGACAACTTCACCCTCGCGGCGATCGCCCTGGCGCTGCTGGGCGAACTGTTCGTCATCACCTCGGGCGACTTGGCACGACTGAGCGGCGGCGACGCCTTGGGCAACGGCCTGGTCTTCCTCGCCTCGCTGTTCTGGACCGCCTACACCCTGGGCGGGCAGCAATTCCCCGGCTGGTCGCCGGTGCGCTACACGGCGCTATCCTGTTCGCTGGGTTGTTTTGCGATCGCGGTGGCGGTCGCCATCGCCACGCTGGCAGGCCATAGCCAGCCGCCACGGACCGATCAACTGGTGGCGGTCTGGCCCCAACTTGCCTTCATCGTATTCTGCGTCTCGGTGTTCGGCATCCTGTTCTGGAACATGGGCGTGGCCAAGCTCGGCCCGCTGAACGCCGGCCTGTTCGCCAACTTCACCCCGGTCATCACCTACCTGATCGCCATCGGCCAGGGCCGCCGCCCGGCGACAGTGGAACTGCTGGGCGCCGCCATCGTGCTGATCGCGCTGATCGCCAACAACCGCCACCAGCGCAGCAAGGTCGGGCGCATGGG
>CAMBRI010000204.1 GCA_945870205.1 Sulfuritalea hydrogenivorans sk43H | reverse complement strand
GGGAAAATCCTTGGCGATGGCGCGAAATGCCATGCGGCCGATACGACCGAAACCGTTGATGCCAACTTTGATAGCCATTTGGATACTCTCCTGAGTGTGATTTAAATGAATTGCTCGACCGTCTTCACGACATTCGCCACCGTGAAGCCAAATTCCTTGAACAACTGGCCGGCCGGGGCGGACTCGCCGTAACGGTTGAGGCCTATGACCGCCCCCTGCCCGCCATCCGTTGCCCCGACGTACTTGTGCCAACCGTCTGTGACGCCGGCTTCGACGGCGACGCGCGGCACACCAAGAGGCAGCACCGATTCGCGGTAGACCGCATCCTGGCGGTCGAAGGCATTGGTGCAGGGCATCGACACCACGCGCACCGGAATTTCTGCTTCCATCGCCGCCTGGGCCTTCAGTGCAATCTCCACCTCGGAACCGGTGGCGATGATGACGGCCTTGGGCTTGCCGTTCTTCGCCTCGGAAATAACGTAGCCACCCTTGCCAATATTGGCAAGCGTCGCCGCATCGCGCGGCACGAAGGGCAGGTTCTGACGGGACAGGCACAGCGAACTGGGGCCAGTGAGCTTTTCCACCGATGAGGTCCACGCCGCCATGGTTTCCACGGTGTCGCAGGGGCGCCAGACGTCCATGTTGGGGATCATGCGCAGCGTGGCGGTCTGCTCCACCGGTTGGTGGGTCGGGCCGTCCTCGCCGAGACCGATCGAATCATGGGTGAATACGAAAATCACGCGCTGCTTCATCAGAGCCGCCATGCGCAGAGCGTTGCGGGCGTACTCCGAGAACATCAGGAAGGTTCCGCCGAAGGGCAGCAAGCCGCCATGCAGGGCCATGCCGTTCATGATCGCCGCCATGCCGAATTCGCGCACACCATAGGAGATGTAGTTGCCGGTGCTCTTGCCTGACACAGCCTTGCAGCCTGCCCAGTTGGTCAGGTTGGAGCCCGTCAGGTCGGCGGAGCCACCGAGAAACTCTGGCAGGGCCGGGGCCAAGGCGTTGATGGCGATCTGCGAAGCCTTGCGCGTGGCGACGGTCTCGGCCTTTGCGTTGACTGACTCAATCGCCTTCTTCGCATGCTCGTCCCAGTTGGCAGGCAGTTCGTTGGCCATGCGGCGCCTGAACTCGGCGGCTTCGGCCGGAAACGCCTTGGCGTAGCTTGCGAACTTGCTGTTCCAGGCGCCCTCGCGCTCGGCGCCCTTCTGCTTCGCATCCCATCCGGCGTAGACGTCCGGCGGAATTTCGAAAGGTGCATGCGCCCAGCCGATGTGTGTGCGGGCAGCAGCGATTTCGGCATCGCCCAATGGTGCGCCATGGACATCGTGAGTGCCGGCCTTGTTGGGCGAACCGAGACCGATCACCGTCTTGCAGCAGATCAGCGACGGCCTGTCGGTGACGGCTTTGGCGGCTTCGATGGCGGCGTTCAGCGCCACAGGATCATGGCCGTCGACGTTGGGCACGACGTGCCAGCCATAGGCCTCGAAGCGCTTCGGCGTGTCGTCGGTAAACCAGCCTTCGACGTGGCCATCGATCGAAATGCCGTTGTCGTCCCAGAAGGCGGTGAGTTTGCCCAGACCCCAGGTGCCGGCCAGCGCGCAGGACTCGTGCGAAATGCCTTCCATCAGGCAGCCGTCGCCGAGGAAAGCGTAGGTGCGGTGGTCGACGATCTCGTGGCCGGGGCGATTGAATTCAGCGGCCAGCAGTTTCTCGGCCATGGCCATGCCGACGGCGTTGGTGATGCCTTGGCCGAGCGGGCCGGTGGTCGTTTCGACACCGGCGGTGTAGCCGTATTCTGGATGGCCCGGCGTCCTGCTGTGCAACTGGCGGAACTGCTTGAGGTCCTCAATCGACAGATCGTAGCCGGTCAGGTGCAGCAAGGAATAAATCAGCATCGAGCCGTGGCCGTTGGACAGCACGAAGCGATCGCGGTCGGCCCATTTGGGATTGGCCGGATTGTGGCGCAGGTGGCGATTCCATAGCACTTCGGCGATTTCCGCCATGCCCATGGGCGCACCCGGGTGGCCGGAATTGGCCTTCTGCACCCCGTCCATGGCAAGTGCGCGAATGGCGTTGGAAAGATTGGAACCCACGGGGACGGGTGCAACTGCGGAAACGGCGGACAGGTTGGTCATGGCGGCTCGGATTTGAAAAGACGGAACGGGTTCCGTCGGGGTAGCCCGGTATTATCGGCGAAACCGGGCGGATCGCGCTAGGTGGACAGCCAGGTGATTGATTCGTTTACAGTCAGGCCCGTTTGCGGTTCTCGATCATGCGCAGAATCAACGGCGTGAAGATCAATTGCATGGCCAGTTCCATTTTGCCGCCCGGCACGACGATGATGTTCGGCCGCGACATGAAGGAATTGTGGATCATCGACAGCAGGTAGGGAAAGTCGATGCCCTTGGAATTGGCAAAGCGGATCACCACGAAGCTTTCGTCGGCGGTCGGAATGTCGCGGGCGATGAAAGGGTTGGAGGTATCGACGGTTGGCACCCGCTGGAAATTCACATGGGTGCGCGAAAACTGCGGCGTAATGTAGTTGATGTAGTCGGGCATGCGGCGCAGGATGGTATCCACCACGGCCTCGGTCGAATAGCCACGCTGGTTCTTGTCGCGATGCAGCTTCTGGATCCATTCGAGATTGACGGTGGGCACCACGCCCACCAGCAGGTCGGCATGCTGCGCGACATTGACCTTGTCTGAAACCGCCGCCCCGTGCAGGCCTTCGTAGAACATCAGGTCGGTGCCCGCGGGGATGTCTTCCCAAGGCGTGAACTCCCCCGACTGCTGGCCGTAGGGCGCAGCTTCTTCGGCGTTGTGCAGATACTTCCTGACCTTGCCCGTGCCGGTGTCACCATAGCTTTTGAACAAGCCGGCCAGTTCCTCGAGCAAATTGGCTTCGGGACCGAAGTGGCTGAAATGGTTGTTGCCCTTCACCCGTGCTTCTTCCATGGCCACTTTCATGGACTTGCGGTCATAGCGATGGAAGGAATCCCCCTCCACGATGGCGGCCTTCAGATTTTCGCGGCGAAAAACCAGGTCGAAGGACTTGGTGACCGTGGACGTGCCGGCACCGGACGATCCGGTGATGGCGACGATGGGATGCTTGACCGACATGGGAATCTCCTGGCTTAACGTGAAATAACTCGTTCGAAGCGACTGGTGGCAGTCGAGCGAAGCAAGCCGATCAGTAGCCCCCCGTGAGGGGGGATGGGGGGCGGGTCTTTAATTCGCCTTTAACGTGCTTCATCATCGGCGGGTGAAATCACTGTCATGAAAGTTGGCGTTTATTGGGTGCGGAACAGCGAGCGGGTTGAGAACAAGGGCGAATTGAATGTGTCCGGTTCCTTGCCGCTGGCATAGTCGGCGTGGTACCCGGCAACGCGCTCGACTTCGTTCTTCGAACCGAAGATCAGCGGCACGCGCTGGTGAAGTTCCGTCGGGGACATCTCCATCACGCGCTCGCGGCCCGTAGTCGAGAGGCCGCCGGCCTGCTCGATCATGAAGGATATCGGATTGGCTTCGTACATCAGGCGCAAGCGACCAGGCTTGGAAGCATCCTTGCTGTCCTTCGGGTACATGAAAATGCCGCCGCGCGTCAGGATACGGAAAGTCTCCGCCACCAGCGAAGCGACCCAGCGCATGTTGAAATCCTTGTCACGGGGCCCCGTCTTGCCGGCCAGGCACTCTTCCACATAACGCTGCACAGGCGGTTCCCAGAAACGCGCATTGGATGAGTTGATGGCGAATTCGTGGGTATCGTTCGGAATTTTCATCTGCGGATGGGTCAGGATGAAAGCGCCGATGTCGCGATCAAGGGTGAAGCCGTCGACGCCATCGCCGGTGGTCAGCACCAGCATGGTCGAGGGCCCATACAACGCCAGGCCGGCACAGACCTGCTGCGTGCCGGGCTGCAGGAAATCCTCGAGGCTGGCGTCCTTGCCGGGGTTCGGCGCGCGCAGGATCGAAAAGATGGTGCCCACCGTAAGGTTGACGTCGATGTTCGAACTGCCATCCAGCGGATCGAAAACCAGCAGGTACTTGCCGCGCTTGCAGTGGGCGGGAAGGACATACACGTCTTCCATTTCCTCGGAAGCCATGCCGCTCAAGTTGCCCGACCATTCGTTCTCCTGCAGCATGACATCGTTGCTCATGACGTCGAGTTTCTTCTGCACCTCGCCCTGGACATTGACCGATGCGCCATCGGTCCCGGCATTGCCCAGTGCGCCAATGAGCGCGCCCTTGTTGACCTGGTTGGATATGATCTTGATCGCCGTCGCCAGCGAGTTGAGCAGCCCGGAAAATTCCCCCGAAGCACCCGGATGCCTGTGCTCCTGCTCGATGGTGTAGCGGGTCAGTGTTTTGCGTCCCTGGTGCATGGATCCTGCTCCTAACTTTCATGACAGTGATAGTCACCGCCGATGATGAAAAACGTTAAAGGCGAATTGAAGACCCGCCCCTCCCATCCTCCCCTCACGGGGAGGCTATTGGTCAGCTCGCTTCGCTCGACTATTACCAGTCGCTCCGAACGAGTTATTTCACGTTAAGGCAATGCCGGATCACCTGCCGCGGATTGCCGGCCCGATTAACCCCGCTTGGCTGACGGACAATGTAATCGGATCGATCTATAAGCACCATTCACTTTTTCTTATCCTTTAAATAAGCCCGCTGTTTGTCCTGTCGCACCGACAGACGGGTCAGCGGGTCAGCTCCATGTACAGGCTCGGCAGCGTCTCAGGCAGGCGCTCGATGCGATCCAGCACGCGCCAGCGCTTGCCGAAGATGTCGCGCACGTACTCGTCGGCCTTCGGATCGAGGCTCAGGCAGAAGCTGGTGACGCCCTTGGCGGCCAGTTCTTCGACGGCCTTGCGCGCGTCGCTGCGCAAGTGGTCCGGCTCGGCGACATCGATGTCGGCCGGCTCGCCATCGGTCAGCAGCAGCAGGATCTTCTTGTCGGCCGGGCGTGCCCCCAGATAGTGGCCGGCATGGCGCAACGCCGCACCCATGCGCGTCGACCAACCTGCCTGCATTGCTGCCACGCGGGCTTTGACCGTATCGTCCCAGCGCTCGGAAAAGCCCTTGATGTGCTGGTAGCGAACTTCATGGCGGGTATTCGAATGGAATCCCGCAATGGCATACGCGTCGCCAAGGCAGTCGATGGCCCAGGCCAGCAGCGACACGGCTTCCTGGCTGAGTTCGAGTATCGTCTGATCGCTGTTGGCCACTTTCTGGTTGAGCGACTCCGACAAATCGAGCAGCAGCAGGACGTCGATGCTGCGGCCGTCGGTGCGGTGGCTCATGTTGATGCGCGGGTCTGGCGTGGCGCCGCTTCGGTAGTCGATCAGCGAACTGATGGCGATGTCGAGATCGAGGTCGCTGCCCTCCTCCTGGTAGCGGATGCGCACCTTGTCCTGCGGCTTGAGCAGGTCGAGCAGGCGCTTGAGCCGCTTCGCCAGTGCGGCATGCTTTTCCAGGAGTCGGTCGATGTCTGCCGCGTTCCCCGAGGGGTGCAGAGCCTCGTAGACGCTGGCCCAGTCGGGCCGATAGGTTTGCGACTGGCAATCCCATTCCGGATAGCGGCGGGGCGGCAGGGACAGGACCTCGGCCGCCTTTTTGTTCTGCTTGTCGGGATCGTCGAAGAACTCCTCGTCGTCGCTGTCCTCGATGTACTGCCACAGGTGGCGATTGTCGTCGCGGTAGTCAATCACCGTGTTGTCGAAATGAACGCGGGCCAGCTGGTCGCTCTGGCGTCGCGTGCGGGCCACGTAAGAGAGCGCCAGATCCGCCATTTCGCGGGTACTGGAGGTGGCTTCGTCAAGGGCTTCATGGAAGCGCGCAACGAATTCGAGCAGTTGCGGATTGGTGTAGGGGTGCCGGGGATCGAGCAGCGCATAGGACAGCATGGCGAGGCGGTGGCGCAGGCAGGAGGTGGTCTCCGGATCGCACTCGGTCTCGGCCGGGACGGGATGCAGGGCGAGGAAGATGCGCCGCAGGCCGGGATACTCGCGGATCAGCAGGGTCTCGATGCGGCAGTCCTCGAAGAATTCCACCGCCATGCGCTGGAAGGGGCTGTAGTTGTCGGCGATGATCGAACTGCTCCAGCGCCGGTGGCCGACCATGTGAGCCAGCACCGCCCGGTAGCGGTCGAGACCGGAGATCTTGACCCCCATCCCCTCCCCACCCCCCCAATCGCAAACGTCGCATGCGACCTTCCCCTTGAAGGGGAGGGAGTCCGGTTCCTCCCCCTTCAAGGGGGAGGTCAGGAGGGGGATGGGAGATATCCAATCGTCGAACACATCCGGCACGCGCATGCCGAGCCTGTCGTAGTAGGGGATCGGCTTGCGCAATTCATCGAAGGCGGTCGAGTACGGCACCAGTTGCTCGCTGTCCCGCCACAAGGCCCGCAGGTAAAGATCGAGGGGGCGCTCGACATCGGCGAACAGGGTGCCGTGGCGCTCGCGCTGCAGCACCGCGCGACTGTCGGCGGATTCGAGGCGAAAATATTCCTCCTGCCGTTCCGGATGTTTGGCGTAATTGCGGATGCCGTAGTCAGTCCAGTTCTTCAGGCCGGCCGTGGAAAGCAGGCCCAGCAGGCGCGGCGCCTGCTCGAAAAACAGCGGCAGGCCGGGGCTGGGAAAGGTGCTGTGGTGACCGTGGATTGAACCCGTGGTGCGTGCCATCAGGTTCAGCGCAATATCGAGGTAGATCTCGATCTGCTCGGCCGACTGCAGGCGCCGGGCGACGGCGGCGAGGGTTTGCAGGAAGGGCGTGATGGCCTTGCTGTTGGGCGACTTCTGCATCACGCGGATGACAGCCATCACTTGCGGCAGCAAAGGCTCCTGATCGCCGCTGGCGGCAGCGACCGCGGTCGGCCACTCCTCGAGGAAGGCCAGCAAAGGCTCGGGCCCGCGCCCGAGCTTGCCGATGACACGCGCCGCTTCGAGATAGGCATCTAGCTGCGGCTTGCTGAAACTGGCGAGCGCAGCGTCGATGCACTCTTCGAAAACGTCGGCGACTGTGGCAAAGCCGCAGTCCAGCGCCTGCCAGGCGGCCTGCACCTGGGGATGCGCGAAGCTGCGGCTGCGCGCATCCGGCACCTGTCGCACGCCCGTGACCATCGCCCGTTAGCCTCGCTTAACGCCGTATCACCAGCGCCAACTTTTCAAGGAAAGCTCGCATCGACAGCATGATCGAGCGTGGCGCGGATGTCGGCGTCGTCGGTGATCGGCCGCACCATGGCCATGCGACAGGCGTCCGCAGGCTGAACGCCGCGTTTGATCAGGGTCGCGGCATAGACGATGAGGCGCGTCGAGATGCCCTCGTCAAGCCCATGCCCCTTGAGGTTGCGGGCCGTCTGCGCGATCTTCACCAGCGTCGCCGCCGTGCCGGCATCGAGGCCGGATTCCTGCGCCACGATCTGCGTCTCCAGCGCCGCTTCGGGGTAATCGAAATCGAAGGCGGTGAAGCGCTGCTTGGTCGATTGTTTGAGATCCTTCATCAG
>CAMBRI010000203.1 GCA_945870205.1 Sulfuritalea hydrogenivorans sk43H | reverse complement strand
GCCGGCGTGGTGAGTTCGCTGCAGCCGGCCAACCTGCGCCTGCGCCGCGCACTCGCCAACCAGGAAGAGGCCGTCAGCCACCCCAACTATCCATTGATCTTCGATCCGCAGACCGCCGGCGGTCTGCTCGCCAGCGTTCCGGCCGGTCGAGCCGAAGCCTGCATTGCTGCGCTGCGCGCCGCCGGTTACCCGCAAGCGGTACGAATCGGCCGCGTGCTGGAACAGGGCACGGCGATCGAGCCGATCAGGCTGATCGTCGGCAAATTGCCGTAGCGCCGACGCCGACTTTCGCCCGCACCAGGCATTTATAAGCAAAGGATCTGCTCGGCATTTTTGGCGGCCGGTGAATCTTCACCGCATAGTTGGTCCGCAGGTCGTCCGAAAATTGGCATAGTCAACAGCCGGTCTGCCCAGAAAGGGCACTGAACCAGGCTGGCCCACAGGCCTGGATCAGCGCAATCCGAGAATCCAGGTGACCAGCTTTGCTGCATCGGCCTCGGACAGGGTGACGCTATTGGGCGGCATGGCGTTGCCAGAGGTCTCATCCTTCCAATGCCTGATGTAAGGTGAAGTGCCACCCATTACAGCGGTCGTCAGCTTCCTTGCCGCGGACGCGTCGCCTTTGTACCTTGCGGCAACTGCTTTCCAGGCGGGGCCCACCGGCAACTTCCCGTCAAGCCCCGGGGCGCCGGGTTCGATTGCGTGACAAACGAAGCATCCTGACTTGGAAGCGAGGTGACGGGCGGCATCATCCTTGGCATCGGCGAGCACGCTTGTGCTGCACGTAACGTTGAGGATCATTGCGACGAGGCACTGCAAAAAGATGTATTTCATGAAGGCTCCTTGGCAACAACGGGAAGAGATCTGGAAGTGGGCTCGATGCGCAAAATGCTCTCTGCGTACGCCGGCGCTGTTCGGCACCAAGCGCTTGAATTGCAAGTGTAACGTAGCCATGCCGCTCCCCAGATTTTGAAGCAGCTGGCTTTCGCCCACCCCTATCGACTGATATAGTGGCCGTCAGATCGCCTTGCGCCCGGTCGGATGTTCGGCAAATTTTCAGCACTCGAATGGAGGAAATTTAATGCGTTTTGTCCTTATGCTACTGTTGTTAGCGGTTGCTGTTCCCGCATCGGCCGAATGGAAAAAGATCAGTGAGAACAATGCCACGATCCACTACATCAACTCAAAGACCATGAAGTCCGATGGCAACCTGCGAAGTGCCTGGGAAATTCAGGATTTGAAGGAAAAGCACAAGGACGGAGAATCGTCACGACGCTTTCTTGTCGAGTATGACTGCAAGGAAAACCGGACCCGGAGTCTGTCGTTTACGACCCATTCGGAGCGAATGGCCAAGGGGAACATTATCACCAGAGGAGACACTCCTGAAGCGTGGGTGACTGTTCATCCAAGCTCGATCGCGGCCAACTTTCTGAAGTTCGTCTGCTCAAGCTAGGGCCTGGTGACGAGCGACGTCGACCAGGAAAATGAAGGCCTCCGATTGGTAAAGTAAAACGAACGGAGAACCAAAAAGGAACTATTGCCGCAACGCAAGAGCTGGAAGGATCTGGCCCGTGTCACGCCAAGGGCCACTTGGCC
Organism: Sulfuritalea hydrogenivorans sk43H; assembly: GCA_945870205.1. GTDB lineage: Bacteria > Pseudomonadota > Gammaproteobacteria > Burkholderiales > Rhodocyclaceae > Sulfuritalea > Sulfuritalea hydrogenivorans_A. The sequence continues at coordinate 5,945 of CAMBRI010000203.1, read as the reverse complement.
CCCTCGGGTAACGATGTCCATGAGCTGATTTGCCACGCATGACGGTACCGCATCCAACGTCTGGCCGCCGGATCGTGCGGCGACGCTTGCCGACAGTGCGCGAACTGTAAGTTCCCGCTGCGGCGACCGACAAAGCTGAAGCGATCACGTGGTACATCGACCGATTGCCCAAGGAGGGTGCATTGTCACTTCGCAAACTGCTGGTCCTCGTTGCCGTCGTCGCCGCCGTCGCGCTGTATTTCGCGCTCGACCTCGGCCGCTGGTTCAGCCTCGACGCACTAAAGTCGCAGCAGGCCGCGATCGAAGCCTATCGCCAGGCCAATCCGTGGCTGGCGGCGGCGATCTTCTTCGCCCTCTATGTGGCGGTGACGGCTCTGTCGCTGCCCGGCGCGGCGATCATGACCCTGGCCGGCGGCGCGGTGTTCGGCCTGCTCTGGGGCATGGTGCTGGTGTCCTTCGCCTCCAGCCTCGGTGCCACTCTGGCTTTTCTCGCCTCGCGCTTCCTGCTGCGCGACTGGGTCACGCAGCGCTTCGGCCAGCGCCTGCAGGCCATCGACGCCGGCATCCGGCGCGAAGGCGGCTTCTATCTGTTCACCCTGCGTCTGGTGCCGGTGTTTCCCTTCTTCATGATCAACCTGTTGATGGGCCTGACGCCGATGCGCGCAGCGACCTTCTATTGGGTCAGCCAGCTCGGCATGCTGGCCGGCACCCTGGTCTATGTCAATGCCGGCACCCAGCTGGCCGGCATTTCCAGCCTGCGCGGCATCCTCTCGCCGGGCCTGATCGCTTCGTTTGCCCTGCTGGGCATTTTTCCGCTAATTGCGAAAAAGATTGTTGATGGCATCAAGGCGCGCCAGGTCTATGCGCGCTGGACCCGGCCGGCCCGGTTCGATCGCAACATCATTGTCATCGGTGGCGGCAGCGCGGGGCTGGTCACGGCCTATATCGCGGCCGCCGTGAAGGCGAAAGTAACCCTGATCGAAAGGCACAAGCTGGGCGGCGACTGCCTCAACACCGGCTGCGTGCCGTCCAAGGCGCTGATCCGTTCGGCGAAGTTTTTGTCGCATACACGCCGCGCCGCCGAATTCGGCGTCCGCAGTGCCAGCGCAGATTTTTCGTTTGCCGAGGTCATGGAGCGCGTGCAGCGCGTCATCCGCCAGGTCGAGCCGCACGATTCGGTCGAGCGCTACACCGGGCTGGGCGTGGAAGTGATCGAAGGCAACGCGAAAATCGTCTCGCCCTGGGAAGTCGACATCACACGCAACGACGGCGCTACGCAGCGCATGAGCACGCGCAGCATCGTCATCGCCGCAGGCGCCAGGCCGTTTGTGCCGCCGATTCCCGGCATCGATGAGGTCGGCTATCTCACCTCCGACACGGTATGGAATCTGCGTGAGCTGCCGCGCCGCATCGTGGTGCTGGGCGGCGGGCCGATCGGCTGCGAGCTGACGCAAGCCTTTGCCCGCTTCGGTACGGGTTTGGGCAACACGGTGACCCAGGTTGAAATGGCGCCGCGCCTGATGATCCGCGAAGACCCGGAAGTCTCGGAGCTTGTCGTCCGGCGTTTCCGCGACGAAGGCATCACCGTGCTGCTGAACCACAAGGCCAAGGCTTTCGTCATCGAGAACGGCGAGAAGATCCTGATCACCGAGCATGAGGGCCGTGATCTTCGGATTCCTTTTGACGCCGTCCTGGTCGCCGTCGGCCGCGTCGCCAACCTCAAGGGCTACGGCCTCGAAGAAGTTGGCGTGAGCGCAACGCGCACCGTCGACACCAACGACTTCCTGCAAACCAGTTACCCCAACATCTATGCCGCCGGCGACGTCGCCGGCCCCTACCAGTTCACCCATACCGCCGCGCACCAGGCCTGGTATGCCGCCGTCAATGCGCTGTTCGATCCCTTCAAGAAGTTCAAGGCCGACTATTCGGTGATTCCGTGGGCCACCTTCGTCGAGCCGGAAGTCGCGCGCGTCGGTCTCAACGAAACCGATGCGAAGGAAAAAGGCATCGCCTATGAAGTCAGCCGCTACGACATCGACGACCTCGACCGGGCCATCGCCGACAGCGAGGCGCATGGCTTCGTCAAGGTGCTGACGGTGCCGGGCAAGGACCGGATACTGGGCGTGACCATCGTTGGCGAGCACGCCGGCGACCTGATCGCCGAATATGTGCTGGCGATGAAGCACGGCATCGGCCTCAACAAGATCCTAGGCACCATCCACATCTACCCCACCATGGCCGAAGCCAACAAGTACGTCGCCGGAGTCTGGAAGAAAGCCCATGCCCCGCACCAACTCCTGGAGTGGGTTGCTCGCTTCCATGCCTGGCGGCGGGGAACATGAACCAAAAATTACACCAGCTGCTTTGCGGGGTCGCACTGCTGCTGACCAGCGCCATGGCCCAAGCCCTCGATCATTCGCACGCGGCATGGCAGGCGCTGCTGGCAAAGCACGTCAAGCCCTCGCCCTCCGGCAATGCCAGCGCCGTTGACTACGCGGCGCTGAAGGTCGAACGCCCGGCGCTGACGGCCTACCTCGCCAGCCTCACGGCAGTCAGCGAAGGCGAGTATGAACAATGGAGCAAGCCGCAACGCCTGGCTTTCCTGATCAACGCCTACAACGCCTTCACCGTAGAGTTGATCCTGTCGAAATACCCCGATCTGGAATCGATCAAGGATCTCGGTTCGCTGTTCCAGTCGCCATGGAAGAAAAAGTTCTTCAGCCTGCTCGGCCAGGAACGCAAGCTCGACGACATCGAGCACGGCATGATCCGCGCCCCCGGCGCCTTCGACGATCCGCGCATTCATGCCGCCGTGGTTTGCGCCTCGATCGGCTGCCCCATGTTACGGGCCGAGGCCTTCGTCGCCGAGCGCCTCGACGCGCAGCTCGACGACGGCCTGCGGCGCTTTATGGCTGACGCCTCGCGCAATCGCTTCGATGCCGCGTCTGGCCGCCTGCAAGTCTCAAAAATCTTCGACTGGTATGGCAAGGATTTCGAGAAAGGCCACAAGGGCTACGACTCCCTGAAATCCACCTTTGCCCGCCATGCCGAGCAACTGGCGGCAGCGCCCGAGGCGCGCAGCCGTGTGCGCAATGGTGATTACCGTGTCGAGTTCCTCGACTACGACTGGCGCCTCAACGACTCGCGGCGGGCAGACCGCTAAGACCCGGGAGCAGGTCGGACGGGGGCAACCCGACGGTTGCCGATGCTGCCGCTGTAGCGCAATCGGCCCGCCACGGGGCTCACAGTTGCCGGGAAGGCTCTACTCGGCCGTCGGCCGCACATCCTTGGCCACTGCCGGCAGCCGCAGGCTGGTTGCCGGGCTCGAGCGATAACCATTCACGATCAGAACCAGATCCAGCCGGTCGCGCGCCTGGAGTTTCTCGAAAACCGCGCCCACATGTGCTTTCACGGTGCGCTCAGTGATCCCCAGATGGCGGGCAGCCTCCTTGTTGCTGGCCCCGCCGGCGACGATCAGGGCGACTTCGTTTTCCCGGCTGGTGAGCGTTGCCAGCCGTTTCGCGGAAAGCTTCGCACTCTCTTCACCCGCCAACCCGGACATTGGGGTCACCGACAAGGCTACCCGGGTCGAGGCGAGCAGCCGCTCCATCAGGGCGGCACCGATCCAGAGTCCGCCCGCCTGCACCGACCTGGCCACCTGGCGCAGGTTCGCTGCCGTCGCATGGGCGTTGCAGTAGGCGCGGACACCCGCGGCAAACAGAGCCAATGCCTCCTTGTTGTCGGGATAATCGGCCAGCACGATCACCGGGGAATTGCCGACCGAAGCCCGCAGCCTGGCCAGCTGCTCCGTGGCCGGCAGATCCTCACCGAGGCGCAGCCAGATCAGTGTGGTCGCTGGCGGCGGCTTGACCACCAGCAGCGGCGAGACAAAAGTTGCCCGCGGAAACGCCTCCCGCCAGCGCGGCAAGGATCCGCCCGCCGGCGACACGAAGAGATGCCGGGTCAGAGATGACATGGCGAGCGAGGCCCGGCCACGACGCCAGGCCGTGCCATGGACACCTGCATCAACAGGCAATCCGGAATACGCTTCAGTTCGTCAGCCAAACAGATCTCCCCAAGCCGGCCAAGCCGGAACCAAACAGGGAAGGCTTCGATGAAGTGTCTCGATGCTTGGCCGGAAAAACGAATTGAAGGCCCGCCCCCCATCCCCCCCCTCGCGGGGGGCTACCAATCGGATCGCTTCGCTCAACTAAATGCAGTCGCTTCGAACGAGTTGTTTCGTTAAGGACAGATAGTCCCAAAGAAGCGGCAATTTGTTTATCCGTGTTTTGCGCTAAAAACTGCGGTTCCTACGTAGTCCAGCCGCCAGTCACGGCACCCGGATTCAAGGCCCGATCAGGCGGCATCGAACATGGGCGGCGCCACCTTGATGATCTCGGCGATCGTGGTCAGCCCTGCCGCAACCTTTTTTGCGCCGGCGATGCGCAGCGGCTTCATGCCCTCGCGCATGGCCTGCTCGCGCAGCTTGCCAAGCTCGGCACCGTTCGCCACGAGCTTCTTGATTTCGACCGACATCGGCATGATCTCGTAGATGCCGACACGCCCCTTGTAGCCCGTCATGCGGCAGTCCAGACAACCGACCGGATAGTAGAGCTGCGCCGGCTTGGTGGACTTCCAGGGCGCCACCAGCGCGGTCCACGCCGCCTCGTCCTCGGCGCGCATGCCGCCGGGCTGCTTGCAGTGCGGACACAGGGTGCGGATCAGGCGTTGCGCCATGACACCGAGCACGGTCGCCGAGAGCAGATAAGGCGGCACGCCCAGATCGATCAGCCGCGTCATCGCCGACGGCGCGTCGTTGGTGTGCAGGGTGGACAGCACCAGATGCCCGGTCAGCGCCGCCTGGATCGCCATGTCGCCGGTTTCCAGATCGCGGATTTCGCCGACCATGATGATGTCCGGGTCCTGCCGCATCAATGAACGAATGCCCTCGGCGAAACCCATGCCGATGTCCGGCAGGATCTGCACCTGGTTGAAGGAGCCCTCGACCATTTCGATCGGGTCTTCCAGCGTGCAGACGTTGACCTCCGGCGTGGCCAGCTTCTTCAGCGTCGAATACAGCGTGACGGTCTTGCCGCTGCCGGTCGGGCCCGTCACCAGGATGATGCCATTGGGTTGCGCCGACATCTCGTTCCACAGCTTCGATTCGTCGTCGGCAAAGCCCAGCTCCGAAAAATCGCGGACCAGGACTTCCGGATCGAAAATCCGCATCACCAGCTTTTCGCCAAACGCGGTCGGCAAGGTCGACAGCCGCAGCTCGACTTCCTGCCCGTCCTGGGTGCGGGTCTTGATCCGTCCGTCCTGCGGCCGGCGTTTTTCCACCACATCCATGCGACCAAGGATCTTGATGCGGCTGGTCATCGCGGCCAGCACCGCCATCGGCATCTGGTACACCTGATGCAGCACGCCGTCGATGCGGAAGCGCACGATGCCCAGATCGCGCCGCGGCTCGACGTGGATATCCGAGGCACGCTGCTCGAAAGCATATTGCCAGAGCCAGTCGACGATTATGACAATGTGCTGGTCGTTGGCATCGAACTGCTTGTTGCCCTTGCCCAGCTCCACCAGTTGTTCGAAATTCGAGGCTCCGCCCGCAATATTGCCCTTGCCCATTGCCCCCTTGATTGACTTGGCCAGGTTGTAGAACTCCACCTGGTAGCGTGTGATGTCGTCCGGGCTGCTGATGACGCGGCGGATATCCTTGCGCAGGATAGGCTGCATCTCGGCTTCCCAGGCGCGCTGGAACGGCTCGGCGGTGGCGATCACCACCTCGTGGGCCTTGACTTCCACCGGCAGGATGCGAAAGCGCGTCGCATAGGAACTGCTCATCACCTCCGTCACGGCCGAAAAATTTATTTTCAGCGGATCGATGTGCAGGTAGTCCAGCCCGGACCACTTCGCCAGCCATTGGGTCAGGCCATCCAGAT
>CAMBRI010000202.1 GCA_945870205.1 Sulfuritalea hydrogenivorans sk43H | reverse complement strand
GCCTGCGGCGTCTGCCACAGCGATCTTTCCGCCACCAACGGCACGCTGCCGCTGCCGCCACCCGTGGTGTTGGGCCATGAAGGCGCCGGCGAGATTGTCGCCGTCGGCGAAGGCGTCAGCAATTTCGCCCTGGGCGAGCATGTCGTCAGCTCCTTCGTCAGCATGTGCGGCAAATGCCGCTACTGCCAGACCGGCCGCCCGCAGCTGTGCGACCAAGCCGCCAAGGCCGGCTTCACCCTGCCCGACGGCACGACCCGCTTCAAGGATGGCGCCGGCAATCCGCTCAATATTTTTTCCGGCTGCGGCGTGATGGCCGAATACGCCACGCTGCACGTCGACAACGTGGTCAAGATCGACGCCGCGATGCCGCTCGACAAAGCGGCCCTGATCGGCTGTGGCGTGATGACCGGCGTCGGCGCCGCGGTCAATACGGCCAAGGTCGAACCGGGTTCTGCAACCGTGGTCTTCGGCTGCGGCGGGGTCGGCCTCAACGCCATCCAGGGCTGCGCCATTGCCGGCGCGCGCATCATAGTCGCCGTCGACACCGCAGATACCAAACTGGAAATAGCCAGGCAGTTCGGCGCCACGCACACGGTAAACCCGAAGAACGAGGAGAACGTCGTCAAGGCCCTGAAGAAGCTTACCGAGGGCGGCGCCGACTATGCCTTCGAATGCGTCGGCTTCGGCGAAGTGGTCGCGCAGGCCTATGGCTGCTTGCGCAAGGGCGGCACGGCGGTCGTGGTCGGCGTTGCAGGCCCCAAGGACACGACCACGATTCGCACCGCAACCCTGACCTTCGAGGAAAAGACCCTGAAGGGCAGCTACTTCGGCTCGGCACGTCCGCAGCAGGACTTCCCGCGCCTGATCGGGCTCTACCGCAGCGGCAGGCTCAAACTCGACGAACTGATCACCCGCACTTACCGCATCGATGAAGCACCGCAGGCTTTCGCCGACCTCGCGGCCGGCCGAAATGCGCGGGGCGTGATACTGTTCTGACTTAAACTATTTTCAGCAAAGGGGCTTCCTTGAAACAGCGCAAACTGCACACCCTGCATCGCCCCGCGAAAAAGCCCAACGGCCATCCGCCGCTGGTCTTCGTCCATGGCGGCTATATCCATTCCGGCTGCTGGGACCTGAACTTCATGCCGCACTTCAACGCGCTTGGCTACAACTGCCACGCCATCGATCTCTCCGGCCACGGCGGCAGCGAAGACCGCGAACATCTGCACAGCTATGACATCAACCACTACGCTGCGGATGTCGCGCAACTGGTCGCCGAATTGCCGAAACCGCCGGTGCTGATCGGGCATTCGATGGGCGCGCTGGTGGTGCAGCGCTATCTCGAAAAAGGCACGGCCGCTGCGGTGGTGATGATGGCGCCGGTGCCGACCACCGGACTGGCCGGCTGCGGCGCCCAGTTGAATGCCCGGCAGCCTGATTTCCTGCGCGAGGCCGCCTATGCAGTGCGCGGCAAGTACACGGCAAACACGGTCAAGGTCATGCGCGAAGTGTATTTTTCGCCCGACGTGACGCATGAGGAATTCGCTGCCTTCAAGCCCCTGGTGCAGGACGAATCCAACACGGCGATCGCGGAGATGATGGCCCTGGCCTGGCGTCCGCCGATGCGTGGCCGGCCGAAGATTCCGGCCCTGGTCATGGGCGGCGAACTGGATGCGATCTTCCCTTCCAACCAGTTGCATTTCACCGCCTCCGGCTGGAATGCCGAAACCTTCGTCATCCCCGGCGCCGGCCACATGATCATGATGGAGCCGCAATGGACCGCCGCCGCCACCAAGATCGAGAACTGGATGGCGCGCCGCCTCGGCCCGCGCCTCGCAGTGGCCGCCTGATACGAACACAGACCATTCGATGTTCAGCAAAGCCACTTTCAACTTCCTCGGCGAACTCGCCGCCAACAACAACAAAGCCTGGTTCGAGGCCAACAAGCCGCGCTACGAAGAACTGGTGCGCGAACCGGCGCTGGAGTTCATCGCCGCCATGGCGATCCCGTTGGGGAAATTCGCCCCGCATTTTCGCGCCGAGCCACGCAAGATGGGCGGCTCGCTGATGCGCGTGTTCCGCGACACGCGCTTCGCCCGCGACAAGACGCCCTACAAGACCAACATCGGCATCCAGTTCCGTCACGAACTGGGCAATGACGTCCACGCGCCCGGCTTCTACCTTCACGTCGCGACCGACGAATGTTTCTTTGGTGCGGGATGCTGGCACCCCGAGGCCGACATGCTGGGGCGCATCCGCGATCGCATCGCCGAGAACCCCAAGCGCTGGTTCGCCGTGCGCGATGACAAAAGGCTGGCCGCCCACTGGGCGCTCGCCGGCGACAGCCTGAGCCGCCCGCCGCGCGGCTATGCCGCCGACCACCCGGCCATCGACGACCTCAAGCGCAAGGACTTCATCGAACTGGCAGCGCTTTCAGCCGCCGAGGTCACGGGTTCCGGCCTGGTCAAACTCGCCGCCGAGCGCTTTGCCGCCGCAGCGACCTTGATGAAGTTTCTCTGTGAGGCGCAGAGCGTTCAGTACTAGCGCGCAACCCGACCACTGCGCGCCATGCTCGACATCCTTTACCGCGACGACTTCCTCGTCGCGATCAACAAACCTGCCGGCCTGCTTGTCCATCGCAGCAACATCGACCGGCATGAGACGCGCTTTGCCGTGCAATTGCTGCGCGACCAGATCGGGCGGCGCGTGCACCCCCTGCATCGGCTCGACAAGGGCACCTCGGGCGTGCTGCTGTTTGCCTTCGATGCCGCCAGCGCACGCGAGGTCGGTGGGCAGTTCCAGCGCGACGAGGTGCAAAAGCGCTATCTCGCGGTAGTACGCGGCTGGCCGCCCGAGGCTGGCGTGATCGACCACCCGCTGTCGCGCCAGTTCGACGACTATGGGCGCAAGCTTGGCGCCGAGGGCGCCGCGGAAGCACTGCCGGCCGTCACCGAATACCGCCGCCTGGCAAGCATCGAATTGCCCGAGGCGGTGGATCGCTATCCAACCTCACGCTACGCCTTGCTTGAACTCGCACCCAGGTCGGGCCGCCAGCACCAGTTGCGCCGCCACTTGAAGCACATCGCCCACCCCATCATCGGCGACGCCACCTGGGGCAAGGGTGTGCACAACCGCTACTTCCAGCAGCGCTTTGGCTGCGGGCGCTTGCTGCTGGCCTGCACCCGGCTCGAATTGCGGCATCCGCAGGATGGCCGCGCGCTGTTCATTGCGGCACCCCTCGAAACCGGCTTTGCCAGCCTGATCAATGCCCTGGGCTGGAATCCGGAATCGCTTGCCGGCCAGGAAAGCGGGGACTGACCGCGCGGCGAGACCCAAGTGGCAATTCGGCGGCCGCCCGACAAATCCATCCGCGACACGATCGCCTGCGCCATAATCCGCAAGCCTAGCCGCGGCCGTCCGGTTTGACGTACGCCAGCGCCAGGAATTTTAAGGAAAGCCATGCGCCCGAACGACGGCAACATCAGGACAATTCTGCGCGGCGTTCATCTGTTCGCCGAACTTGCACCGGCGCACCTGAGTGAACTCGCGCTGGCATCCCGGACCGACAGCTTCGAACGGAACCAGGCAATTTTCCGCAGCGGCGATTCCGTCCGCGACTTGTACTTTCTGATCTCCGGCCAGGTGAAGTTGTCAGTCTCATCCGTTCGTGGCTACGAAAAAATCATCGACGTCGTGGAGCCCGGACGCTGCTTTGGCGAAGCCGAACTCTTCTGCGACCGACGCTGCCTGACCACTGCAGTCGCGCTCAAGACATCGCATTCACTGTGCATATCCGGGAAGGATATCCGCCACATCATGGCACTCGATCCGCGCGTCGGGCTGCGCGTCATGAAGCTCATGGCGCAACGCCAGGTCGACATGGAAAATGAACTGGCCGCGCGGCATTTCCATTCCGGCAGCCAGCGACTGCTGGACTATTTCCTGAGCATCTGCAACCCCTCGCGCGACCGGACCGGTGAAACACAATTTACCTTGCGCACAACGAAGCAAGTCCTTGCCTCGCGTTTCGACATGCAACCCGAAACCCTCTCGCGCGCCCTGCGCGACCTCACCCAGGCCGGGTTGATTGCGGCCCACGGCAAGCGGATCATCCTCAACAACGCCAGAGTCGACCGCTACCTCGCCCGTGAAGCCCCTGCCCAGGGAAGCGTGCTTGCCGCAGGCCGACGCCTGCCCAGGCCGGGCGAACGGCCTCGTGCCGGCAGAACATCGACCACCGCAGCGCAAGGCCGGGACGGCTTTCCCCGCTCCTACTGCGATGAGATCAATCGCTGCGGGCGCCAGCGCATGCTGTCGCAACGCATGGCCAATTCCTGGCTGATGCTGCAGCAGCGCCTGCTGCCGCGTCGGGCACGACAGGTACTTGGACAATCGATCGAATTGTTCGACCAGCAGTTGCTGTCCCTCGAGGTGCCGGTGGGCAGTGCCGCAAGTTCAAGCGCGCGCGCCGAACTGGCTGAACTCTGGCCCTCCTACAAGGCCTTGCTGGATGCGGAACCCAACCGCAAGAACGCACGCCTCCTGTACGACATGAATGAAGCCGTACTCGAGGCCGCGCACAGGCTGACCCTTGGTTTCGAGGCAGCCGACGGCACGCCCAAGGGCCGACTGCTCAACCTGGCCGGACGACAGCGCATGCTTGCGCAACGGATGGCAAAGCTCTTCCTGTTCCAGCACGCGGGCATTGAAGTCAGCAAGTCCCGCATGGAACTCGAAAAGACAGGCATGGAGTTTTCGGCGGCCTTCGCCAAACTCGCCACGGCAACGGAGGACCAGGCGGCCATTGCGAGCGAACTGCACAGCGTCGCGGAACACTGGCATACCCTGCAATCGGCGACCGTGCCGCGGGCCCGATCCAGCTTCCCGACCTTGGCACGCAAGGCATTCGCCAGCAGCGAAAACCTGTTGCTGCGCATGGACAGGGCGGTGGAGCTTTACGCAAGACTGCCGGCATGATCCGGGCCTCGTGCCGCAAGCAATCCCCCAAACGGGCTTTTCAGTTCGGTGCAGCCTGCATGTCGGCAAGGGGCGAAACACCGGGCGGCAGGCCGAAAAGGGTTCGGGAGACCCGCCCGGGAAACAGGCTGACCGCGCAGTTGCGATAGTTCTGCGCTGCAAACAGCGGCGACTGAAGGGTAAAGGTACGGTAACCAAAACGCTTCAGAAATGCCGTCAGGGATTCATGGGGAATCGCAGACTCGCACTCGATGCACAGGACGGGGAGGAACCCGCCGATCAGGCCGGTCGCACCCTGTAGCACGGCAAGTTCGCCACCCTCGGCGTCGATCCTGATCAGCCGGCACGCCTTCAGGTCCAGGCTGTCCAAGCAGATGACTTCGACCTCGTCCGCAATGCCGTCCGCGGAAGATCCGGTGCCGCCAAAGCCGGCCGCCCGGGTCGGAGCGATGCGGCGGATCCGGGTGGTACCCGGTGCCGATCCAGCCGCCTGAAAGCGTGCTTCGACCCAGGGCACGGCGCTGTCGGCAATGGTGCCAAGCAGGCACTCATGGAACAGCGAATGCGCTTCGATGGCGATGACGCGTCCGCTCGCTACGACCGCCCGGGCCATGGGCAAGGTCAAGCTGCCCAGCTTGGCACCGACCTCGACCACCGTATCGCCGGGCTGCAGAAATGCGGCGAGGGCCTCGGCTTGCCGCGGCAAGTACTCGCCATAGACCAGCATGGAACGCGTGACCGATGGATCGAATAGCGGCAGCCGGAAGTTGCCATGACGGCATGCGGCACGCAGCAGCGGGAAGTTGTTGCTCAGGATGATCTGCGGGTCGTTGTGTGCTTCCGCGCAATCGGGCTGAGCCGGATCGCCACCGAGCCGCTCGGCAAGCCGCGCAACCGGTCCCTGCCACGAGCCCCCCAGCGGCTGGCGCAACAGTTCCATCGCGGGATACCAGTCGCAGCGATCGCCTGCGGCCCCCCAGCGCCAGTCGTGCAGCCAGGGCAGCAGCGTATGGACGGCAAGGCCGAGGGCTCCGGCAAGGTGGGCCGGGCCGGTATCGAGGGACACCAAGGCATCCACGGCCATCATGGCCGCCGCCAGGTCTTCGAAATCGGCGATCTCGCCGGACAGATCCACCAGTCGACGCGATGCAATTTCGGGCTCGCGCAGCCCGAACTGAAGTGATACAGGCGTCCATCCGGGCAGACTGACCAGGGGTGCCAGGTCACGCTCCGACAGGATACGCAGGCGATTGGCATCGGAACCCTCGCGGCCACGCCAGACCAGCCCCAGCTTGCGCCCGGGATGCGCCGCCAGCAGGGTGGAAAATTCTTCAACACGCCCTGGGTCGGCCGCAAGATACGGAAACACGCCGCGAATGCGCTCCGGTGAATTCGCGCCGAGCACCAGGGGCAGACTCATCAAGGGGCAGGCCGCGTCGAAGTGCGAGTCTGAAATTTCGTCGACCACGCTGACCCGTTCGGACTCGAACATGCGCCGGGTGATGCGCAGCAGGGCAGCGGGGACCTGCAACACCACCTGTCCGCCGCAGCGGAGCGCGGCCTCGGGAAGAAAGCGCAGCATTTGCACCGTGTCGCCGAGACCCTGCTCGGCATAGAGCAGCAGACGATCAAGCGGCTGCCCCTGCCACGGCGCAGCGCCGGCGAACCTGGTCTGGCGATGCGTTGCCACAGCCCAGCGCGCCTCGTAATCCGGCCAGCCGGCGGCATAGTCTCCCTGCATCAGGGCCACGGTGCCCAGATTGAAGCGCGCCTCGACATTGTCGGGGTGGTCGCCAAGCAGGCTGCGCAGGTGCGACGCGGCTTCGTCCAGCCGCTTCTGGTTCTTCAGCAAGAGCGCGAGATTGCCGCGCGCGTCCTGATTTTGCGGCGCGAGATTGACAGCGATGCTGCAAAACAGTTCGGCCCGCGCAAAATCCCCCTGCTGATAAAAGGCTTCGCCGCGCAGCCCCCATCCGCCCCAGAACTCCGGATCGATCGCTATCGCGGTGCTCGCCGCCTGATCGCCTTCGACAAATTGCAGGTGCCGGAAATGCGTGCGCGCGCGGTAGCAGTGATACATGGCAAGCGCCGCCCTGGCAGAAGGATGGCCGGCCAGCTTTTCAAGTCGCGCCGCGAGTTCGGCGGCCGATGCCGCTTGGTCCAGTTCGCAGGCGATCGAAATCCCGTAGATCAGTGCTTCGGCATACCCGGGGTTGAGTTGCAATGCCCGCTGGCTGAGCTGCCAGGCCTCCTGCTGGCTTCCCTCTGCCCAGCAGACCATGGACAAATTATGGTGGGCCATGGCCATGGACGGGTCGAGACGAATGGCCTCGGTCAGCCGCTTGCGGGCCTGCCCTGATTGCCCCAGTCGACGCCAGGCTTCACCGGCGGTGTTGTGAAAATTGGCCAGCCGTGGCGCGACAGCGATCGCAGCCTCGGCGAGTTGCGTCGCATCGCTGAAATTGCCCCTGGCATGGCAGACCAGCGCTCGCAAATGCAGGGCGTCCGCATGCCGCGGCGCCTGGCGCAAAACCTCGCGATAGAGTGCGTCGGCCTCATCCAGACGGCCGCCGTTATGCAGCGCAAT
>CAMBRI010000201.1 GCA_945870205.1 Sulfuritalea hydrogenivorans sk43H | reverse complement strand
CCGTCGCTTGTCGGTCTCCCGCTCGCGGGCCAGATCAATCAGCTTGTTGCGCACGACCCGCGCCATGTAGGCGATGGGCGGACCGCCCGGGTCGGGGACTAGCTGCTGACGCACTTCAAGCCAGTGCATCAGGCATTCCTGCAGGAGGTAGTCAAATTCCTCCCGATACAGACTTCGTGACCGCCGGCGGAATTCTCCGATGAGTTTCTTGGTGACCCCTATTTCCCAGCCCTGTAGACCATTGCCCTGTTTGAGCGCCATGGCGCCCCCCTTTCGTCAGATGAAAGGGCGGCAATGTGACCAATGACGCTGATTATTTAACTAAATGGCATCGAAATAGATATATCTATATGACCTAGGGCATAGTCACCGACAGTTTTTAAGGCAATTCCGTATTCATGCAGAGCGGGGAACGAAAGTCTTCCGTACAGGCATGGTTCGGACGCAATTTGCAGCCAGCCACCTCCACCACCGCAGATGGAAAGGAACTCAGCAAATGCTCAACAGGAACTTCGGAATGGTCCGGACACCTATCGTGAAAGAGCTATTTCCTGCCATGCGTGGTAACAAAGGCCATCGATGCCGGGCTTCGGTGGGCATTTGGTTGCCGAGCCGAAGCCCTGAAATCAACGAGGTCAGGCGCCGAGAGTGATCGCGTATTTGCTCGTGCGGTTGCCCGGATGGACTCGGAACGAGGGAGTCGTCTGCGTCGAAACGCTGGACACGACAGAGGGAACTTACTGCTTGGAGTAACTCGAATGCACCAACTGCCTGAGACTGGACTCCTTGCAGAAATCATCCCGTTGTTGAGCAATCGACTTGTTCGTCTTCCTTCCCGATGAAAGCACGGCCGATTCAACTCCCTTCATGTACCCACCCTGGCTAACCAAAGAAGAGATTGACGATTTTTGCAAGCCGCTGACGCAAGCGGCCGCGCAGATCCGTCACCTGAAGGGCCAGGGGCTCACCGTCCGCAAGAAGCCAAACGGGGACGCCCTGGTGATGCGATCACACTTCGAGCAGGTAATGAATCCAGTCACCAACATCAAGCCGGCAGGACGGCGCGAACCGAATCGCATTGGGCTAATAGCATCGTTCGAAAAGCAGGCGTAAGATGGCTTCTGCTATGGTCGGTCGCCGCAAAGACAATCCGCTCGGACTAGAACCCCGCGTGTACGCCAAGCACGGGGCGCTCCACTACGTCCATCGCGACGGCCGCTGGGAAAAGCTCGGCACCGACAAAGAGAAAGCCAACGAGCGCGCACGTCTGTACAACGATACCCAGGGCATCTATGGCACCGTGGCCTACTGGCTCGATATGTTCATTGTCGACTGCGAGGCACGGGTCAAGGCGAAGACGCTGGCCCAGCGCACCCTCGACGACTACAAGATCGATGTCGAGCCGCTGAAGCTCTACTTCGCGCCGCCAATGCTGCCGACCGACATTGAGCCCCACCATGTGCAGGACTATCTGGCGATTGGCGCGACCGCTGGTCATCCCGTGCGCGCCAATCGGCAGAAGTCGTGCTTGTCATCGTGCATGTCCTGGTTGATCCGTTCCGGCCACGTCGACGGACTGCTGATCAACCCATGCTTGCGCGCCAGCGGCATCAAGCGCAACCCGGAATCCAAGCGCGAGCGCTACGTCACTCACGACGAATATCGGGACGTGCACGCCGAGGCCCCTGACCAGGTGCGCGCCATGATGGATCTGACCTATCGGACACTACAGCGGCCGGAGAGCGACATCCTCGGCTGGACAGTCGCCAATCTGGCGAAAAAGGACGGGAAACGTATCTTGCGCGTCAATCAAGCCAAGGTAAAGGGAACAACCGGGAACGTGGTTGATATAGCGCTATCGCCCGATCTGGATGCCCTGCTAACGCGCTTGATCGGCGAGATACCGAAGATTGGCCGCCGATTGATCTGTGCCAGCCGCGGAAAGTATGCCGGCAAGCCATACACCTACGACGGGTTGAGTGCCATGCTCAAGCGAGCCATCAAGAAGGCAAATGTCGAACGCACGAAGAAGGGCATCGAGGCGATACCGTCGTTCGGCTTTCGGGATCTGAAGGGGAAAGGTGCCACGGACATGTGGCTGGCTGGCGAGCCGATCGAGAAGATACAGTTGCTCTGTGGCCACGAGGACAAGACGACGACCGAGATGTACATCAAGCAACGGTGGCGTGAGACCGCGGCACCGAATATGGTCGAAATGGCTGTCTAAGATCGACCCGAAACCCGCGCCACTACGTTGCGAATTTCACCAAAAATGGCATTTCATCTTAGACAGGTCGATCATCTACATGTAGAATACGTGCGGTTTTGTGGCACTTCCGACCGCCCGCCTGTTAATCCGTAGGTCCCTGGTTCGAGCCCAGGTCGAGGAGCCAAATAATCAAGCACTTAGCCCGCGAAGTTTGCGGGCTTTTTGCTTTTTTTGGAATTATTGCTGCATTTTTGCTGCACTTCCGCGCGATCCCCCTCGCTGCGGCATCGCTATACCTCTCTTTAAGGAGATAAAGCGATGGCATCAATTGCGAAACGCGGCCAGTATCAATTCCAGGCAATCATTCGCCGAAAAGGCTATCCAAGCCAAACCAAAACCTTCGAAGCCCGCGCGGAAGCCCAAAAATGGGCACGCGACGTCGAATCCAAAATGGACAAAAGGCGTTTCCGGGACCGTCGAGAAATTGAATCGACGTCCCTTAACGAAGGTCTAGAGCGCTACCTGAACGGGGTCACCCCCACCAAAAAGGGGCATGTGGCCGAGCGCAATCGCATCAAGCAACTACAGCGTCACCCCATTGCGCTGCGTCCGTTGGACAGTTTGTGTTCCCGCGACTTTGCCGAGTACCGCGATGCGCGCCTTCGCAAAGTCTCAGGTAACAGTGTCCGCCTCGAACTGGCCTTGCTGTCGCATCTTTATACGATAGCCATCCAGGAATGGTCGATGCCACTGGAACATGAGTTGCGTAAGGTGAGCAAACCCAAGGCCGGTGAAGGACGCGAACGCCGCCTGGTCGATGACGAGGAGCAACGGCTACGTGCCGCCCTTCATCGCCCAGCCGCCCGGAGCGCCGCTGTCTGGCTGGAAGCCAGCATCGACTTGGCCATTGAAACCGGCATGCGTGCCGGTGAGCTGCTTTCCCTCGACTGGGGTCAAGTTAACCTGACCTTCGGGGTAATCCGCCTCGGGGAAACGAAAAACGGCTCCAGCCGAACCGTTCCACTAAGTGCAAAGGCGGTAGACGTTCTGCGTCTGTTGCCCAGCAAGGTGCATGGCGGACGGGTCCTTCCCAACTTCCACGACACCTCTGGCCTTGACCGCGCCTTCAAGCGCCTGTGCAACGCAGCCGAGATTCAAGGCCTGCATTTCCATGACCTGCGTCACGAAGCGGCTTCGCGACTGGCGCCGCGAATGAAGGTACAGACCCTCGCCAAGATCATGGGCTGGAAAACCCTACAAATGGCTATGCGCTACTACAACCCGACCGACCAGGAACTAGTGGACGCCATCCGGTGCAGGCTCGCCGCCTGAGTGACCTTCAGCCCGGGTAATTCAGGGCAATTAACCATTCCAACTTATGCCGGCGCGACAGCTTCTGCGCGCCCTGGAGGCCAGACCATGAAACAGCCAACTGAAGGCGCAGTTCGTCCGCGCGAAATTTTGCCTATACCTCATAACCGCACCGAATCGGCAATGCCATCCGAAGTACGGGAATTCGCAGAAATGCTGGCCGAAATTGCCGTCCGGCAACTGCGATCACAACCCATCCTTTCCCAAGGAGAACTGCTCCATGAATGAAACATTAACAGCGTTGCTTGTCCGTATTGCCATCTACGCGCGCTACTCTTGCGACCAGCAGCGAGAAACCTCGATTGAAGACCAGATTCGCCGTTGCAAAGAAATTGCAGAATATCTTGGTCTTCAGGTTTCCGAGTGGCTTGTCTTTAGCGACTCTGCCCTGTCCGGGCAGGCTCACGCCCTTGAAAAGCGTGAAGGTTTACAAAAACTCGAACGCGCTTGGGGAAGCAACGCTTTCGACATTCTGATGCTTGACGCCTTCGAGCGCCTTGCCCGCGACGGCATGGAGCAGGAGAAGCTCATCCAACGCCTCAAAGCGAGTCGACGTGTCCGTTTAATCACCTCTGACGGCATCGATACCTCTCGCGAAGGATGGGAACTGCTCTTGCGCATGAAGGGAGCTATTTCCCAGGCTGAAATCAGCAACCTCCAGCATCGGGTTGGTCGGGGCATGGTTGGCCAATTGGAACGCGGCTACATGATTGCCACACCACCTTTCGGGTACGACCTCAAACGCGAGTACGATGCCCAGGACAACCGGATCGGCACACACTGGGTCGTCAATCCCGACGAGGCGGACTTGGTCCGCCAAATCTTCCAGCGCCGTAAGGACGGGCAATCGATGCCCCAGATTGCCATATGGTTGAATGAATTGGGCATCCCCTGTACACGAAAAGCCAGAAAAGCCGATGGAGGTTTCTGGCGCCAGTCGCGCGTCCGCATTCTGCTGGCCAATCCAATCTATAAGGGAATGTTTATCTGGCATGGCTCGACAACCTTCAAGACTCGGGCAGCCGAACGCGGCGAGGCGATCAAGGAGCGCCATTATGCCCGCCCGGAACTCCGACTGGTCAGCGATGAGACCTGGGACTTGTGCAATGCGCGGAAACAAACTCGCAGCAATCATGGTGGTGGGAAGAATGCCCTGGCCGGATTGCTCACCTGTGGCTGTTGCGGCGGCACCTTGGTGCTGACCGTCAATTCAAGTGCTCAGTCGGTGTATTGCGCGAATTGCACTACCGCAAAAGCGTGCGCACGCAAGGAAGGACGCCTCACGGTTACCGTTGCCACGGTTGGCGTGAAAAAACTGCTGAGCGAGGCGCTGCGCTTCTTTCTCACGCCTGAATTCGTCCGGGTGTTCCGCCAGGCCTTGCATGACAAGCTGACGGCCTCTCCACGTCACGAATACGAGGCTTGCGAGAAGGAGTTCAAACGTCTCCACCGCAGCCAGGCTCGTTTGGGCCACATGCTGGCCAATGTCGACAGTGACGACCCTATCTTGGTAGATCGTTACGAAGAAACCCGCCGACTGGCCAACGAAGAGGAAGCAAAGCTCGCGTTGCTTGCGAATGGCAAGGTTGAAGTTGACCAGCAGGCAGTGGCTGCCCAGTTACGCATCGATCCGGCCGCTATTCTGGGGAGCCTGTTCGATACTCAGTTACCGCCAGAGCAACTGCGTGCGATGTTGCGCCGCTTGTTTCCTTCCATCGTTCTGGAAGGCAAGGACGGGCGTTACCGTTCGTTCTTTCGCGTGCGCTTTGCGGCCGGCGCAGCCGTGGCGCTGGTCAGTGAGACGGCGTGTCAGATTGATGAGTCGCTGGAGTGCCGCTTCATGCTTCGCTATGTCCCCGACAACCGAAGCTGTCTGGGACCCCGCTGGGAAGTAAAAGCACTCGACCGCGAACGGGGCGACGCCATCCCCGTCACGGAAGCTGTCGTCGACGCGTCGCCGTAGTCAGGCTGGTTCAAAAGGACGGGAGGTCGGCTTGCCGATCTCCCGTTTCTATGACCAATAGGATCACATCAATTTTGTACCATCAGGTTCCCAGAATGGTACAAATCTATAGCCGGTTGGCCGTTCAGCCTCGACGTGGTCGGATAGTTCGTAGGCGCACAATTCAAACTGCCGTTGCTGCCTCCGGATACAGTTCAGGCAACAGGAATTGCAGCGCATCGAGGGGAAATGCCAGTTGCACCGGAGCTGCATGGCTCGTGCTGGTCACCAGATCGGTCTCGATTAGTCGGGACAGCAGGGAACGTGCCGTCCGCTCGCCCAATCCAGTCATCTGCTGAAATTCGCCGCGCGGCGTCGGGCCAGCAAGAAACAGGTAATAAAGGGGGGCGACAGCCTCTTCGCGAATTCCTTTGTCGAATCGAGAGCGAAAGGCAATCAATGCCGTGATGCGCGCCTTCATTTCGTCGAGCTTGAGCATCTTGGTCATGAAACTTACCTGATCCTCGGCAACTGAAATAAACCAGTCGCACCAGTCCCCCAGCAGCTTTTCACTCAGGTTGCCGCGGCCATCCAGATCACCCTGGCGATGGCTGTCAGCGGCATCGAGCAACTGGTAATACTTGTCGCGGTTGCGCGCCAGGCCACGGTTCATCGACCATAGCCCTGCGCTTAGATGCCAGAGTGCGCAATGCGTTTGCAGCCGTACGGCGCGGCCGTTGCCATCGAGGAAAGGATGCACCCACGCCGTGCGGTGATGTGCGGCGGCGACGTGTATCAGTGCGTCGTCCAGTGAGGTATCGGGGCCATACACGGCATCGAGCCGGGCGAGAAACGCCGGTAGCGAGGACCACAGCGGCGGCTCGTGGCGGCCAACCACCACCTGTTCGTCCCGCCATGCACCCGGCTCAATGATTCGACCTTCATCCGTGGTGCGGTCCTCGATGGAAAGGCGACCATAGAGAGCGGCGTGGGCTTGCCGCAGGAAGGCCGTTGTAGAGGCGGATTCACCGGTGGCCACGCGTTGCTCGAGTTCCCGCTCGGCTTCGATATGACCCAAGGCCAGGCGCTGTAGTTTGGCCACATCAGGCTTGTCGGAAAAATCCTGACGCAACGCCCGCTCGATATTGAGCGGATGCGTACTCTGGCCTTCTATCCGGTTCGAGTAGTAGGAGTTCATCTCCCGCACCAGTTCTCGCAGGCTGGTGACCGTCGCCGGATGGGCGCAGCCGGATAGCCGGAGGGACTGCTCGACGACAGCCCGTGTGCGCTGACGAAACTCATCCAGCCGCCGCTGAGGCAACAGCGGCTCAAATTGGTGTGACTGCGTGTAGCGGTCGATCTTTACAGAAGCCATATTGCCGGTAACTTAGCCGGTAGTGATGCGTTATTAACAACATGAAGTTTATATGGATTTATGTTTTTCCTCAAGGTTACCAGCAACATGGGTTGCCGGTAATATTGCCGGTAGTCGAGGATATCTACCCCTACTTGGCGACCAGTTTCTCGGCTTGCAAGCGCGTGTGGCGCCTCAACATCTGCAAAGTCTTGTGACCGGACACCGCAGCCATTTCCAGCACTGAAATCGCCCCCCCCCTCTGCACGGCACCCCCAAACATGGACAGCGGCCAGTTGTGGTGTCGATCGAGTACATCGGCTACATGGACAGCGGCCATTCGCTGTACGACTGCGATCATGAATAGCGACGAACATCGATCTGTTGGGATGGACTATGGCCTTGTTATTACTTTAGCCATATGACATTCTCTGCCCTTTCATATTCCATAGGAATTCGCTAGAGTAAACCCAAAAGCATAGGGTTTGCGTAGCCACTCGTCCACTCTTGCGAATAAGGATAACGGGATCTGTATTTTATAATTCAAGGGACACTGCTGTCCGGTTAAATCGCGAATAGATTCAATTGGTTGTTGATGGTGATGCTGTCGGAACTGGAGTCGCTGCTCGGAAAGGCTTGCTGCAAGGGCATCTTCTCGAAAAGCGTGACCGACAATATCTGTAGCAAAGTGTAGAGCGAG
>CAMBRI010000200.1 GCA_945870205.1 Sulfuritalea hydrogenivorans sk43H | reverse complement strand
CCGTCGCTTGTCGGTCTCCCGCTCGCGGGCCAGATCAATCAGCTTGTTGCGCACGACCCGCGCCATGTAGGCGATGGGCGGACCGCCCGGGTCGGGGACTAGCTGCTGACGCACTTCAAGCCAGTGCATCAGGCATTCCTGCAGGAGGTCGTCAAATTCCTCCCGATACAGACTTCGTGACCGCCGGCGGAATTCTCCGATGAGTTTCTTGGTGACCGCTATTTCCCAGCCTTGTAGACCATTGCCCTGTTTGAGCGCCATGGCGCCCCCCTTTCGTCAGATGAAAGGGGGGTGAATAGACCAATGACATTGTTGTCCTAGCTAATCGACATCGCCAGAGAGATAGTTGTATGGCTTAGGAAATAGTCGCCGACAGCTTTACGAGCGAATCCGTATTGATGAGGAGCGGGCCACGAAAGTCCCGTACGGTCCTGGTTCGTACGCATGACGAACCGGGCCGCCACAACCTCCGAGAAAAGGAACTTGGCAAATGCTGAAAAGGAATTCAGGAAAGACCCGCACGCCACTCACGAAAAAGCCGGGGTCGCCCACGACTCCGCAGATTCGCGGCAGACTTGGTAGTGATTCTGCGGATCGCTCCCGGCCCGCGGCCGTCAATAAGGCGCCGGACGATCCCGAAGAAAATGGTCGACCTTCAGGCTGCGGCGTATCGGTGTGCGGACTACCTCAGTCGCGCAAGCACTCTGCAAGCGAACGGTTCGCCGGCAGCGATGGACTGGAATTCGCCGACGACGCCTTCTCCCCAGAGCAGCGAGGGATGCACGCCCTGCCTGAGACGGGCTACCTACGCCTTCGACAAATCATCGGCAATCCCAAGGCCGCGCCGCCGATCCCGGCTTTGATACCGGTCGGCAAGTCGACGTGGTGGGCAGGCGTGAAATCTGGGCGCTACCCGCGGCCTGTGCGCACGCTGGGAGCGCACATTACGGCGTGGCGGGTCGAGGACATTCGCGAGCTGATCCGGCGCTGCAGTCTGACCGGGGAATGCGGGGCGGAATCCGACGCGTAGTTCCGGATAGCCCTGGCGAGGAACGCACGTGGCCATCCGGGTTTGATTCTGCGCGAGGAGCTTTTGACCTTGAACCCCAAATGAGAAAAGGATCTTGTTCTTGGGGGTCTGTGGATCTGTGGGCAGAGGGCGGCGCGGTGGATAACGGCGTTTTGCGTTATCCACGGCAATGTGCCCGTTTCGCCGCCAGGCGAACTGTCCATATATCCATAGACCCTGCGCTTGGATCCTCCGAAGCGGCCAAGCTATCCCCAGAAATGCAGGTGTGCGGTGGTCAGGGAATGAATGGAGCCGGGTCCAAGCCCCGCTCGCAAGGTGGGACCGGTTCATCGCTGCCGACAAAGCCGCTTCGCCACCGGGTGATGCAGGTACGGGCGGTTCTCAACCTGTGCCAGTAATTCAGTCCGGGCGGCAACAGCAAGGCGAAAGGCTTCTTCGTATCCGTGCAAGCGTACCGAAAACGCCTTGGCTCTGCTCTTGCCATCGTGAAACCGTATTTTTGCCTGCCAGAATCCAAGGGGCTGGCGGGCAGTCTTGTGGAAGTGCACACCCGGCATCCCGCTGACGTTGTTTGACCGATGGCGTTCGTGGAACTCAACCAGGGTGAGGGCTTTGAGGTTAGCCAACTGTGCGTCACGCCACGCGACAGCCTGTGCCTTCGCTTCCTTCGGTCCGCCGCACACCAAGTCGAAGAACGCCCAGGAATACATGACTCCGCGCCGACTGAATCGGACCCGCCAACACCACGCTTTGACGGCGGCTCGATGACGACGGATCGCATACATGGTGAATCCCTGTATCAGTTTTCGCGTTTGCCTTGCGCCACAACGAGGGCGGCATCGGACCAGCATCCTGCCACAAGAGGCAACCCAGTAGTTTGGATGCTCCGAACCGGCCCGTGGTCACTGAGTGCAGTCGGCCATCAAGAGACACTGCGACCCATAAGTTCCGTGCCTTTGAGCGTCGGTTAAAGGCAGGACAGCGGTCATTCCTATACCTAAGCGTAGGGACTCATCGAATTTGCGCCAGATAGATATAGGCTTTGTTGCCCGCGCCCCATCTATTGAACAATCCGCGTATTCGTCGTTGATCAGGGGCAACCTTGCACAACCCCCAATACCGACTGGAAGCTTGACGAGACAACAGCGTTCAGATCAAAGCACGACAATCAATTCGGCGGGCACAATAACTCCAGAATGGAAGATTGATGGGTTACACCAGTCGCAGCAGCAAATCTTTCGGACCAACCGCCATGCCGGAGGTGGCGATCAACTCCATCACGGTGGCGTCGCGTTCTGCGCGCACCACGGTTTCCATTTTCATGGCTTCGATGGACACCAGCGGATCGCCGCGCCGCACTTTCTGACCGGGCTTGACCGAGACGGTGACGACGGTGCCCGGCATCGGCGCGCCGATGTGGTCCGGATTGCCGTCTTCGGCTTTGGGCCGTTCGCGCCGGGTTCCGGCGGCGCCGGCCTTGTCGATGCGGATCAGGCGCGGTTGGCCGTTGAGTTCGAAGAACAACTTTGTCGCCTCGCCCTCGTCATCGGCAATGTCGGCGCTGCCCTGCAGGCGGATCACCAGCGTCTTGCCGGCGTCGATCGCCACGGCGATTTCCTCGCCTTGCGCCAGGCCGTTGAAGAACACCGGCGTCGGCAACTGGCTGACGTCGCCGTAGTGGCGCTGGTGGGCGGCATACTCGGCGAACACCTTGGGATACATCAGCCAGGAGGCCAGGTCCGTGTCGCTCACCTGGCGGCCGATGGCCTTCTCGGCCGTCGCGCGTTCGGCCTCCAGATCCACCGGCGGCAGGTCCTTGCCCGGCCGCGCCATGAGGGGCTTCGCGCCCTGCAGCACTTTGTCCGATAGGGCCTGCGGAAAGCCCTCCGGCGGCCGGCCGAGTTCGCCCTTGAACAGCGACACCACGGATTCCGGAAAGGCCACGTCGCGCGTCGGGTCCTCGACGTCATCTGCGCTCAGGTCGTTGGCGACCATGAACAGCGCCATGTCGCCCACCACCTTGGAGGTAGGCGTCACCTTGACGATGTCGCCGAACAGCCGATTGACATCGGCATAGGCGCGCGAGACTTCCGGCCAGCGATGGTCGAGGCCCATGCCGCGCGCCTGTTCGCGCAGGTTGGTGTACTGGCCGCCGGGCATTTCGTGGCGATAGACGTCCGAGGTACCGGCGCGGATGTCGGCCTCGAAAGGCGCATAGTAGCGTCGCACGCCTTCCCAGTAGTCGGAGATTTCGCGCATGGCGTCGGTGTCGACATTGGGCGCGCGTTCGGTGCCGGCCAATGCGTCTGCAATCGAGGTCAGGTTGGGCTGCGAGGTCAGGCCGGAGAGGGCGTCGAGCGCGCCGTCGACGGCGTCGACGCCGGCCTCCACGGCAGCCAGCACCGACGAGGCGGCGATGCCCGAGGTGTCGTGGGTATGGAAGTGGATCGGCAGGCCGGTTTCCTCGCGTAGCGCCTTGACCAGAGTGTGGATGGCGCGCGGCCGACAGACACCCGCCATGTCCTTGATGCCCAGGATGTGGGCGCCGGCCTTTTCCAACTGCTTGGCCATGGTGACGTAGTACTTGAGATCAAACTTTGCCCGGCAGGTATCGAAAATGTCGCCGGTATAGCAGATGGCGGCCTCGCAGACTCCGCCGGAGTCGATCACGCCGTCGATGGCGACGCGCATGTTGTCGACCCAGTTGAGCGAATCGAATACGCGGAAGATGTCCACGCCGGCCTGCGCGGCCTGGGCGATGATGTAGCAGACGACGTTGTCCGGATAATTCGTGTAGCCCACTGCATTGGCCGAGCGCAGCAGCATCTGCAAGGGAATGTTGGGCATGCGTTCGCGCAGGGCCGCAAGTCGCTCCCAGGGGTCTTCCTTGAGGAAGCGCAGGGCGACGTCGAAGGTGGCGCCGCCCCAGCATTCCATGGACAACAGATCGGGCAGCAGGCGCGCATAGTAGGGCGCGATGTCGACCATGTCGCGCGTGCGCATGCGGGTGGCGAACAGCGACTGATGCGCGTCGCGCATGCTGGTGTCGGTCAGCATCACTTGCGGGTTGGCGCGCAGCCATTGCGCGAAGCCGGTCGGCCCGAGTGCCTTGAGCCGGTCGCGGGTGCCGGTTGGGATGTCGCCGCTGCCGCTGCGCTTGGGCTTCAGCGGCTGCGGCAACGAGTGCTCCGGCCCATGAACGGAACTTCGGCGCCCCTTCATCTCCGGGTTGCCATTCACCACCACCTCGCCGACAAAACGCAGCAAGCGTGTCGCGCGGTCGCGGCGCGCGGCGAAGCGGAACAGCTCGGGCGTGTCGTCGATGAAGCGCGTGGTGCATTCGCCGGACAGGAACAGCGGATGGCGGATGACGTTTTCCAGGAAGTGCAGGTTCGTCGCCACGCCGCGGATGCGGAATTCGCGCAAGGCGCGGTCCATACGGTGGATGGCCTCTGCCGGGTCCTGGCCGCGCGCCGTGACCTTGACCAGCAGCGAATCGAAGAAGGGCGTGATGATGGCGCCGCTGTAGGCCGTGCCGCCATCCAGCCGTACGCCGAAACCGGCGGCACTGCGGTAGGCGGTGAGGCGACCGTAATCCGGCGTGAAGTTATTTTCCGGGTCTTCGGTTGTGACGCGGCATTGCAGCGCGTGGGCCAGCAGGCGGATGTCCTGCTGCGCCGGAATGCCCGAGTCCGCATCGCCGATGCGCACGCCTTGGCTGACACGAATCTGCGCCTTGACGATATCGACGCCGGTGACTTCCTCGGTGACCGTGTGTTCGACCTGGATGCGCGGATTGACCTCGATGAAGTAGTAGCGGCCGCTATCCACGTCCATCAGGAACTCGACCGTGCCGGCATGGGTGTAGCCGACCTGGCGACAGAGTTTCAGCGCGGTTTCGCACAGCTCCGCGCGCGTGGCGTCGTCGAGGTAGGGTGCCGGGGCGCGCTCGACCACCTTCTGGTTGCGGCGCTGCACCGAGCAGTCGCGCTCGAACAAGTGGATCAGCTGGCCGTGCGTGTCGCCCAGCACCTGCACCTCGACATGGCGGGCGCGGCGCACCAGCTTTTCGAGGTACATCTCGTCGTTGCCGAACGCGGCCAGCGCCTCGCGCCGGCCGGCGGCCAGTTGTTCGTCGAGCTCGGCTTCCGCTTCGACGACTCGCATGCCACGTCCGCCGCCGCCCCAGCTGGCCTTCAGCATCAGCGGATAGCCGACGGCCAGCGCCTGGCGCCGCGCCTCGGCGGGATCGACGGACAAGGCGTCGGTCGCCGGCACCACTGGCACGCCCGCGGCCACGGCCGCCACGCGAGCCGCTACCTTGTTTCCCAGCGTGCGCATCACCTCCGGTTTCGGCCCGATGAAGGCGATGCCGGCCGCGGCGCAGGCATCGGCGAAGTTCGGATTTTCCGACAGGAAGCCATAGCCGGGATGGATGGCATCGACCTTGGCTTCCTTGGCCACGCGCAGTATGTCGTCGATGTCGAGATAGGCGGCGATGGGCTTCTTGCCTTCGCCGACTAGGTAGCTTTCGTCGGCCTTGAAGCGGTGCAGAGCAAAGCGGTCCTCGTTGGCGTAAATGCCGACGGTGCGGATGCCCATTTCGCTGGCGGCGCGCATGACGCGGATGGCTATTTCGCTGCGGTTGGCGACCAGCAGGCTGCGGATATTCTTCATTGCAGGATTTACATAAGTGCGGAACGGAATTTCAAGTCATCCTTCGTGGTGCCAGACTTTATGTTCTGCGGTCGTGACCAAAAGAATGGATCGCAATGACATTTACCAATGCGACTGGAATTCAATTGGCATCTGACAATACGTGGCAATAAGCGAATCAATATGAGAGTCTTCAACAAACAAAAAGGCCACAATGTGAGAGGCATTCATCGTCCAGTTTCACTGACCGATCCAGGTGCATGCTCGATGGCAACCGTGGTCGCAGTGCGGGCATTATCGGGACCAACGCGCAAACAGAAGTGGGGCCTCATTAGGCGTCCACATCGCGGAGCTTCAATTGCGCGTGGAAAAATGGCTCGGCGAAGCACGCTTCACCGAGCCGAAAAACCCCGACGAATAAGGAGGAGGAAACGAAGCGTCGTGGGGGTAGAACGTTTGAGCGCTGGATTGCCATAAGGCGCTATGGCAATTCAGCTATGAGTTCAGGAACGATCGAAAACAGGTCACCCTCCAATCCATAATCGGCCACCTGGAAGATCGGCGCGTCCGGATCCTTGTTGATCGCCACGATCACCTTGGAATCCTTCATGCCGGCCAGGTGCTGGATCGCACCGGAAATGCCAATGGCGATGTAGAGTTGCGGCGCGACGATCTTGCCGGTCTGGCCGACCTGGTAGTCGTTGGGCACGAAGCCGGCATCGACCGCAGCGCGCGAAGCCCCCATGGCCGCGCCGAGCTTGTCGGCCAGCGGTTCCAGCAGCTTGTGGTAGTTCTCGCCGCTGCCCATACCGCGCCCGCCGGAAACGATAATCTTCGCCGCGCCGAGTTCCGGCCGCGCCGACTTGGTCAGTTCGCGGCCCAGCAGTTTCGACTGGCCCAAATCGGCAGCGGCCGCCAGCGCCTCGACGACCGCACTGCCACCCGAGTTCGCCGCAGCATCGAAGCCCGTGGTGCGCACCGTGATGACCTTGGTCGCGTCACTCGATTTGACCGTGGCCAGCGCGCTGCCGGCGTAGATCGGGCGGACGAAGGTATCGGCATCGACCACGCTGATGATTTCCGAGATCTGCGCCACGTCGAGCAGCGCCGCCACGCGCGGCAGGGTGTTCTTGCCGTTGCTGGTGGCGGGGGCGATGATGTGGCTGTAGCCCGCAGCATTGGCGACGATCAGCGCGGCGAGATTTTCCGCAGTCTGGTCGCCGTAATGGGCGGCATCGGCGACGCGCACCTTGCTCACGCCGGCGGCTTTCGAGGCCTGCTCGGCAACGGCGCCGCAGCCAGCACCGGCGACGAGAATATGGATATCCGTACCCAACTGCGCACCGATTCTTGCCGCTGCAGTGACGGCATTCAGGGTCGCGGTCTTGAGGCCGGCGTTATCGTGTTCTGCGATGACGAGGAGGCTCATGCGATCACCTTGGCTTCGTTCTTGAGTTTGTCGACCAGCGCGGCGACGTCGGCCACCTTGATGCCGGCGCTGCGCTTGGGCGGTTCGGTGACCGTGATGATGGCCAGGCGCGGCGCCACATCCACACCGAGGTCGGCCGGCTTGACGATTTCCATCGGCTTCTTCTTGGCCTTCATGATGTTGGGCAGCGTCGCGTAGCGCGGTTCGTTCAGGCGCAGGTCGGTGGTGACGATGGCCGGCAGGCTTATCTCGATGGTTTCCAGGCCGCCATCGACTTCGCGCGTCACGGTGACTTTGCCTTCGCCGATCACCACCTTGGAAGCGAAGGTGGCCTGTGACCAGCCCAGCAGGGCGGCCAGCATCTGGCCGGTCTGGTTGGCGTCGTCGTCGATCGCCTGCTTGCCGAGGATGATCAGTTGCGGGCCTTCCTTCTTCGCCACCGCGGCCAGCAGCTTGGCCACGGCCAGCGGCTGCAGTTCGACATCGGTTTCGACCAGGAT
>CAMBRI010000199.1 GCA_945870205.1 Sulfuritalea hydrogenivorans sk43H | reverse complement strand
CCGCGCACCCATGACGATTACGTGCTGAATGCCCGGCTTTGCGGCCGTGCCGGCGGCTTCAATGATGCCACGGTGTTCATGGCCATCCTGCCGCTCGGACACAACTACAACCTGGCTTCGCCCGGCATGCTGGGCACTTTCTACTACGGCGGCACGGTGGCACTGGCGCCCTCGGGTGATGCCGCCGATGTGTTTTCGCTGGTCGAACGCGAGAAGGTGACGGTGATTGCCGCGGTCGTACCGCTGATCTCGAACTGGCTCAATTCGACGGTTCCCGACAACTACGACCTGTCGTCGCTGAAGGTGATTCAGAACGGCGGCGCCCGCCTGGCTCCCGAGTTGCGCAGCCGCCTGCGAGCCCGCTTCGGTTGCACGCCGCAGGAAATCTATGGGACCGCAGAGGGCCTGATCAACATGGTGCCGCTCGACGCACCCGAGGACATGCTGCTCAACAGCTCCGGCGTGCCGGTTTGCGACGACGACGAGATCAAGGTGCTC
The DNA here is from genome assembly GCA_945870205.1 of Sulfuritalea hydrogenivorans sk43H. Classification (GTDB taxonomy): domain Bacteria; phylum Pseudomonadota; class Gammaproteobacteria; order Burkholderiales; family Rhodocyclaceae; genus Sulfuritalea; species Sulfuritalea hydrogenivorans_A. The sequence continues at coordinate 7,127 of CAMBRI010000199.1, read as the reverse complement.
GACGACGAGGGTCGCGAAGTGCCGGACGGCGAGCCGGGCGAACTCGTCACGCGCGGCCCCTATACGATCCATGGCTACTACAGGGCGGCAGACAAGAATGCGGATGCCTTCACGCCGGACGGCTTCTACCGCATGGGCGACATCGTGCGCAAGGAGGGTCGCCACGTGTTCACTGAAGGACGCAAGAAAGACCTGATCAATCGCGGCGGCGAGAAGATCAGCTGTGAGGAAGTGGAGAACCTGATCTTCGGTCATCCGCGGGTGAAGGCCGTGACGCTGGTGGCGATGCCCGATCCGGTGTTCGGTGAGAAAGCCTGCGCCTTTGTCATTACCAGGGACGGGCAGGGCCTCGAGTTTGGGGAACTGATCGCCTTTCTGAAGCGGCAGAACATCGCCAGCTTCAAACTGCCGGAGCGGCTCGAAGTGGTCAGCGAATTTCCCCTGAGCCCCGTGGGCAAGATCCTCAAGCGCCAACTGCGCGAGACTATTGCGGATCAGTTGGAGCGGGAGAAGGCAGCATGAAGATCCGCATCGTCGGCGGCGGCCCGGCCGGTCTCTACTTCGCCGCGCTGATGAAACGGGACAATCCGGCCCACGACATCGTGATTTACGAGCGCGGCCCGCGCGACGCCACCTGGGGCTTCGGCGTTGTCTTCTCCGACCGGGCATTGGAATTCCTTCGCGCCGACGACGAGGCGATGTATCAGCGGCTCATGCCGCTCATGCAGACCTGGCCGAACCTGACCATCGTGCACAACGACACGCGCGTTCCCATCGCCGGTAACGGTTTCGCAGCAATCGGAAGGCTGGAACTGCTGTCCCTGCTCTACGCCCATACCGAGTCGCTGGGGGTGAAGATCGAGTTCGACAGCGAAGTGACGACGCTGGATCAGCCCGCGCTGGCCGGCGCCGATCTCGTGGTCGCCGCCAACGGCGCCTTCTCCTGGGTGCGCAACGAGAACGCGGACAAGTTCGGCACCGAGACCGACCTGCGCCGCAACCGCTTCATCTGGTTCGGCACCAGCAAGGTTTTCGACAGCCTGTCGCTGACCTTCCGCGAAACGGAACACGGCGTCTTCTGCGCGCATCACTACCGCTACAGCCCGCGCATGAGCACCTTCCTGGTCGAGGTCACGGATGACACCTGGCAGCGTGCCGGCTTTGCGGATATGAGCGAGGAGGAGACGATCCGCCACTGCGAACAGGTCTTCGCCAAGGACCTGGAAGGCGCGCCGATACTTTCCAACAAGTCCTGCTGGCGCCAGTTTCCCGCGGTCTCGAACCGGCAATGGAGCGTCGACAACGTGGTGCTGATGGGGGATGCCCTGCGCACGGCACATTTTTCGATCGGTTCCGGCACGCGCCTCGCCATGGAAGACGCGATCGCCTTGTGGAAGGCCCTGCGCGACACGGGGAACCTGCCGGAGGCGCTGGCGCTCTACCAGGAACGTCGCCTGCCGCCGATGACGAAGATTCTCGACGCGGCCAGTGCAAGCATCCGCTGGTACGAACGCATGGATCAACTGATCCACCTGGCGCCGCTCGATTTCGCCTACAGCTACATGACGCGCACTGGTCGCGTTGACCATTCCGAAGTGACGCGTCGCGATCCGAGGCTGGCTGCGGCGTGGGAGCACAGCCACCCCGAAATCTACGGTGATTCGTATTGACGCGCCAAGGCTTTGCCCTTAATGTATACAGTATCCAATAACATGTTCGGCTTGCGCCGAGTGCAGCACCACAGGAGGAAGAAAAAGTGACCAGACCGGGAGAAGCAAAGCTCAATCACCTGTTCCAGCCGGGCAAGATCGGCAAGTTCGAGGTCAAGAACCGGATCAAGTATGGCGCATGCTGCGTGTCCAACTACAACGGTCGCGACGGCACCATCACGCCGCGTGAACTGGCGCGGGTACGGGTCATCGCCGGCACGGGTTGCGGCCTGATCACCAACCAGGGCGCCTATCCCGATGCCTTGGGCGAGGGCAAGTCCTACTTCCGCCAGATCGCCATCCACGACGACAAGTTCCTGCCGCAGTTCGAGATGATCGCCCGCTACATCCATGATGCCGGGGCCATGGCCATGCAGCAGATCCTGCATGCCGGCCGCTACGGTGGTATCGACCTCGGCTACTGCGTGCAGCCCTCCGTGGTGCCGCAGACCCTGCCGCATTTCCGTCCGCCGCGCGAACTGACCAAGGACCAGATCAAGGTCGTCATCGCGCAGCACGCCGACGCGGCAAAGCGTGCGGTTCGCGCCGGCTTCGATGCCACCGAGGTCACCAGCTTCATGGGCTACCTGCTGGCCAACTTCAATTCCCGTTTCACCAACCAGCGCACCGACGAATACGGCGGCTCGGTGGAGAACCGCGGCCGCTTCATGCGCGAACTGATCGACGCCATCAAGCAGGCCACGCCCGACAATCCGCTGTCCATTCGCCTCAACGGCGCCGAACTGATGGACCGCTGGGGCGGCAATACCCAGGATGAATCCTTCGAACTCATGCAGCAGGCCGTCGATTGCGGCGTGGACATGATTTCGGTCACCGTCGGTTGGCAGGAAGCGCCGGAGTCCTCCTTCGGCCGCGATGTCGAGCCGGGCTACTGGAACTTCCTCTCCGAAAAAGCCAAGAAGATGTTCCCCAATGTGCTGGTCGCCTTCGGCAATCGCCTGCCCGAGCCGGCCATGGCCAACGACTGCGTGAAGGATGGCGTGTTCGACTACTGGGAAGTCTGCCGCCCCTTGCTGGCCGACCCCGAGATGATCCACAAGGCCGCCGAGGACCGCATGGAGGAAGTGCGTCCCTGCATCGGCTCCCTCAACTGCCTGTCGCGTCTGTTCCGCGACCTGCCCTACACCTGCACCATGAACCCGATGCTGGGCCACGAGGTCGAGCCGGAATACCACGTCACCGAAGCCACCGAGAAGAAACGCATCATGATCATCGGCGCCGGACCGGCCGGCATGGAGGCCGCCATCACTGCCCGCAAGCGCGGCCATGCGGTGACCGTGTTCGACAAGGCCGACAAGATCGGCGGCGCGCTCGGTGCCTATGCCGCCAACGACCTGGCACGCCCGGCCGACCTGCAGAGCGTGATCGACTACTACGGCGTGATGGCGAAAAAGCTGGGCGTCGAAGTGCGCCTCAATACCGAGGCCAACGCCAAGTTCATGAGGAGTGTCTTGCACGAATACGACGTTTGCATTGTTGCCGCGGGTTCACGCACCGACATGGCGGTGTTCCAGTACCTCGAAGGCGCTGAACTGCTGGTCGATGCGCTGGAAGTGGCGCATGGCCGGGTCAAGACCGGCAAGCGCGTGGTGATGATCGGCGGCGGCATGATCGGCCTGACTATCTCCGAGTTCCTCGCCAAGGCCGGGCACGAAGTCACCGTGATCGAGAAGGAAAAGCGCATCGGCGGCGACATCATGCCGACCTTCAAGTGGCGCCATACGGCCTGGGTCGATGAGTTGGGGATAAAGACGGTGACCCTGGCGCAACTGGTCAAGGTGACGAAGGAGGGGGCAACGGTGAAGACGCCCAAGGGCGAGCAGTTCATCCCCTGCGACAGCGTGATCGTCTCCAGCCCGCGCAAGGCCAACCACGACTTGTTCTACGAGTTTCAGTGGATGGTCGACGAGCTGCACGGCGGCGGCGACGCCACGGTGCCGCGCGGCCTCGATGCCGCGATCCAGGAAGGCTATCGTCTCGGCGTCCGGATTTGAGCGGGATGGCTGTCGCAAAGGGGGAAATGACGTGACCTACAGCGCCCATATCGATACTTTTACCCGCGACAACCTGCCACCGGCGGAGCAACTGCCGGAGTTCCTGTTCGATCTGCCGGAATTGCAGTTCCCCGAACGGCTGAACTGTGCCGATCCGCTGCTCGACGATCATGTCGTTCAGGGGCGCGGCGGGCGTGTCTGCATCCAGGCGCCGGGCCTGCGCTGGACCTACGCCGACCTGCAGGAACGCGTCAACCGCATTGCCAATGTGCTGGTCCGCGACATGGGCCTGGTTCCCGGCAACCGCGTGCTGCTGCGTGCTCCCAACAATCCGATGATGGCGGCCTGCTGGTTTGCCGTGATGAAAGCGGGCGCGGTGGCGGTGGCGACCATGCCGCTCTTGCGCGCCAAGGAACTCAGGCATGTGATCGCCAAGGCCAAGGTCACGCATGCGCTTTGCGATCTGCGCCTGGCCGAGGAGTTGAAGCTTGCCGCAGCCGAGTCCTCGCAACTGAAGCATGTCCTCTATTTCAATGACAGCTCCGCAACCGGCCTCGACGCCGCGATGGCGCGGCAGTCGACCGCCTTCAGCAACATCGATACCGCGCTCACGGATACCTGCATCCTGGCCTTCACCTCGGGCACTACCGGTCAGCCCAAGGCCACCATGCACTTCCATCGCGATGTCATGGCCTCCTGCGTCTGCTGGCCGCCTCACGTGCTGCGCCCGACGCCCGACGACATCTTCATGGGCACGCCGCCGCTGGCCTTCACCTTTGGTCTGGGCGGCCTGTTGCTGTTCCCCTTGAGCGTCGGCGCGTCGACGGTATTGCTGGAGCAGGGCGCGCCGCAGGATCTGGTCGACGCGGTGGCGAAATACAAGGCCACGGTGCTGTTCACCGCGCCGACCTCCTATCGGGCCATCGCGCCCATTGCCGGGTCGCTGCGCAACAGCAGCTTGCGCAAATGTGTCTCGGCCGGCGAAGCGCTGCCCGCGGCGACCCGCGCGCTGTGGAAAGAGGCGACCGGGATCGAGATGATCGACGGCATCGGCGCCACCGAACTGATGCACATCTTCATCTCGGCCGACGAGGCGCATGCGCTGCCCGGTGCCACCGGCACCGTCGTTCCAGGCTACGTCGCCTGCGTGATGGACGACCAGGGCAAGCCTACGCCGGTGGGCGAGGTCGGTAATCTGGCGGTGAAGGGCCCGACGGGTTGTCGCTATCTCGCCGACGAGCGCCAGGCCAGGTACGTCAAGGACGGCTGGAACTACACGGGTGATGCCTACGCGATGGATGGCGACGGGTATTTTCACTATCATTCGCGCACCGATGACATGATCATCTCCGCGGGTTACAACATTGCCGGGCCCGAGGTCGAGGATGCCCTGCTTCGCCACCCCAAGGTCGCCGAGTGCGGTGTCATCGGCGCGGCCGACGAGGAGCGCGGCCAGGTCGTCAAGGCCATCGTGGTGCTGCGTGCCGGCTTTGATCCGACGCCGGAAACGGCGAAGGAGCTGCAGGATTTCGTCAAGCAGAGCATCGCCCCCTACAAGTATCCGCGCCAGATCGAATTTGTCGCGGCCCTGCCGCGCACCGAAACCGGCAAGCTGCAACGTTTCCGGCTGCGTCAAACCAATCAAGGAGAAACAAAATGAAAAAACTGCTGCCGCCGGGCTGGATGGATGCCAAGGGATACAGCCACGGCGTGGTTGCTCCGCGCGGGCGAATGGTGTTTGTCGCCGGCCAGGTGGGATGGGACGGGCAGTGCCAGTTTCACGCCGATGACCTGGTGGGGCAAGCTGCGCAGGCGCTGAAGAACATCGTTGCCATACTGGCGGAGGCGGGTGCCCGGCCGGAACACATTGTGCGCATGACCTGGTACCTGGGCGACAAGGACGAGTACGACGTGTCGCAAAAGGCACTCGGCCGGGTGTTCCGCGAAATCATCGGTACCTACGGTGCCGCCATGACCGCGGTGCAGGTCGCCGGCTTCGTCGAGAAGGGTGCCAAAGTCGAGATCGAGGCGACAGCCGTCATTCCGGACGCATGAGACTGAATGAATCGACGTGGCGACACGTGCTGGCAGTACTGCCAGCCGCTGAAAGCGCGGTGGTGCAGGCGCTGGCAGTCGCTTTCGTCGATTCGGATGACTACGCGTCGAAGAGCGGTTCGGCGTGGCTGTGGTGGCCGGACGGTAGCCAACCGGCCGAACGTTGCGACTTCGACGGACGCTTTCCCCCGCAATGGGGCATGCTGCTGGTGATGGAAGACTCTGCGCTGGAGACCCTGTGCGTCGAGGGCGAATCCTGCATGGCAGGCCTGGTGCGCAGGCTGCAGATCAAGCCTTTCCTGCTGCAACAGCGGCACATTCTGGAAGCTGCCGGTATCCTCGACTTCATCGAAACACTTGAACTGGCGACACCCAAACACTGATGACGACGGCTACCGATCTTTCCTTTGGCGAAATCGCCCCCTGGCAGTCCATGCTGGATCGCCATAGCGAACTTTTTCTCGACATGGTGGAGGGCTCGCGCATCGGATTCGTCTCGCGCGAGGCCTCGGGCATCCTGCCTGGCAAACACCTTGACGGTGTCAAGGCGGCGACCGACGTGCCGCTGCTGGCCTGGCAGCTAGAAAATGGCGCCATGTCGGCGCGCATCGAGCGCTTCGCGGGCATGGCGTCGACCAAGGTGGACCTCCTGTTGGTGGCCGACGAAGAGGCCATGGCGACGATGCTCGGCGAACTCCAGGGCGATACGCCGACGGTGATCAAGCGTCTGATCCGGCGCGGCCGCATGATGTTCTTCGTGTTCAAGAACAAGGCACAGCTTCAGGACGCCGGCTACGAGGATTTTCTCGACTCGCTTGGACTTGCTTTCCTGGGAGCCTGCCGATGATTTTCCTCAATCCCCATGGCGCTCCCGAACTTGCCTGCGACCACTGCGGGTGCCGCTGGGTGGATCGAACCAACGGCGCGCACTGCTATGAATGCGGCGAGGAAATCACCGCCGCCGCAATCGAGGAATTCCAGCAGGCGCTGACAGCGTTCGCAGCGCAGACGCGGCCTCCGGGTTGATCCGGGGTCGCGCCGCGACCCTCTCGTTAACGTGAAACAACTCGTTCGAAGTCGCTGGTGATAGTTGAGCGAAGCGAGTCGATCAGTAGCCCCCCCTTGAGGGGCTAGCGTATGCACACAAGTCGAAGCCGGAAACTCCTCCCCCTTCAAGGGGGAGGTTGGGTGGGGGATGGGGGCCGACGATGCGCGTACTTTCAATGATATATCCATAATGTACCCAGTAGCCCCATCCCCTCCCCAGCCCTCCCCTTGAAGGGGAGGGAGCCGGGCTCTGCGATATTTCCTCACGGAATCACTATTGAAATATGTGTGCATACGCTAG
>CAMBRI010000198.1 GCA_945870205.1 Sulfuritalea hydrogenivorans sk43H | reverse complement strand
AGGGCATCGAGTCGGCCTGCGCGCAGTGCGCCGAGCACGGGCAGCAGCCAGTCGGCTTCGAAGCGGGCCAGCTCGTCACGCCAGACCAGTGCGTCGCCGTTGCGGGCGGGAGCTTCCAGGGCCTCGACCATGGCCAGCGGTGCACGTGCATTCGTGTCGCCGAAGCGAGCGGGCAAGGTCGCATGATCGATCCGCAGCACCCGCGCGATGCCCTGGGCAATGGGGTCGTTGCTCCAGAGCGCATCATGGGCGCTCTTGCCGGCGGCCGGCAGTGGTCCGCCGCCCCAGGGCCAGAGTGAATTCACGGCAGGCTGCCCGGCGGCTTCACGGGCCCGATTCACCGGGTGGGCGTGCAGTAGCATCTGTGCTTCATTGATGGCTTGGCGCCATGGTGCGTATGCAGCGTCGAGCGGTAGCGGAGAAGCTGAGCGACCGGCCGCTTTGGGCAAGTCCTGGAACACCGGTGCGGCGCAATGCAGCCGCAGGTTCCATGCGTCGGGCGCGATTGCTTCCAGTTCGCCGAGGGCAGAAAAGATCGGTGCCAGCGCCGCTGTGAGCGCCGAGGATTCGTCGTGCGAGAGATGCAGTTGCTTCGGATCATCAAGGATCAGGCTGCGTTGTTCGAAGCGCAGTCGTACCGGGTCGAGGCAAAGCCAGTCGCTGGAGTCATGCAGTCCGGATTCTTCCCGCAGCGCATGCCAGCGCAAGGCCGCGGCAGGGAGCGGAGTGGCCAGTCCCGCGCTCTCGGCCAGAGTTGCGGCGGTGTCCTGGGGCGGGCGGTGGCGCAATCGGCCACGCCCAAGCAGGGTGGCAAAGGCGGGCAGGGGCAGGTCGTAGGTGAGGTCCGCGAGCGCCTGGCGCGTCCAGATCAGGCCAGGCACGATGAGCGTCAGCATGGGCGCATGTTAACACGCGCCGCCAGCCCGAAAAAAACAGGTATGTAGAGGTGTACATAGCGGCCAATTCCGGCCGTTGAAGCCAAGGCTGGAATAGTGATTGCATTGCAATCACCGCTTTGGTATTCTGCAATCAATGATTCCAATCAAGGGGGCGACTATGGCTACCAATCTTGTGGTTCGAAATGTTGATGAGGATGTTGCCTTGGCGCTGAAGCAACTGGCGGCAGCTCATGGTAGAAGCGCGGAAGCGGAGCATCGTGAGATTCTAAGAAGCGTTCTGCAGCGCCCGAAGCGTCGGTCTGTTGCCGAGATTCTTTCGAGCATGCCAAATGTTGGTGAAGACTCCGACTTCAATTGCCGAAAGGGGTAGTAGCCGACATGTACTTGGTCGACACCAATGTGATCAGCGAGGCCCGAAAGGGGAAAAAAGCGAACGTTGGTGTTCAAAAGTTTTTCCAGACGATCGAAGCGGATGACATCTACTTGTCTGTGCAAACAATAGGTGAAATCCGCAGAGGGCTGGAGAATATCAGGCATCGCGGCGATCTTCCCCAGGCCAGGAAGCTTGAAAAATGGCTTGACTTGGTCGTCGCGGACTATAACGACAGGATTTTGAGCTTCGATGAAGAATGCGCTCAGGTTTGGGGCCGGCTGATGACACCTCATCATGAACATCCAATAGACAAACAGATTGCGGCGATTGCACTGATTCATGACTTGACCGTAGTAACCCGCAACGTCGATGATTTTCGCGGAACAGGTACGAGAGTAAACAATCCCTTCGTGTAGCAACTTCAACCCTGCGAAGCGTTGCAGTTGGACGTCCGCAATGGCGCGGGCGCCGTGTCGGCTAGGGGCACGAAAGAGTCACTCGCTTGGTCGCGCACGCAATTCAATGGTATTTGTATGCCTCGCACTGAATTTTCACTGACGGAATCCGCATAACCGAAAAAGCAAATGATCTACGAACTCCTCATAGGGCTGCGCTACACGCGGGCCCAGCCGCGCGAAGGTGCGGCCAACCGCTTCATTTCCTTCATCGCACTGATTTCCATGCTCGGCCTGGCGCTGGGCGTGGCCGCGCTGATCGTCGTGCTGTCGGTCATGAACGGCTTCCAGAAGGAACTGCGTGAGCGGATTCTGGGCGTGGTCTCGCACGTCCAGATAAGCAGCGAAAGTGGCGAGATCGCCGACTGGAGCAAGGTCGTGCAGGGCGCCGCCCAGCATCCGCGGGTCAAGGCCGCCGCACCCTACGTGCAAGCGCAGGGCATGTTGAGCTTCGACGGCCAGGTGCGCGGCGTCATGGTGCGCGGCATCCTGCCCGCCGCCGAAGACAAGGTCGCCGACTTCGCCCGCCACATGAAGTCCGGCAAACTCGACCAACTGCTGCCCGGCGAATTCGGCATCGTCCTGGGCAGCGAACTGGCACGCGCCCTGCACGCCCGGGCCGGCGACAAGGTCACCTTGCTGGCGCCGCAAGGCCTGGTCACCCCGGCGGCCATCCTGCCGCGGGTCAAGCAGTTTCGCGTGGTCGGCGTCTTCGAAGCCGGCATGTTCGAATTCGATTCCGGCCTGGCGCTGATCCACATGGCGGATGCGCAGAAGCTCTACCGCATGGACGAACGGGTCTCGGGGGTGCGTCTGAAGGTCGATGACCTGTTTGCCGCGCCCAGAATCGGCCGCGAACTGCTGCGCTTTCTCGACACCGATGCCTGGGTCAGCGACTGGACCCGCAGCCACGCCAACTTCTTTCGTGCCGTCGAAATCGAAAAACGCATGATGTTCCTGATCCTGCTCCTGATCGTCGCCGTGGCGGCCTTCAACATCGTCTCCACCCTGGTCATGGCAGTCACCGACAAGCGCGCCGACATCGCCATCCTGCGCACCCTGGGGGCCAGTCCCGGCAGCATCATGGCCATCTTCATCGTGCAAGGCATCCTGATCGGCACCGTGGGGCTGGCGGCTGGCATCGGCGGTGGCGTGGCCCTGGCGCTCAACATCGATGTCGTGGTACCGGCACTGGAAAGCCTGCTGGGCATGAAATTCCTGTCCAAGGACGTGTATTACATCAGCGATCTGCCCTCCGACCTGCACTGGGCGGACGTCGGCACCATCGCCGTGGTGTCCTTCGTCCTTACCTTGCTGGCCACCTTGTACCCGAGTTGGCGCGCCTCGCGCACACAGCCGGCGGAGGCGCTGCGCTATGAGTGAGGCCGTTCTCGAATGCAGCGCCCTGAGCAAGATCTTCCACCAGGGTGAAACCGACGTACCGGTGCTGACCGGCGTCAGTCTGACAGTCGGCGCCGGCGATACGGTGGCGATCGTTGGTGCCAGCGGTTCGGGCAAGAGCACCTTGCTGCATTTGCTGGGCGGGCTGGACACGCCGACGGCGGGGCAGGTGCTGCTGCACGGCAAGAATCTGGCGCAGGTCGGCGAGGCCGAACGCGGGCGGCTACGCAACGGCAGTCTGGGCTTCGTCTATCAGTTCCATCATTTGCTGATGGAATTCACAGCGGTGGAGAATGTCGCCATGCCGCTGCTGATCCGGCGCCTGCCGCGTGGCGAGGCGGAACAGCAGGCGAGGACGGTGCTTGAGCGCGTCGGTCTGGGGCATCGCCTCAGGCATCGTCCCGGCGAGTTGTCCGGGGGGGAACGGCAGCGCGTGGCGGTGGCGCGTGCGCTGGTCACCAAGCCTGCCTGTCTGCTGGCCGATGAGCCGACCGGCAATCTTGATCGCAGTGCCGCCGATGCGGTGTTCGGCCTGCTGCTGGAACTGTGTCGAGAGCATCAGGCGGCGCTGGTGCTGGTGACCCATGATCTGGATCTCGCGGCGCGGGCCGCCAGGGTGATGCGACTGCAGGATGGCGTGCTGGGTTGATGCGATCTTCGCACCGGCAGTTGGGCGCCGCTTCGGGCTTGAAACAGGCAGGCGCCTGCCCGCTTATTCGGTGTCGTCCTTGTTGGAAACTTCGAGCGCGTGTTCGAGTTCCATCCGGCCGTGGGGTGAGGCCATCGCGATCAGCGTGAAACCCGGTTGCAGGATGAAATCGCTGCGCGGGTTGAACTCCCAGTCGCCGCGCGTGCGCACCGCCAGCAGGACGTAATTGTCGCTGCGCAGCCGGCGCAGCGTGGCCAGCGCACGCGGTTCAAAATCGGCGGGTACCACCACTTCCTCGACCCGCAACTTGTGCACCGAACGCAGCATTTCGTCAAGGAAGGACACGACATGAGGTCGCAGCATGGCCGAGGCGATGCGCATGCCGCCGGTGAAGTTAGGCGAGACGATCGAGTCGGCACCGGCCTTGCGCATCTTTTCGACATTGCGCAGGTCGTTGCAGCGGGCGACCACGCGTGCCGCCGGATTGATCTGCTTGGCGGTCAGGCTGATCATCAGGTTGCGGCTGTCGTCGCCCGTGACGGCAAAGACGCCTTTGGCCTGTTCGAGGTTGGCACTGATCAGCAGGTCGTCGTCCGAGGCGTCGCCCTGAAGAAAGATCATGCCCGGTTTTTTCTGGGCATGCGATTCCAGCAGTTCCAGGCTTTCGTCGATGGCGACGTAGTGATGGTTGGTGGCTTCCAGTTCGGCAGCGACATTGCGCCCGACGCGGCCGAAGCCGCAGAGGATGTAGTGGCCGTGCAGCTTTTTCATCATTTTGTCCATGCGTCGTCTCCGCATTGATTTGTCGAAGTCACTGGCCAGCACCAGTGCCGTTACGCTTGAAAAGAAATAGGTCATGATGCCGATGCCGGAAAAGGCTACGGCCATGGTGAACAACTCGCGGTCAGGGTGATGATAAATATCCACGCCGGCGCCATAGCCGATCGTGGCGACCATCAGGAAAGTCATGTAGGTGGCATCCATCCACGTCGTGTCGGGCGTCGAGAAATGCTTGTAGCCGAAGGTTCCCGCCACCATGACTACGGAAAACGCCGTCAGGGCGACAAGAATCGAGTGTCGTGCACGGCGCAGGACGTCATCATTATTGTTGTCGTAGTTCAAGAGGCAAGCCTTTGCTTGCGACGAAGCCGCCAGGCTTGCACCAGGTAGATCCGCCAGGCGAGGCGAACCAGGAAATAGCCTGCGACGGCAAGTCCGGCAGCGAGCAGCACCAGGCCGAGCGCCAGCGGCGCGCCGAGGCCGATCATCCAGTCGATCAGCGCATGTGCCCAGGCCATCAGTCCTTCCGCTCCAGGTTCGGGCGGCACCACGAAATGCCCGTGCTCACCGGGCAGTGCCCACTGCCCGAGGGCGAAGGCAACGACATACAGCGGCACGATGGTGAAGGGATTGGTGTATAGCGTGGTCAGCAGTGCAACCGGCAGGTTGACGCGGAAGATGACGGCACAGATCGCGGCTCCAAGCATCTGCAAGGGTCCTGGAATCAGACCGCAGAACATCCCGGCCGCGACTCCGCCCGCCGCCGAGCGACGGTTGAGATGCCACAGCCGCGGATGCAGCAGCGTGTTCTGGAAAGGGGCAAACCAGCGGTTGTTGCGGATATGTTCATGGTCAGGCAGGAGCTTGCGAATATGACGACGCATGCTGCAATTCTAACGGATGCCGGGGCCGACTCGACAATCGCTCAGGCTCACGCGATACGGATCGACAGTTCGCCCAGGCCCTCAACACCGCCGGTGATCACGTCACCCCTCAGCACCGGTCCGACACCCTCCGGCGTGCCGGTAAAAATCAGGTCGCCGGGAAACAGTTCGAAGTATTTCGACAGATGGGCGATGGTTTCCGGTACCGACCAGATCAGGTCGGCGAGATCGCCCTCCTGCTTCGTCGTGCCATTGACCGTGAGCCAGATTCGGCCATGCGCCGGGTGGCCGCCGCTACTTGCCGGGACAATCGGCGAAATGGGCGCCGACTGGTCGAAGGCCTTGCCCAGTTCCCAGGGGCGGCCCTTGTCGCGCAGAGCGAACTGAAGGTCGCGGCGGGTCATGTCGAAGCCGACGGCATAGCCCCAGACGTACTCAAGGGCGTTGGCGATTGCAATGTTGCTGCCGCGTTTGCCGATGGCGACAACCAGTTCGACTTCGTGATGATAGTTGACTGTTTCTGACGGATACGCGACTTCCTTTGTGATGCCGTGAGCTACCGGCACCACGGCATCGGCAGGCTTGCAGAAAAAGAAGGGGGGCTCGCGGGTCGGGTCAGAGCCCATTTCGCGCGCGTGTGCCGCGTAGTTGCGGCCTACGCAATAAATGCGTCGTACAGGGAAGCTGTCGCCGCTGTCCGCGACGGGCACGGCGGGCTGGGGGGCGGGCGGAATGACATGGTTCATGGCGGCTCCTCGTGAATTCTTGCAATTATCGCTCACTGCCGGACTGCAACATTCTCGTCACGGCCGGGTGTCCAGCAAGGGAATGGAAATGACGGTCCGGCATGCCTTGCGGACCTTTCACGCATTGTGGCAAAACCGTGCTGCATTGCATGAATTGGATGGCCGTATCAAAAATCAGATCCTGCGCGGCCTGTTGTCCTGTTCCCAGATTGCCCTGCAGCTTGGCGAGGCGGTGGAAACCATCGAGATCGCCCAGAACTTCGCCGAGATCAGCGTCGCGCTGCACGCCTGATCCGGGATCGGCTTCGGCCGATTCCAGGTGCAAGGTCTGTAACGCCGGGGGATAGCGGTCCCGGGGTGAGGCGGGAACAAACCCCACAAGGGGATACCGTCTCTGGCTCTCGCCAGAGACATAATGTGGGCCATGCGCATATTTGTCCTGGCTTTCGCTGGCGGTGTCTGGCTGTTGCAGCAGCAGGCCGCGCTGCCTCCCGTTTGGTGGCTCGCTGGTTTGGGTGTCGGCGTCTTGCTACTGCTGGGTTTGCGAAAGTCATGTGAAGCGGGATCCTCGGGGACGACACGGACGGCATGGCGATTTGGTGCCTCGGCGATGCTTGTCGCCAGCGCAGTGGCGCTCGGCTTCATCTGGGCCGCAGCTTTTGCGCAGTTGCGTCTGGCCGACGAACTGCCGGCGGCGATCGAGGGTCGCGACATTGAGCTGACGGGAGTGGTCGCCGGGTTGCCGCAGGCTCTCGAGCGTGGCGTGCGCTTCGAGTTTGATGTGGAGCATGCCACGCCCGGTGTGCCGCCACGCATTTCCCTGGCCTGGTACCGCGGCCGCGATGAGGCGGATGAGGACGACTCATCCCTGATACCCGTTCGCGCGGGTGAGCGCTGGCACTTCACGGTGCGACTGAAGCGGCCTCACGGCAACATGAATCCCCATGGTTTCGACTATGAAGCATGGCTGTTCGAGCGCGGCATCCGCGCCACCGGATATGTGCGTCCGCACAGCGCGGATCGGCTGGATTCCAGGGTATGGCGACCAGCATACGCCGTGGAAATGCTGCGTGAGACCATTCGCGACCGCTTCCGCGCTGCACTACCCGATGCACCGTATGCCGGTATTCTCGTTGCGCTCGCCATTGGCGACCAGCACGCGATCGATGCTGAACTCTGGCAGACCTTTGCGCGCACCGGGATCACGCACTTGATGAGCATCTCCGGTTTGCACGTGACCATGTTTGCCGGACTGGCCTATCTGCTTGTCAATTGGCTGTGGCGGCGCTCCGCAACTTTGCCGCTGAGGCTTCCAGCGCAGCACGCGGCAGCGGTGGGTGGCTTTTTGGCAGCCTTTTGCTATTGCCTGCTTGCGGGATTTGCCGTGCCGGCGCAGCGCACGCTCTACATGCTCGGCGTGCTTGCCGTGGCGCGTCTGTCGGGCCGCGAATTGGCGGCCTCGCGGGTGCTGCCGCTGGCGCTGCTGCTGGTCCTGCTGCTCGATCC
>CAMBRI010000197.1 GCA_945870205.1 Sulfuritalea hydrogenivorans sk43H | reverse complement strand
AACGCACCAGCTTCGTCAATTCGGCATGCTCTTCGATGGTCAGCACGATCTCGGGGGCCACTCGCATTTACTTCTCCACTCTGCACGTATTGTGCATTGGAGAAGCGGAATTGATATAAGTTCCGTCAAGATAGCAACACTACACTAGTGACTGGCTTGTCCAGTAGCTGCTCGGGTTTTCAATGACCTGTTCAATGTCATGAAGGGAAAAGTGGTTGCTGATGTTGTAGTAGTTTTTGATCGTTACAACAGTTGACGTGTTCAGCCCGGTAAGCGTAAGCACCAGATCGCTGCCAGTGCCATTTTCCAGAAGGGTGTCGGATATGGCCGCATTGACATTAAGCAGACCCTCTCCCTGCAAGGTCGGCAAGTAAAGCGTGTCTCGACTTTCATGCGCCGGACCAGCAATGGTTACGGTAAAGGCCGGCCCTGAAATATTGTTGTTTACAACGTAAGAATCGTCGCCAGCGCCACCGTCCAAGGTGTCGCCGCTTCCGCGAGCCACCAAAATATCATTTCCACCGTAGCCATGCAGCGTGTCGCTACCAGTGGTACCGATGATGAGATCGTTGTCAGGGCCACCATCTGCCCATTCGGGGGGCGTGGGGCGCGATGTGTCATAGGTATCCAACTTGAACAAACTGGAGTCTGTTATGGCTCGAGTTAGCGATTCGACATAGCCATTCATCGAATGCATTTGCGGTGCCGAAAGCACATCTTCGTAACGCGAATGAAGCAATGCCAACAAATCGACATTAATGACGGTTCCGTAGTCGGTTCCTATCTTTGCGACAGGATCGCCGAGGTCTACTGTCGAAACTCCATCGAAAAACGAATACTTGTGCTCGAACTGAAAAAGCTGTTGCGTAAGAAAACTTGCGTTTGCCGGCGACAGATTGGGGTTGCTGGAAAGCGTATCAACAGAGATACTTGGTGCGCCGAATGTATATGCGACTATGCTGTCCCTTAGACTCGCAATTATGGTGTCCCAGGCTGTGCCATCAAATGCCTTGCCAGAGCCAAGATTGCTTCCAAGTCGGTCACCTACTCCAAGTACTGCATCTGGTACAAAAACACCGCCGCCAATATCAACAGGTCCCCAAACGTTTTCTGTTTTTGGAACAAAAATATCAAGCAGCGCTGCTTGAACTGCCGCACCACCTAGACTGTGACCTGTCAGCACAACCTGGACGTTCTGTCCAGACAGCTTGGCTTGGTAGGCTTGGAATAAAGTTTCTTCGACTAGCGGCCGAAGAGCTTCGTAATATTTCGAGAAACCATGATGCCCGGCATTGTTAAACAACCAGTCGGTAAGGATAGCGGGCGAAAATAAGCTGTCTGATCCTTGAAAAGAGATGGCGTATTGTTTTGTACTATCCACCATGTGCGTCGCTGCAAATGCAAAGGCATTTGCAGCCCCAAACCATTCTGCTATCTGGCTACCTGTTCCATTTGAAGTAATCGAACCAGAGCCGTCACTGTTAAGAATCACGCTGGGGTGGGTGGAAACAAGTGGGGTCCATCCAATGCTATTTAGCTCACCAACGAGCACATTGCCCCGATGGTACGCAGCCTGAGATAGTTGCGCCGCATCTAGAGCCAAAGCAATGTCGTAGTTGGGCTGATGAGAAACCATATCAGCCAACACTCCCGCATAGGGATTCGCTGCGTCAGCGAACAGGGCTCTCGTCTCAATAGTGCTGGTTGAGCTTTCAAGCATCCAATTCCCGCCCAGAGCACCCGCCCCCGTCAAATCCGTCGATGCCGCCACATCCGCGCCCGTTGCAAGCGCAAGGCTGCCGATGAACTGCACGCCCACATTGCCCGCCGCCACGTTGCAGCCATACAGCAGAATGTCGCCGCTTTCGGTCAGCGACTTGCCGATGCCATCAAGCTGGCTGGTATGTGTGGCCAGCGCGGCGCTATCGATGACACCGCTACCGAGATATACGCTGCCGGCACTGCCATGGGAAATGATGTGAATGGCATCGATGTCGGATCGACCCTGCAGGCGTGCGGCGATCTGATCGAGTCCGTCCGAGGCGCCATCAATGATGTCGACTTCGGCGTCGGCTGGCATACCCGCGATCAGTGAGTCGATATCGGCGACACGCCAGTCGACGAAGACAATCGAATAACCCATGAATCCCCCTTTAGCGCACTCTTCCCCGGAGGCGCCCGACTATCACTAAAGTGATAGTAACTCTATGAAATTAAAACAGTTATGGCGCTATGATATTGCCTTCGGCGGGAAACCGCTACTGTAATGTAGGGGCTTTCTGGCCAGTTGGAGCCAGTTGGGGTCGGTCTCCCGCTTCCAGGCCGGTGACGGGAAGAAGGTCAGCCAGCCATTCCCGAAATCAACCTCGCGAATTTCTTCAAGCCTTGTTTGGCAAGCGTGTCGGCGCACTCCCGAGTCGCCTTGGGCGGATTTAGGAGCTTGTTCTGCATCCGCGCGAAAGCCGTGACTACAGCTTCCGGTGCGTCCGCGAGAAAACGGCACATGAAATCATCTATTCGTGCTGGCGATTATGTTCGATCAAGGCGTCGCCAGCGGCGCGATCCATCAGCTTGCGCACACGCTCCAGAACACTACAGGCGATGCCGAAATCGCGCTCGACATTGAGCGTCCACTCGCCGTGAATTTCGTTCGTCCAGTGTGCTCGAATCACGCCCCCCCCCGGCCGCCAAGCACATGAAGAAGTCCCGCTGCGAGGCGGGGTAGAGGACGCCGGCGTCGAAGACGACAACCGGCAGCATGGTCGTCAATAGCCAAGTTGGTGGCGCTGAGAGAGGGAGGCGAGTTCCTTAAGCGCCGCTTCGCGCTGGACATCCCTTGTACGCTTGTACTTCAATACGGTAGTTCGGGCGACGCGACGATGGCGACCGACCTTTGACTCGAGAGCCCAACAAAATACTTCAGCTTTCCATTGATTTCTGCCACGTACGGCGCGGCACGCGCAGCAGATTTATTTACAAGCGCTCACCCCAAAACGCAGGCTTTGAGCATGGCCAGGTAGGACGCAGCCTCGGGTGCATTTTCAGCCGGCGCCCACGGCGCGCGTTCGGCGTCGGTCAAAGGCAGGTAGGGTCCGGCCTTGGCCTCGAGGAACACCGTGTCGGCTTCCAGCGCCACTGCCGTATGCCAGGTGCCGTGAGGGATGTCGGCGCCAAGCGCGCTTGCTTGCCTGCGCAGCGGATTCCCCGGCACAGCGGGCGCCGCTGCGCCCAATGTTTCGACCTGAATCACGGCGCCGGTGTCATCGAAGATGATCAGCCCGAGCAGGCCGCGCAGGACCACATAGGTCTCGTCCTTGTTCGGATCAAGATGGCGATGCGGCGGAATGTAGGTATCGGCTTGCAGCGCATTCAGCAAGCGATGTCCGGGGTGGTCGTCACGCGGGTGGAAATTGCGGTTCTTGCGCCGGCGCGGATTGGCCGCGGCTTCGGCACAGACCTCATCCAGCAGCTTGCTGTCGATCAGGGTGATCACTGGTAGATGACCTTTACATTCTCGGGCGCAAGCCAGTCGGCCAGCCCCTTGATCAGGGCATCGTCGAGCCGCACGCGCCAGTTTTCGGGCAGCGGCAGCTCGGCCGTCGCATCGCCGTTGCGGTAGGAGAGCCGCACCGGGCAGGGCCCGTTGCGAAACGGGCTGAGCAAGGCCTGCAGACGCTTGGCATCCGACCCGCCATTCATGGTCAGGCGCAAGCTGCGGGCAAAACGGCCGCGCGCTTCGGCCAGGGTGTAGATCTTGTCGGCGGTGATGCGCAGGCCGCCGCTATAGTCGTCCTTCTGCACCTTGCCTTCGACCAGCAGCAGTTCGTCTTCCTTGATCTTGGCCCGCTCGGCATCCCACAGCTCGTTGAACACGGTGACTTCGAGCTGGGTGGTGCCGTCGTCGAGCACCACCACGGCCATCTTGCCGCGGCGGGTCATCTGGGTGCGGGTGGACATGACTACGCCGGCCAGCAGTACCGGCTCGCGCTGCGGTTCGAGTTGTCCCAGGCGGCGCTTGACGAAAGCAGACAGCTCGGCGGCATAGGCGTGGTAGGGATGGCCCGAGAAGAAGAAGCCCAGGGCCGGTTTTTCGTTCATCAGCTGTTCGCGTTCGGTCCAGCGTGCCGCCTCGACATAGTGGGCTGTATCTGCCTGTGCCCCGGCACCCACGTCGAACAATCCGCCCTGCATGACATTGCGCTCGGCCTGCTCCGCCGCTTCAAGTGCAACGCCTGCGGATGCCAGCAGCTTGGCGCGGTGGTCGTCGATCGCGTCGAAGGCGCCGGCACGGATCAGTGCCTCGATCACGCGCCGATTCACCACGCGCTTGTCGATGCGCCGGCAGAAATCGAACAGGTCGCGAAAGGCGCCGCTCTCGGAACGCAGCTTGAGAATTACCGAGAGCGCCGCCTCGCCGGTCCCCTTGATTGCGCCAAGGCCGTAGCGAATCGTCTTGCCGTCGACGGGCCGGAAGCGGATGCCACTCTGGTTGATGTCGGGCGGCAGGAAGATGAGGCCGTTGTCGATGGCGTCCTTGTAGAAGAACTGGACCTTGTCGGTGTTGGCCATTTCCGACGACAGCGTCGCCGCGGCAAACGCTGCCGGATGGTGCTGCTTGAGCCAGCCGGTCTGGTAGGCCACCAGCGAGTAGGCGGCGGCGTGGGACTTGTTGAAGCCGTAGCCGGCGAACTTCTCCATGACGTCGAAGATCTCGTTGGCCTGGCCGGCACCGATGTTGTTGGCGCCCGCGCCTTCGACAAACACGGCGCGCTGCTGGTCCATCTCTTCCTTCTTCTTCTTGCCCATGGCGCGGCGCAAGAGGTCGGCGCCGCCCAGGCTGTAGCCGGCCACCACCTGGGCCGTCTGCATCACCTGCTCCTGGTACACCATGATGCCGTAGGTATTGCCCAGCACGCGCTCCAGGCTGGGGTGCGGATAGACCACCTTCTCGCGGCCGTGCTTGCGATTGACGAAGTTGGGAATGAAATCCATCGGCCCCGGCCGGTACAAGGCGTTGAGCGCGATCAGGTCTTCCAGTCGGTCGGGTTGGGCCTGCACCAGGGTGTCTTTCATGCCCCCGGATTCGAATTGGAACACCGCCGTGGTGTTCGCGCTCTTGAACACCGCGTCGTAGGTTTCGCGGTCGTCCAGCGGCAGGGTGGCGAGATCGATGTCAATGCCCTCGACTTCCTTGGCCAGGCGCACTGCCTCGTCGAGTATGGTCAGGGTGCGCAGGCCGAGGAAGTCGAACTTGACCAGCCCGGCCTTTTCGACGTCGTCCTTGTCGAACTGCGAGACCACCGAATCGGCGCCGGCCGCCGCATACAGCGGGCAGAAATCGGTGAGCTTGCCCGGCGCGATCAGCACGCCCCCGGCATGCATGCCGACGTTGCGCGTGAGGCCTTCGAGCTTCAGTGCCAGCGCCCACAACTCGGCGACTTCTTCCTCGCCGTCGATCCTTTGCCGGATCAGCGGTTCCTTGTCCAGCGCGTCCTTGAGCGTGATGCCGAGCTCATTGGGAATCAGCTTGGCAAACTGGTCAACGAAGTTGTAGCCCAGATCGAGCACGCGCCCGACATCGCGGATCACCGCCTTGGCCGCCATGGTGCCGAAAGTGACGATCTGCGACACGGCGTGCGCGCCGTATTTCTGCTTGACGTAATCGATGACCCGGTCGCGGCCCTCCTGGCAGAAGTCGATGTCGAAGTCGGGCATCGACACCCGTTCCGGGTTCAGGAAGCGCTCGAACAGCAGATCGTAGCGAAGCGGGTCAAGGTCGGTGATGTCCAGGCTGTAGGCCACCAGCGAACCGGCGCCAGAGCCGCGTCCCGGCCCCACCGGAACGCCATTGTTCTTGGCCCAGCGGATGAAGTCGGCAACAATCAGGAAGTAGCCGGGGAAGCCCATCTTGATGATGGTCGCGATCTCGAAATCGAGCCGATCGACATAGGTTGGTCGCTGCTTCTCGCGCTCTGCGACGTCGGGATAGAGCAGTTCCATGCGCCGCACCAGGCCGGTATGCGACTCGCTGGCAAGAAAAGCCTCCAGCGGCTCGCCGGCGGGCGTCGGAAAGTCTGGCAGGCGGCTCTTGCCCAGTTCCACGCTGAGGTTGCAGCGACGGGCGATTTCAACCGAGTTCTGCAATGCCTCGGGCAGGTCGGCGAACAACTCGGCCATCTCGGCCCGCGTCCTGAAATACTGCTCGGCACTGTAGCGCTTGGGCCGCCGCGTGTCGCCCAATACATAGCCGTCGGCGATGCAGACCCGCGCCTCATGCGCCTTGTAATCGTCGCGGCTCAGAAACTGCACCGGATGCGTGGCCACCAGCGGCAGGGCCAGTCGTGCCGCCAGATCGACGCTGGCCGCCACCAGTACTTCACTGGCCGCCGCGCCGTCGCGGCCGGACGGGCGCTGCACCTCGATGTAATAGGCACCAGGAAACAGCTGCGTCCAGGCTTGCGCCCGAACATCGGCCTGATCCAGCTTGCCGGCCATGAGCAGTTGCCCGATGTCTCCCAGCGGCCCGCCCGACAATGCGATCAGGCCGCTGTTGTCGCCCTGAGCGAGTTGTGAACGGGTGATCTCGGCGCGGCCATGGCGGCGCGGCGCGAGGTAGGCGGCCGACAGCAGTTCGCACAGACGCAGATAACCGGAGCGATTCTTCACCAGCAGCAGCAGCCGCGCCGGGCCGTCGTTTTTGTCTGCAGCATCGTCGCTGCCGATCCAGACATCGCAGCCGACAATCGGCTTGATGCCTTTGCTGCGCGCGCCGGTGTAGAACTTGACCATGCCGAACAGGTTGGCCAGATCGGTGATCGCCAGCGCCGGCTGCCCGTCGGCCGCCGCCTGCGCAATCACCTCATCGATGCGCGTCAGGCCATCGGTGATCGAGTATTCGCTGTGAAGACGGAGATGGACAAACTCCGGAGAGGGCGGCAAGGCAGACATGGCGCAGCGATTTTACTCTCCCCGCCGCGCGCCGAAGCCATGGATTTCCCCTTGCGCTCCAGCGTCGAACGCCTTGCGCCCCGGCTACTTCAGACTGGCCGCCGCGCCCAATCTAGCAGCGGCTGCCACTGTTCGATGTCCTTCTCGACGCGGCTGGCAGGAAGTTCGAAGATGCTCAGGCCGTGGGCGGCCGCCTGCACGTAGTTCTGGGTATCGCGCAAATGCGCCACCACCGGGAGGCCGACGCCATCGAGGAAGCGTTCCAGTTCCCCCGCCGCCCGCGTGCGTGCATCGACCCGCATGGCGACGATGGCGACGAAGGCCTCGTGCTTGCGGATTTCCTTTTCCTCGAACAGGCGATCGAGGAAGTCCCGCGTCGCGAGGATGTCGAAGATCGACGGCTGCAGGGGCACGATCACTCGGCGGACCAGCTTCAGTACCTGGGCAAGCTTCTTGCCGTGCAACCCGGCCGGCGTGTCGAGCACGACATGGGTCGTGTCCTTCGGCGGTCGTGCCGGCTGATCGGGCTCGATCTCCCAACTGGCGATGCGCGGCAGCCCCGGCGAGCGCAGCTTGAGCCATTCGCGCGAGGACTGTTGGCGGTCGATGTCGCCGAGCATGACGCCCTTGCCCTGCCGAGCAAAGAAGCCGGCCAGGTTGGTGGCCAGCGTCGTTTTGCCCACCCCGCCCTTTGGATTGGCTATGAGAAACGATTCCATCCGGCTATGGTAGCAAGACTGTCGATCCCGTGGTCATGCGCGCGA
>CAMBRI010000196.1 GCA_945870205.1 Sulfuritalea hydrogenivorans sk43H | reverse complement strand
TATGATCGCTCGGAACTGATCCACCGCGCCATCGACACCCTGAAGTGGACGCTGTTTGAGGAATCGATCATCGTCGCCTTGGTCTGTATTGTCTTCCTGCTGCATGTGAGGAGCGCCCTGGTCGCCATTTTGATGCTGCCGGTTGGCGTCTTGATCGCCTTCATCGCCATGCGTTCGCTGGGCATGAATTCCAATCTGATGAGCTTGGGCGGCATTGCCATTGCCATCGGCGCCATGATCGACGCCGCCATCGTCATGATCGAAAACGCGCACAAGCATCTGGAGCGCCTGCCCGAGGGACACTCGACCAGTGAGCGCGCCGATGCCATGCTCGCCGCCTGCAAGGAAGTCGGGCCAGCATTATTTTTCTCGCTGCTCATCATCACGGTCTCCTTCCTGCCGGTCTTCAGCCTCGAAGGACAGGAGGGGCGATTGTTCTCGCCGCTTGCCTACACCAAGACCTTCTCCATGGCCGGCGCCGCCCTGCTGTCGATCACGCTGGTGCCGGTGCTGATGATGCTGTTCATTCGCGGCAAGATCATGCCGGAGGCGAAGAATCCGGTGAATCGCTTCCTGATATGGGTCTATAGACCGATCATTGCCGGGGTGATGCGCTGGAAGAAGATGACCATCGCGCTGGCGCTGCTCGCCCTTGGCGTCTCGATCTATCCGGCCACAAAGCTCGGTTCCGAGTTCATGCCGACGCTCAATGAGGGAACGCTGCTCTACATGCCGGCGTCCCTGCCGGGTATGTCGATCACCAAGGCAGCGGAACTCATGCAGACGCAGAACAAGATCATCAAGAGCTTCCCCGAGGTCAGTTCGGTCTACGGCAAGGCCGGTCGCGCCAACACGGCAACCGACCCGGCGCCGACCGAAATGTTCGAGACGGTGATCAACCTCAAGCCGGAATCCGAATGGCGGGCCGGCATGACCACCGACAAGCTGATTGCCGAACTCGACAAGGCCCTGCAATTCCCCGGTGTTGCCAATGCCTGGACCATGCCGATCAAGGCGCGCATCGACATGCTCTCCACCGGTATTCGCACGCCGATCGGAATCAAAGTTTTTGGCAAGAGCCTCGATGAAATGGAGACACTGGCCAAGCAGATCGAAGCCGTAGTGAAAGCTGTTCCCGGCACCACCAGCGCCTTCGCCGAGCGTATTACGGGCGGCTTCTATATCAACATCAAACCGGACCGCGAACAGTTGGCACGCTATGGTCTGGCGATTGGCGACTTGCAGGACGTGATCGGTACCGCCTTGGGCGGTGAAATGGTGACGACTACGGTCGAGGGGAGGGAACGGTTCGGTGTCACCGTTCGTTATCCGCGCGAGCTGCGCTCCGATCCGGAGCAGATCGCCCGCGAGGTGCTGGTGCCGACGATGGGAGGCGCAATGATCCCCTTGGGTCAACTGGCGAAAGTGGAGGTGGCCAAGGGGGCGCCGTCGATCCGCACCGAGAACGCGCTGCTTTCCGCCTACATCTATGTCGACATCCGCGACCGGGACATCGGTGGTTACGTCGCCGACGCGAAGAAGGCCGTCGCCGAAAACGTTAAGTTCCCTCCCGGCTACTACGTCACCTGGAGCGGTCAGTTCGAGTACATGGAGCGGGCCATCGAAAAAATGAAGGTCGTGATCCCGGTGACGCTGCTCTCGATCTTCCTGCTGCTCTACCTCAATTTCAGACGCATCACCGAAACGCTGATCGTCATGCTTTCGGTGCCCTTTGCGCTGGTCGGCGGAGTCTGGTTGATGTGGTTGCTTAACTACAACCTTTCGGTGGCGGTGGCGGTCGGCTTCATCGCGTTGGCCGGAGTGGCCGCAGAGACGGGGGTCGTCATGCTGATCTACCTCGATCATGCCTGGGAAGCGGTGAAGCAAAAGTCGGCGCTGGCGGGACGGCAACCGGGCGCTGAGGATCTGTATGCGGCAGTAATGGAAGGCGCCGTCGAGCGCGTTCGACCGAAGATGATGACCGTCGTGGCGATCATGGCCGGCCTGCTGCCCATCATGTGGGGCACCGGCACCGGCTCGGAAGTCATGAGCCGCATCGCCGCGCCGATGGTCGGTGGAATGATTTCGTCGACGGTGCTGACGCTGGCGGTGATCCCGGCGATCTATGCGCTGGTCAAACAATGGCGCCTGAAGCGCGGGTTGGAGAAATAGGTGACGGGAAATGGGACGAAACTCGCTGGCCCATACGCGGGACATCAAGTACGAATGGTGCGAATCCTACAGCGTCGGAAATCCGATCATCGACCGACAGCACGCGAAACTCTTGACTCTGTGTGCCGAAGCGGTGCAGTGCGAGGATGCCTCCAGCTCCGATGGCCGAGAAAAGTTTCATACCATCCTTCACGAAATGGCCGTCTATGCCAAAGAGCACTTTGCGGCAGAAGAGGCGCTACTTCGGACAAGGAACTGTCCGATGCTGAGCGGTCATCTTGACGAGCATACGCATTTCCAAATTGCCCTGTCCGACCTCCTTTTTTCAGCGATGCAGGGAAATCTGGACAGGGTGAGGCTTTCCCAGCATCTTTCCGAATGGTGGGTTGGCCACATTCTCGGATCGGATATGGCATGCAAGCTCTATCTGGCTGACATGTGAGAGACCGGGAGTACCGTGAGTTCCTGACAGGAATGTAATAAGCGAGACATCTGTCTGACAGCAACGAAGGTGCAGACTGCTTGGTGTCTGGATCACTACGCGAGTCGGCGATGCTGTATCGCTGATACTCAACCGTTTCAGGAGTACTCATCATGTGGAAAACCAACTTGGCTATTCTGGGCTTGTCGCTCGTACTCGGTGGCTGTGCAGCCAATCTGCATCAATTATCGAAAGACTCGTCGCCGGAGCTGTTGAGGGGTGAGTTTTTGCGCGGTCAACAAAATCGCTTGGTCCTTGAGTCGGCAGAACAGAAGTATGTTGCGGAAGGTTTCGAAGTTCAGCGACATCAAAATCTGGCTGAACTTCACAAGCGATATCGAATGAGCGAACCCAAGCACTGGGATCGTATTACTTCCGGTTTCGACAAAACTCATGAAGTCTATTCGGCAGAGCCAGTACCAAAGGCGCAGGATGGAACTGAATTGTCGTGTCGCCTGACGTGGAAATCGGGTAGTGCACCTCAAGGCATCTGCCAGGACAAGGCTGGAAAGGAATATCAAGTTCGTTTCGATTGAGGTCGGCAGGCGAGGAAGGCCGAGTTCTAAACCATTGTTCAACTCAGGGAGAAAATGATGTCGAAGAAGATGTGGGTGGTTGCGGCAGCGTTGTTCGTTGTATTGCTGGGAGGCTGCGCCACCAGCGGAGGTTATTCTGGCAGTGGTTCCAGTACCGGATCAAGCGGTGGTCACTCGCACTGACCTTGTCCGGAACTACGGAGTGCTGTTCGCCGTTCGCGGATGGCATTCCGCGTCTGGTGCGAGAACAATGTCCAAGTGACATGGCAACGACAAGAATAACGATGAACAAAGTTCGTAGGCTGTTGTTTGTGGCAGGGCTCTTCTCACTCTTCTGCCCCACGGTTCAGGCCCAGGGCTGGCAGGTGCCCAAGCCCAGCCCCGGCCTGATGCCAAATCCGGCGGCCGGAAAAAAACTGTTTGAGAAGCACTGCGCTTCATGTCATGGCATTGGCCTGAACGGATCGGACAAGGGACCGCCGCTCCTGCATCGTATCTATGAGCCGTCGCATCACGCCGACATTGCGTTTCAACTTGCGGTCAAGAACGGCGTGCGCGCCCATCACTGGCAGTTTGGCGACATGGCACCCGTGCCGCAGGTGACGCCGGATGATGCGGCGCACATTACGGCCTATGTCCGCGCCGAACAGAGGAAAGTCGGAATTCGCTAGGAGGCAATCATGGCACACGGGATTTCTGAACATCACCACGCCCATCAGGGACCGCCACTGGAAACATCTACGGCTTCGCAGATCGATCCGGTTTGCGGCATGACGGTCAAGCCCGAGTCGCCCCATGCCTCAGACCACCAGGGGGCACGCTACCGGTTTTGCAGCGCCAAGTGCAAAACCAGGTTCGATGCCGAGCCCGCCAGCTTTCTGAACCCATCGCCGGAACCGACACCTGTGGCCAATGCCGAGTACGTTTGCCCGATGCATCCGGAAGTGCGCCAGACGGGGCCGGGTACCTGCCCCAAGTGCGGCATGGCGCTGGAACCGGTCTTGCCGCTGCTGGAAGACGACGACGAAAACGCCGAATACCGGGATTTCCATCGTCGCTTCTGGTATAGCCTGCCGCTGACGGTCATCGTCGTCGCACTGGCCATGCTGGGACACCAGTTAACGTCGATATCGCCGGCCCAGCGGACCTGGCTGGAACTGCTGCTCACTACGCCGATCGTGCTGTGGGCCGGCTGGCCGTTCTTCGTGCGGGGCTGGCAATCCATTGTCTTGCGCAGCCCCAACATGTGGACCTTGATCGGCCTCGGCACTGGTGCCGCCTTCGCCTATAGCGTGGTCGCCACCTTTGCCCCGGGCCTGTTTCCGGACTCCTTCCAGGCCCACGGCCGCATCGGCGTCTATTACGAGGCCGCCGCCGTCATCATTTCCCTCACGCTGCTCGGGCAGATGCTGGAACTGCGCGCCCGCTCGCAGACCTCGGCGGCGATCAAGTCCCTGCTAGGCCTGGCGCCAAAGACGGCGCGCCGGATCAGGGCAGATGGCAGCGAAGAAGACGTTCCCCTGAATCATGTCCATGTGGGCGACCTGCTGCGAGTCCGGCCCGGCGAGAAGGTGCCGGTAGATGGTGAAGTCACCGAAGGTGGCAGCGCGGTGGATGAGTCGATGCTGACCGGTGAACCGCTACCGGTGACCAAGCGCGCGGGCGACAAGGTTATCGGCGCGACCCTCAATACCTCCGGCAGCCTGGTGATCCGCTCCGAAAAAGTCGGTTCCCAAACCGTGCTCGCGCAGATTATCCAGATGGTGGCTCAGGCACAGCGCTCGAAGGCCCCCATGCAGCGACTGGCGGATGTGGTGGCGGGCTATTTCGTGGTCGGCGTCGTGCTGATTGCGCTGTTGAGCTTCTTTGCCTGGGGCCTGTTCGGTGGGGAGCGGGGCTGGGTCTTCGGTCTGATCAACAGTGTCTCGGTGTTGATCATCGCCTGTCCCTGCGCCCTGGGCCTGGCCACGCCGATGTCGATCATGGTGGCGACCGGCAAAGCGGCCACCCAGGGCATCCTGTTCCGCGACGCGGCGGCCATCGAGCGCCTGCGCGAAGTGGATACGCTGATCGTCGACAAGACGGGCACCCTGACGGAAGGGAAACCCAGTTTTGAGCGAGCCGTCGCCGTTCAGGCGGGGCAAGAGGAGGAAATCCTGCGTCTGGCCGCCAGTCTCGACCAGGGTAGCGAGCACCCCTTGGCCGACGCCATCGTGCAGGCGGCGCGGGCACAAGGGCTGGTGTTGGACAAGGCGGACCAGTTCGAATCATCGAGCGGCATCGGCGTGCGCGGTATCGTCGCTGGACGGCGCGTAGTGCTCGGCAATACAGTGTTGATGACTCAGGAAGGCATCGATGTCGCGGAGCTTGGAACCGCTGCCGAAGCCCTGCGACAAGAAGGCGCCAGCGTAATGTACCTGGCGGCCGATGGCCAGCTGCAGGGATTGCTGGCCGTCTCCGATCCGGTCAAGCAGAGTACCCCCGACGCCCTGGTCGCTTTGCGCCAGGCTGGCATGCGGGTCATCATGGCTACCGGCGACGGTCTCACTACCGCACTGGCAGTCGGCAAGCGATTGGGCATCGACGAGGTGCACGGTGAAGTCAAGCCGGCGGACAAGCTGGCGCTGGTCGAGCGACTGCAGCAGGAAGGACGCGTTGTAGCAATGGCGGGCGACGGCATCAACGATGCCCCGGCACTGGCCAAGGCCGATGTTGGGATCGCCATGGGGACAGGAACGGATGTTGCCATGAACAGTGCGCAGATCACCCTGGTCAAGGGCGATTTGCGCGGCATCGCTCGGGCACGCGAGTTGTCGATGGCCACTGTGGTCAACATGCGCCAAAACCTGATGTTCGCCTTCCTCTACAACGCCCTCGGCGTGCCTATCGCCGCCGGCATCCTGTACCCGGTCTTCGGGCTGGTCCTATCGCCGATCATTGCGGCGGCGGCCATGAGCCTGTCGTCCGTCAGCGTCGTGGGCAATGCCCTGCGTCTACGGCAGGCATCCTGAAGGCATGTTTTCTCGGGTAGCAACTTTGGCTTACGAAAATGTAATCGCGCAGTCATTTTCGCGACAGGAACATGAGCGCAAACTATTACTTGTTTTACGGATGTATCCTTTTCAATCAATTTTGGAGCCTTATCATGAAACTGCACAATCTCTTCGCCGGCCTGCTGCTTGCCACTTCCGTATCCATGTCAGCCGGTGCGCTTGCGGCCGATGGCGACAAGCCAGTCGCCGATGCTCCGGCCGAGAAAGCCACAACTCCCGCCAAGAAAAAAATGAAGCCCCACTCCCACATGGAAGAAAAGGGGGGGATGGCTCCGGCATCCGCGAGTGCGGATGCCGACAAGAAGGCCGATACACCGACAAGCGACAAGCCGATAGCCGATAAGGACAAGTCGAAACATCTTCATCCCCGGGATGGCAAGTAAGCCGAGGATAGAATCGGATGCCCCCTGAAGCCATGCAAATGCTGAAGCGGCATGGGTTGCGTCCTGCAGCGTCGGGTTCTTGCAACGTCGATGAGGCCCGAGGCAGGGTTGCCCGGCTGCAGGGGGTCATTTCTTCGAACTGGAATGGCATTGACTTGGTCGTTGAATATGACCTGCGGCAGATCACTCTGAATCGAATTGAGGATGTGGTCGCTGGTGCGAGTCTGGTGCTCAAGGGCGGATGGCATCGACTACAGCGCGATTGGTGGAAGTTCACGGAAACCAACGAATTGTCGAACGCCACCCGCAGCGGTGATGGAGCTTGCTGCAATCGGCCGCCAGCACGGCGGTGATGAGTGCCTGGAGAAATCATGGCCAATGAACAACCGCGACAAGGACCGGCATCGGAGACAAAGGATCACGATCATCGCCATGCCCGCAGGATGGCGTGGGGTTGGTGGGTTTTTGCCGCCATCGCACTGTTCTATCTGCTGGCCGAACATCGTGCCCATTTGTTCGGGGCCTTGCCGTATTTGATCCTGCTGGCTTGCCCCTTGATGCACTTCTTCATGCATGGCAACCACGGCCAACATGGCGGTGGAAGCGACAAGAACACGGAGCGCGAGCCATGACGCCAGAGAACTACGATTACGGCCTGTGGTCGCTGGTGCTGATCAACTCGGTCTTTTTCATCCTGTTCGCCGCGAGCTTCTTCAAGCCACAATCGAAACAGGACTGGCGAACGCTGGGCATGTTCTCGGCCTTCGTTGTCGCCCTCTTTACCGAGATGTACGGTTTCCCGTTGACGATCTACCTGTTGTCCGGATGGCTGACTGAGCGCTTCCCCGATATCAACTGGCTATCCCATGATGCGGGCCATCTACCGGAAATGATCTTTGGCTGGAAAGGCAATCCCCATTTCGGACCGTTCCACCTGCTTTCCACTGCCTTCATTCTGGGCGGCTTCTGGTTGCTCGCCTCTGCCTGGCCAGTGCTGTATCGCGCGCAGCGTGCCGGCAAGCTGGCCTGCAGCGGCCCATACCATTGGGTCCGGCATCCTCAGTACGCTGCCTTCATGCTGGTGATGATCGGATTT
>CAMBRI010000195.1 GCA_945870205.1 Sulfuritalea hydrogenivorans sk43H | reverse complement strand
GTCTTACCTTGTCCAGTTTTCCACTTTAAGTCCTTTGACGCGCCCAAAGTCCTTTACGTTGTTGGTCACGACAATGGCGCCCTCACTACGGGCATGAGCGGCAATCATGAGGTCATTGGCTCCAATGGATTGCCCTTTGCGTCTTAGGTCTGCCCGGATCTCCGCATAATGTTCTGCGGCCTTGGCAGGCCACTCCATAACTGTGACATGGCGAACCAGAGCATCGACACCCACCTGATTTGCTTTCTTCTTCGACGATTCTTGTACCCCGTACAGAAGCTCTGCCAGGGTGACGACTGAAATCGCCTGTTCATGAAGTGGCACGGATTGGATGCGCGACAATAGCGCAGGTATTGAACGCCGAAGGATGAAAATGCAGGTGTCGGTGTCCAGCAGGTAAATCCGACTCATCCGAATTGACGCTCCTGTACGGGAAGGTCTTCAATGCCAACCATGAAGTCATCGCTCGCGCGCACCTCCGACGCCAAGAAATCCGCCCATGACTGAGGGCGTGGCGATAACACAACATCCTCGCCGACTTTACGGATGAATACTTCCTTCATGCCTTCCGGGAACCTGAATTCAAGCGGAAGTGTCACCACCTGAGTTCGATTGTTTTTTCCTACCCGTGCCGTTCGCTGTTTCATGTCTTTCCTTCAGGCTGCCATATATCCCAGCATATGGCAGTCACTTCGTCGCTGTCAAACCCGGGCATTGTCCAAGAGCTAACACTCATGGCACCGAGCACCACCCGCAGAAGATGAAACACGCGACAAGCTGTTTGGTCGCCCGCCCCCCTTCCCCCCTCGCGGGGGGTTACCAATCGGCGCGCTGCACGCGCAAGTCACAAGGGGCTCTGAACAAAGTGTTTCACGTTAACACAGCGAGGAAAAACGGAAAAACAGCGAAAACAGCCGAAAACGAAAAAAACAGGGCAGAGGGCTGACGAAGTTCTCGCCAAACCGCCTCGATCTTCAGTTAGCGTCGTAGTAATACGCCTTGCTCTGCACCGTCGCGGCCTTGCTGTCCTGCATTGCATCCAGCGTCTGCGGCTTCTTGTCCCACCACAGTGCGCGCCCCTTGCGCTGTTCCTGCAGTTCTTCGGGATGCTTTGCCATCCATTCGCGCATGAACTTGGTGTGCTCGGATTCGTAGAGGGCCATGGGGTTTCCTTTCAGTGTGGGTTGGCTAGTGCTTGGTGTCGACGTAACGGGTGATGCGCACCACTTCCGGCACGCGGCGCAGGGCTCGCAGGATGCGGGCGAGGTGGATGCGGTCGGTGACCTGCAGGGTGAAGAACAGGGTGGTGGCCTCGCCGCTGTCATCGTCCATGCTGATGTTCACGATGTTCGATCCGGCTTCGGCGATGCCGGCGGCGAGCCGGGCCAGCACGCCGCGCACGTTCTTCGCGATGACGCGGATGCTGGCTTCGAACATGCCGGTGATTTCCGCCTCCCATTCGACATCGATCCAGTTGCCGCGCTCGCTGCGCAGTTTGGCGATGGCCGGGCAATCGTGGGTATGAACTACCAGGCCCTGACCCTTGCGGATCAGGCCGACAATCGGGTCGCCCGGAATGGGCCGGCAGCAGTTGCCCAGCCTGACGGCGACGCCTTCCGGACCATGGATCAGGATCGCCTGCTGGCCACGAGCTTCAGTCGCGGCGCCGGTCGGATTCGCCTCGACGCCTTCAGCCAATCGCCGCGCGACGATGGCGGGCAGGCGCTTGCCAAGGCCTATGTCGGCCAGTACGGCCTTCTGCGAGCGGGCACCGGACGCCCGCTTGAAGCGGTCCCAGGCTTGGGCCGGCAGCTTGGCCAGCGCCAGGCCGAGGTCGCGCAAGGCATGCGTCAGCAGCCGCTCGCCCAGGGCCGCGGATTCCTCGGCCTGTTTGGTGTTGAGGAAGTGGCGGATCTTGGAGCGCGCCCGTGCGCTCTTGACGTAACTCAGCCATGACGGATTGGGCGCAGCGTTGGGCGCGGTGATGATCTCGACGCGGTCACCGTTGCGCAGTTCGGTGCGCAGCGGCATGGTCTCGAAATTGATGCGGCAGGCCACGCAGCGGTCGCCGATGTCGGTGTGCACCGCATAGGCCAGGTCGACCGGCGTCGACCCGCGCGGCAGGGCAAAGATCTTGCCCTTGGGGCTGAAGACATAGACCTCGCTGGGGAACAGGTCGACCTTGACGTGTTCGAGGAATTCGGATGAATCGCCACTGGCCGACTGCAGTTCGACCAGTGATTGCAGCCACTTGTGGGTCTTCTTCTGCAACTGGTCGAGGGCCGTTTCATCCTTGTACAGCCAGTGCGAGGCAACGCCCGATTCGGCGACGTGGTGCATGTCGGCATCGCGAATCTGTATTTCGGCCGGCGTGCCGAAGGGCCCGATCAGGGTCGTGTGCAGCGATTGGTAGCCATTGGCCTTGGGAATGGCGATGTAATCCTTGAACTTGCCCGGCACCGGCTGGTAGAGCGCATGCAGGGCGCCCAGCGCCAGGTAACAGGTGGGGCGGTCCTTGACCACGATGCGAAAGCCGTAAATATCCAGCACCTGTGAAAATGACAGGTGCTTGTCGCGCATCTTGCGATATATGCCATAGAGATGCTTTTCGCGCCCCTTGACGTCGGCATCGATGCCCGCCTCCGGCAAGGCCTTGCGGATGGAGTCTAGGATCCGGCTCACCACTTCGCGCCGGTTGCCGCGCGCGCCCTTGACCGCCTTGGCCAGCACCCGGTAGCGCAGCGGGTGGGCATGGCGAAAGGCCAGTTCCTGCAGTTCGCGGTAGAGCGCATTCAGGCCCAGGCGGTTGGCGATGGGTGCGTAGATCTCCAGCGTCTCGCGCGCGATCCGGCGCCGTTTTTCGAGCCGCATGGCGTCCAGGGTCTGCATGTTGTGCAGGCGGTCGGCGAGTTTTATCAGGATCACGCGCACATCGCGCGCCATGGCCAGCAGCATCTTGCGGAAGTTCTCGGCCTGCGCCTCTTCGAAGCTCTGATGCTCGATCCTGTCGAGTTTGGAAACGCCATCGACCAGTTCGGCCGCGACCTTGCCGAATCGTTCGGCGATCTGTTCCTTTGTGATGGCCGTGTCTTCCATCACGTCGTGCAGCAGTGCCGCGATCAGGGCGTTGGCGTCGAGATGCCAGCCGGCCAGGGTTTCCGCGACGGACAGCGGATGCGAAATGTAGGGTGCGCCGCTGATGCGCATTTGGCCGCGATGCGCGGCGTCGGCGAACACGTAGGCCGCGCCGACGCGGGTGATGTCTTCAGGTTTGAGATAGGTGGCGAGCCGCGCATTGAAGTGTTCCAGGTCTTCGGCGAGATCGACCGGCGGGTGCATGTCCGCCGAAATCAGCGGCGGTTCGTCGAGCGCCCCCGGCACCACGCCGGGATCCATGGCGGCGGGATTAGGAGCAGCCGGGGGTGGCTGGTTGGGCAAGAGCGCCGCCGTCACGTGTCACCCCGTTCGCATGATGCTTACGGCGCGTTGCGGTTGAGGATTTCGACGCCGATCTTGCCGGCGGCGATTTCACGCAGGGCAATCACGGTCGGCTTGTCACGGCCCGGCTCGACCAGTGGCGTGCTGCCCAGCGTGAGCTGGCGTGCGCGGTAGGTAGCCGCCAGGGTGAGCTGAAAGCGGTTGGGAATGAGCTTGATGCAATCATCGATGGTGACACGGGCCATGGGGTTCAGTCCTGATCAAGAAAACGGAATACGTCGGGATGACGGGCGCGCTGACGCGGGAAGCGCAGACGCGAAGCACACACGGCGGCCTTGAGCTCGCCGAGCGCCACATCCAAGTCATTGTTGATTATAACAAAATCGAACTCGCCTACGTGACGCATTTCACCCAGGGCGCCAGCCACCCGGCGCGCTATGACATCTTCACTATCCGAGCCGCGACCGCGCAGCCTGCGCTCCAGTTCGGCGATCGAGGGCGGCAGGACGAATATGCTCACGGCCTCGGGAAACTGCCGGCGCATCTGCTGCGCGCCCTGCCAGTCGATCTCCAGCATCATGTCGCCGCCTTCACGCATGCGTTCTTCGAGCCAGATGCGCGAACTGCCGTAGAAATTGCCATGCACTTCCGCCCATTCGGCAAATTCGCCGCGTTCGCGCATGGCAAGAAAGCGCTGCACGTCGATGAAATGGTATTCGCGGCCGTTTTGCTCGCCGGCGCGCGGAGCGCGGGTGGTGAAGGAAATCGAGTGCGTCACGCGCGGGTCCACGGCCAGCAGGCGCCCCACCAGGGTGGTCTTGCCGGCGCCAGAGGGCGCGGAAACGATAAAAAGGGTACCGGAGATCATGAATTGCCGAGCTTGAGTTTGGTCAATGTTGTGCGGAAGCTGCTTGTATTAGTATACGCGGCCCATGACCCGATTCATTGACTTCACGCCACTTCGCCAACGCGCCATCTGCCTGCTGCTCGCTTTCGAGCGTCGCTGCCCAGGTGCATCCGGTTCGCAACACCATCCCGCATTTTCGCGGGACCATTCCCATTGCCAGGAGTCGTCATGAATCACTTCATTCGCATCGCTGCATTGTCCGCACTGGTTTCCGCTACTTTCATTCTTCCCGCCCATGCACAGGTCACTGTCAAGGATCCGTGGGTGCGCGCCACGGTGCCCCAGCAAAAGGCCACCGGAGCCTTCATGCAGCTCACCTCGGCCCAGGATGCGCGCCTGGTCGAGGTCAAATCGCCGGTGGCCGGCGTGGTCGAGATTCACGAAATGACCATGGACAAGGATGTCATGAAAATGCGTGCCCTGCCCAAGGGGTTGGAGCTTCCAGCCGGCAAGGGCGTCGAGCTGAAACCCGGCGGTTACCACGTCATGCTGATGGATTTGAAGCAGCAGATGAAGGAAGGCGACACCGTGCCCGTGACGCTGGTGGTCGAAGGCAAGGACAAGAAGCTCACGACCATCGAGGTCAAGGCACCGGTCAAGCCCCTGGCAACGGCGAGCAAGGCGCCGGCCGAGCACAAGCACTGATTTTCCAGCGGTATTTGCGATGAACCCCGCCCGCCGCCCAGGCCGCCTCGCCACCTGGATCGCGATTTTTGCGATCCTGCTGGCGGCGCTCGCGCCGAGCGTGGCGCGCGCCTTGTCGTCGCCGCAGAAGGCGATGCCATGGACTGACATCTGCTCGGTGGGCGGGCCACAAGTCGCTCACGATGCCGCACCGGCATCAGGTTCCGGGCAGCACGAAGGCATGGGGCTCAAGCATTGCCCCTTCTGTCTGACGCACGCCGGCCAGTTCGCGCTGCCGGCCGTGACGCCCGATGTTTTCCCGACGGCTGACTCATGCGTCGAAGCTTTTCCGCCCTCCGCGGCAATACCCTCTCCTCGCTTCATTCGTGCCGCGGCCCAGCCGCGCGCACCGCCTGCCCACTCCTGATCGCCACCTTGCTGTCCGGCCCCGGAGCAGATGCCCGGGCCTCGTTCATCTTCAGGAGATTCACATGTCTTGCACTTCATCGCCCTTGTCGGGCATAGGTCAGCGGCCGATCGCGCTCGCGATTGCCGCCACTTTTTCTTTTTCAGCGTTCTCCGTGCAGGCCCAGCAGCCTGTGCTTTCCGAGATAACCGTGACCGGTACGCGCGAAGGCCAGAGCCTGGACCGCACGCCGGCCTCGATCGGCATCGTCGGCGAGGATGCCGTCAGGCTGGTCAAGCCCTCCCATCCCTCGCAGATCCTCAGCCAGGTGCCCGGCGCCGCCGCCGGCGTGACCAACGGCGAAGGCCACAACACGGCGATCCGCCAGCCCTTCACCACGGCGCCGGTCTACCTCTTTCTCGAAGACGGCATCCCGATCCGCTCGACGGGCTTTTTCAACCACAACGCGCTCTACGAAATCAACCTGCCGCAGGCCGGCGGCATCGAAGTCAATCGCGGCCCGACGACGGCCCTTTACGGCTCCGACGCGATCGGCGGCGCGGTCAATGTGCTCACCCGCAAACCACCGGGCGCGGGCGAAATCTCCCTCTTCGCCGAAGCCGGCAGCTTCGGCTGGAAGCGCCTGCTGGGCAGCGCCGGCACCACTGCCGGCGACGATGGCGTGATCGCCAACGCCAACCTGACCCATACCGACGGCTGGCGCAGCAAGACCGCCTACGACCGCCAGAGCGTCACCGCGCGCTGGGACCGGGCGATCGATGCCAACACGGTCCTCAAGACGGTGTTCTCCAGCACCGACATCGACCAGGAAACCGGCGCCAACTCGCCCCTGGTCATGGCCGACTACCTCGACAACCCGACGCGCAACTACAAGCCGATCGCCTTTCGCAAGGTCAGCGCCACGCGCCTTTCCGCCGCCTGGGAGCGCGAAACCGGCGACACGCTGTGGTCGCTGACGCCCTACTTTCGTGACAACAGCATGGACCTGCTGGCCTCGTTCAAGCTGACGGCGGGGGCCACCGGCGACAACACCATTTCCTACAGCAGCAACCAGTCCTACGGGGTGCAGTTCAAGTGGCGCCAGGATTACGACCAGCGTCGCGCACGCGTGATCGTCGGCATCGACATGGAGAACAGCCCCGGCGCGCGCAAGGAGGACCGCATCAACGCGACGGTCACCGGTGCGGGTGCCTCGCGCATCTACAGCGCTTACACGGTCGGCGCCCGGGTGTATGACTACAAGGTGATCTTCCACGGCATCTCGCCCTATGTGCATGGCGAATACAGCCCGACCGAGAGCCTGCGGTTTTCGGCGGGCCTGCGCCACGACCATGTCGGCTTCAAGTTCGAGAACAACTTTGCCGCCGGCAGCGTGCTCGCCACCAACCAGTACGGCCAGGCGGGAAACACCTCGATCAACTACGACCACCTCAGCCCGAAGTTCGGCGCCACCTATGCGCTGGACAGGGACACCCACCTCTACGGCTCGCTCAACCACAGTTTCCGCGCGCCCTCGGAGGGCGATCTGTTCAGGCCGTCGACCGGCACCGGGGTCACTGCCGGCCAGGCGGCGCTGGCCGCGCAGTCGGCGCTGGCACTGAAGCCGGTGAAGGGCGACCAGGCCGAAATCGGCCTGCGCGGCCGTGCCGCCGGCATCAGCTACGACGTGGTGGCCTACGAACTGGTCAAGACCGATGACATACTGACCTACACCGATCCGCTCACCAACGTGCGCTCGAGCTCCAACAATGGCAGCACCCGCCATCGCGGGCTCGAAGCGGCGATCGGCATTCCGCTCGGTCGCCAATGGCGTGCCGACATCGCCATGTCCAAGGCCAGGCATCACTACCGGAACTGGGTGGTGCCGGTAGTGACTTTGTCCGGCAAGGAAATGGCGGCAGCGCCGCGATCGCTGGCCAATTCGCGCCTGACCTGGGCGCCGGACGAGGGCACCAGCCTGCAACTGGAATGGACGCACATGGGTTCGTACTGGCTCGACGATGCCAACACCGGCAAGTACAACGGTCACGACCTGCTGAATCTGCGCGGCGGCTTTGCCCTCGGAAAACAGCTGCGCGTTTCCGGCAGCATCACCAACCTGGCCGACAAACGCTACGCCGACAGCGCCAGCATTTCCGGCGGCGTGCCGGTGGCTTCGCCGGGCTTGCCGCGCACGGTCTATCTCGGGCTGGAGGCCAAATGGTAGCCAGGATTCTTGCCCTTGGCCTGCTGGCATGGGCGGCTGCGCTTGCCGCCCATGAGGGGCATGAGGCCCCGCCAAAGGCCAGCGCCAAGGCGGCACGACCTGCCAAGCCGGGCTTGTCGATTGGCGCTGCGGTTTCGTCGGCGGGACTGTTATGGCTGGTCGGGCTGAATGCCGAGGGCAGGCTGTTTGT
>CAMBRI010000194.1 GCA_945870205.1 Sulfuritalea hydrogenivorans sk43H | reverse complement strand
ACGATTGATGAATACCAGGATGTGCTCGCGTCCAACGTGGAGGAACTGGAGCGCATGGCGAAAATGATCGCCGACATGCTGTTCCTGGCCAAGGCCGACAACGATCTGGTGATGCCGAATCTCGAAGCCGTTGATCTTCGGGCAGAGGCGGAGGGACTCGCATCCTTTTACGAAGCCGTCGCCGAAGAGAACGGCGTCACTTTGACCGTCGACGGCAACGCGACTGTACGTGGAGACCGCCTGATGCTGCGCCGGGCGATGGGCAATTTGCTATCGAATGCCTTCGGGCATACACCCCAAGGAGGGTACGTTCGAGTCCGGATCGGCATGACTGGTTATCGAATGGCAACGATCCAAGTCGAGAACTCCGGTGAGACGATCCCACCGGAACATCTACCGCGCCTCTTTGACCGTTTCTACCGGGCAGACCCTTCACGAAAACGTCTTGCCGATGGAGTTGGGCTGGGGCTGGCGATTACGCGCTCGATCATTCAAGCGCATGGTGGGTCTGTATCGGTACGGTCGTCCGAAGGAGTCACTGTGTTTGAGCTGAAAATTCCGGCATCGCATTGAGGCATTAACTTCTCCGGGCCTTCGCGACTGCACGATGGACGTTTCTTTCTTTGCAGGCCCCCATGTGAGTATCGCCGTCGGGCGAATTGAGGGTTGGCCGCTTCAATTCGTTAAGAATGCCGCATTGACCGGCATCACGCGCCTCTTTGCAAAGTTCTCGCAGATCGCGTAGCTGGCACTCCATCTGCCGCAGTTCGCGAATGCGATTCACTACGTGGCCGACATGTTCATCGAGAAGATCATTGACCGCGCCGCAATTTTCCGCCGGCGAATCCTTGAAGCGCAATAGCAAGCGAATCTCGTCGAGCGTCATGTCCAGGCTGCGGCAGTTGCGGATGAAGCGCAGCCGTTCCGCATGCGCGGGTCCATAGATGCGGTAGTTGCCGTCGGTACGCGCGGGTTCGGGCAGCAGACCCTCGCGTTCGTAATAGCGGATGGTCTCCACTTGGGTGCCGGTATGGCGGGCAAGTTCCCCGATTTTCATGATGATCGCGAGACCCACTCCCTTGTGCGTGTGACAGCATCGAATTTATGCCGTGATTGTAGCCCCTTGACTCTTTAGCCGCTACAGGGTTTTAACTGTTGGCAAGCAAGGAGATTTCCCATGACATCACCCACATCAGAACACTCAATTCCGATCAAATCCTCCGGCTGCGATTGCAGCGACAGTTGCTCGACAGCGCCTTCCCTGTCAGAGCCGCCAGTCGCGGCTGGTCAGGCTGGCGCAACCGTACTGCTGATTCCGGCGATGGATTGCCCCAGCGAGGAAAACGACATTCGCCGCGCCCTGGCGGGTATCGGTGGCATTCGTTCCTTGAGTTTCCAAGTTTCAGCACGGACGCTGTCCATCGACGCCCCCGACTCGGTATTGCCCGCCGCGGTCGAGGCCATTCGGCAAGCCGGTTACGAAACCAAGACACTCGCCGCAGGCAGCGAAGCAAGTGAAGGCAGTTCCGCAAAGGGAGATTTGTGGAAAGCCGTGCTGGCGCTGGCCCTGGCCACGGGCGCCGAACTGGTGCACTTTATTGCGCCTGATACGCTGCCGTTCATGGGGCTGGGCATGGCGATGGCGGCCATCGCCATCGGGCTCGCCGGGTTGTCGACTTACACCAAGGGACTGGCGGCTTTGCGCCGGGGCCAATTGAATATGAACGCGCTGATGGGGGTCGCCGTCACTGGTGCCTTCCTGATCGGACAATGGCCTGAGGCGGCGATGGTCATGGCGCTGTATGCCATCGCCGAGCTGATCGAGGCGCGCTCGGTGGATCGGGCGCGCAATGCCATCAAGAGCCTGCTTGATCTGACACCCGACACAGCTGAGGTCCGGCAGGCCGATGGCGCTTGGTGGGAAGTCCCTGCCGGGCAGGTAACGCTCGACGCCTTCGTGCGCGTCAAGCCTGGTGCGAGAATCCCGCTCGATGGCCGCGTCACGGCTGGAACGAGCGCGGTCAACCAGTCCCCGGTCACTGGCGAGAGCATCCCGGCGGACAAGGCCGAGGGCGACATGGTGTTCGCCGGCACGATCAACGAAACCGGCATGCTTGAATTCCGGGTAACGGCGATCTCCAGCAATACGACGCTGGCCCGAATCATCCATGCCGTGGAGCAAGCCCAAGGAACAAAGGCACCGACTCAGCGCTTCGTTGACCGCTTTGCCGCGATATACACGCCATCGGTGTTCGCGATGGCCGTCGCGGTGGCCCTGCTGACGCCCTGGCTGCTGGGCTGGAACTGGTCAGACGCGATATACAAGGCACTCGTGCTGCTGGTGATCGCCTGCCCGTGTGCGCTGGTGATCGCCACGCCGGTCACGGTGGTGAGCGGATTGGCGGCAGCGGCCCGGCGCGGCATTCTGATCAAGGGGGGCGTCTATCTGGAAGAGGCGCGCAAATTGCGCGCTATCGCACTGGACAAGACCGGCACCATCACCGAAGGCAAGCCGCGCCTGGTGGCGACCGAGGTATTGTCTTCAGCTGTGCCTGAAGCCCGAGTGTTGGCGTGGGCCGCCAGTCTCGCCGGGCACTCCGATCATCCAGTCTCGAAGGCTATCGCGCGCGGACTCAACCTGCCCGAAAATGGCCTCCAGGATTTCGTCGCGCTTCCCGGGCGAGGCATCGAGGCACGCACCGATGGCGAACAGCTGACGCTGAGCAATCATCGTTTGATCGAGGAGCGCGGTCTGTGCAGCAAGGAAATCG
Organism: Sulfuritalea hydrogenivorans sk43H; assembly: GCA_945870205.1. Classification (GTDB taxonomy): domain Bacteria; phylum Pseudomonadota; class Gammaproteobacteria; order Burkholderiales; family Rhodocyclaceae; genus Sulfuritalea; species Sulfuritalea hydrogenivorans_A. The sequence continues at coordinate 5,089 of CAMBRI010000194.1, read as the reverse complement.
AGGCGCGGTTGGAGGTGCATGAATCGCAGGGGCGCAGCGTAACGCTGCTGGCCTCGGAGCGGCAGGTGCTGGCGATCTTTGCCGTCGCCGATACGATTAAGAACAGCTCGCGCACGGCCATCGCCGAGCTGCATCAACTCGGCATCGTCTCGGTGATGCTCACCGGCGACAACAGCGCGACGGCCGCCACCATTGCCCGCGAGGCCGGCATCGACGATGCGCGCGGCAACCTGCTGCCCGAAGGCAAGCTGGCGGCCATCGAGGAAATGCAAGGGCGCTATGGTTCGACCGCTATGACCGGCGACGGCATCAACGACGCGCCGGCTCTGGCCCGCGCCGACATCGGCGTGGCGATGGGCGCGGCGGGAACCGATACCGCGATGGAGGCCGCCGACATCGTGATCATGAACGACGATCTGCGGCGGATTCCTGAAGCTATTCGGCTGTCGCGGTACACCCATTCCGTGCTCTGGCAGAACATCACGCTGGCCCTTGGTATCAAGGCCATATTCTTGACACTTGCATTGTTCGGCAATGCCACGATGTGGATGGCCGTCTTTGCCGACATGGGGGCAAGCCTGCTGGTTGTGGCGAACGGACTTCGAATGTTGCGCAGATGATGACCATCCTGAATTGATGCTCGTTGAATCACGTAATTGTTGGCGTAGGGCTTGTGTTGGTAGAATGCAAAGGTTCGCATCAGATCAAAAAATCTGCGCCAGTTGAGCATCCCTCCTACCTAACCAAACTCGAATTTTCAGCCCGCCCATCATGAAAATAAACTACTTACGTTTTGCCAGCATTGCACTTATCGCGCCCTGCCTACTGTCGTCTTTGAATGCTTCCGCAGAGGAAAAAAAACGGATTGAGGACAATTCGTTTCTGCTTGAAGAGGCGTACAACCAGGAAGAAGGCGTCATTCAGTACATTCAGGCGTATCAGTATTCAAAGAAAACCAAGAATTGGAATTACACCTTCACCAATGAAATTCCGATGCCGAATCAGACCCACCAGTTTTCCTATACCGTGCCGCTGGCGCGCGTGGGCGACGACCCGGTTTTTCAGTCTGGCCTGGGTGACATTGCGCTCAACTACCGTTATCAACTGATCAAGAACGATGATCTTGCGCTATCGCCCCGTTTATCGATAATCCTGCCCACTGGCCAGTACAAGAAAGGTCTGGGCAATGGCACCACGGGCTACCAGGTCAATATTCCCCTCAGCGTCGATCTGGCGGACAAATGGGTCAGCCATTGGAACGTCGGCGCCACCTATACGCCCAAGGCCCGCGAAGCCTCCGGCGTCAGAGCGGATATTCGCGGTACCAACCACGGCGCCAGCCTGGTGTATCTGCATTCGGAAACCCTGAACTTCCTGGTGGAATACGTCAGGAACGAAAACCAGGCCGTTCAAGCCGACGGTTCGAAAGCATGGGAAAAATCCGCCTTCCTCAATCCGGGCCTGCGTCACGCCACGAACTATGCGTCAGGCTGGCAAATGGTTTCCGGGGTGAGTTTCCCGATTGGTGTAGGTCCGTCGAGAAAAGACAACGGCATTCTGTTCTATCTCTCGTTTGAAAAGTAAGGCTCTCCTATATTCCGCTGCTACCACTGCAGCGGAATACCTGTAACAGATTTAGTTCAAAACAATCGGTGTTGGCGGGTAATTAGTCCTGTTACTTCAGCCGGAAATTTAGCTTGGCCTCTGGTTTGCCGGACAGCGTGACAGCGACCGCCACGCGCACCCCGACGCCCGCCTTGAAACTGCCCTTGGCCATCAGCTTGTTTTCTCCCGCCGGCTCGAACGTGGCCGTAATCTTCTCGCTGCCGGCAACCACCGTCGCCGTTCCCTTGGCGCCGGCGGTCGCCACCGGCTTGCCATCATCGACGACATAGAGCGTCAGGCTGTCGGCCTTGGCCACCAGTTCAAAGTCCAAACCGGCCGCCTCGGCGATGATGCCACCATGCAGCGGCTTGTCGTGATCGTGTCCGTGCTTGTCGGCCGCCGCTGCGATTGATGCGATGCCAAGAGCAAGGCAGGCAAGGGTCATACGGGTGGTGGTGATTACATTGCGCAACATGGGCTTCTCCTGGTTAGTAGTCAAACCTTACCGCGTATTCCATGCCGGCCTTGTCCAGACACAGACCCTGCGGGGCCTTGCCCGACGGCCACGCCAGCTTGCAGTTCAACTCGGCGCCATCTTTGGCAATCGCCTTCGCCTCTGCTGAATACGTCTCGTGGTCCTTGTCGTGGCCGGCAAAAATGCGATCCAAATGCTTGGGATCGGTGCCCCGGTAGCGGCGCGACAGCTCGGCCCAGTTCATGTGTTTCTCGACCGCGAACCCTGTGGCTTCGTACTGCCGATCCGCCGATTCGAGCGTTAGGCGATTGGTCTGCCCGTGGGTGAATTCTCCCTTGAGCAATTGCGGTGCGGAGTCTTTGGCCAGCATGTGTGAATGCGCGCCACACCCCGCCAATACCACTGCCACCCCCATGATAAACACTACATTTTTTAGCTTCATTTTTAGTTCTCCTTTAGATCGGTCAAGTTCTGGTTTCAAAGACGTGCACTATCGATTCCTCAAGGTTGAAGAATTCCTAACGCCGCCACGATTTTTGCCGCACGAATCGCAGGGTATTTTTGGCCGAGCAAACTCATGTCCTCAGCCTGCCTATCATTGGCCGTGATCCGCTCGGTATTCCCGGAACCCAGATGAAGATTCAGGCGGCCGATATAGGTTGCCTCGCCGGGCTTGATGCTGAAACGATAAACAAATTCACGAGCCGGCTTGTACTCGGTTTCGCCATAAGGGCTTGGTTCGCGCACATGCCACGAATGGAATTCATAGTCTCCTGGTGACAAGCGCAGCGCAGCCAATCGCCCCGTTGTCTTGCCGGCATCCTGAATGTCGAGCGCATCGATGTTGTTCGGTCCCTTGACCACCACCGAATGCGTGAATGGGCGCTCCTTACCTTCGTCCTGCACCGACCGCGCGTGCTGTCGCGCCGACGCATAATGTTGCGAAACGACGGCATAGGCTTCCCCGCGCGGCAATACTTCCCTGATCCGATATTCGTAGTCCGTTACCTTATCCAGCGACTTGCCGCTCAGAGTCAAGGAGACGATGGCCAATCCCTCAGGTCTGTTGGTATCCAGCGTATACGTCGACGGCAAGTCAGGTGAAGCGGCGCAGCCAATAAGGCCAGCGACGAGCAAAACAGGCAAGAGCGAATTGTTCATTTTCTGGCCCTTTCAGTTAACACCAATGAACTGATTACTTCAGGATGAGTGGGTAGGAACGGTCACCGGACGAACAACTACCCTCCGCCGTCTCGCCATGGGTGTCCCAGTGACAGTCAAGCGTGCCGCCATCGCTGGCCTTGAGGGTGGATCGCACTTGACCAATATGCTTTTGGTGCGGATATGACGTCGCCGCCTTTTGTTCCGGTGTCGGTGCCGTGGTGCGCCATTCGCCTGTATACATTTTGCCGTCGAGACTGACTTCGACGCGATGCGGTTCGACAGCCCCTCGGGTAACCGAACCGGATAGTTTTGTTCCAGGCTGCGTACTTTGGAGCGTGCCTGTCGAGGCACACGCACTCAATCCAAACAGGATTCCACAGGTCATTACAAACTTCGCTTTCATGGTATTTCCTTTCATTGTTAAAAATCAGTAGAGCGACGACGAACGACATCCCCGGCTTCCAGCGCACGTCGCACCGCGCCAAACCGTAAATAAAGCGCCGGCACCACGAGCATGTTCAGCACCGTGGATGAAATCAATCCGCACAGAATCACCACCGCCATGGGCGCCTGAATCTCGGACCCCGGTTGTCCGGCGGACAGCGCCAGCGGCACCAGCGCCAGACCGGCGGCCAGTGCCGTCATCAGTATCGGAATCAGGCGTTCCTCGGCACCGCGCATCACCGCCTCCAGCACGGTCTTGGCCTGATCGTGTTCAATCAGGTGATGGATATGCGAAATCATCATTACCCCGTTGCGTGTGGCGATGCCGAACAGGGTGATAAAGCCGATGATCGAGGCAATCGTCACCACGCCGCCGGCCAGATACACGCCGACCACGCCGCCGATGATCGACAGCGGCAGATTGAGCATCACCAGGAAGGCATCGCGCGCCGAATGGAAGGCGACAAACAGCAGCAGGAAAATGCCCACCACCACCGCCGAGCCGAGCAACAGCAGCACGCGCGAAGCCTCCGCCGCCGACTCGAACTGACCGCCGAACTCGATGTGATAACCGGCCGGCAGTTTCACGTCCCTGGCCACGCTGGCCTGCATCTCTTCGACCACGCTCTTCAGATCGCGCCCGGCGACGTTGGCCATGACCACGATCTTGCGCTGCACGTTCTCGCGGTTGATGAAGTACGGCCCGCGATCATTGCGAATCTCCGCCAGCGCCGACAGCGGCAAACGCGCTCCGCTCGGCGTGGTGATCAGCGTCGCGCGGATCGTGTCGAGGTTGTCGCGCGCGGTCGGGTCATAGCGCACCACCAGGTCAAAGCTGGCCTGTCCCTGCACCACCTTGGCCACCGCCAGGCCGTTGAAGGCCACCTCGATATTCTCGGACAGCTCTTTCGCCGAAAGCCCGTGCTGCGCCAGCGCCTCGCGCCGGTACTTGACGGTCAGGAACGGAATTTCGGTCTGCTGTTCGGGCTGGACATCGACCGCCCCCTCGACCTTCTCCATCACGCCCTTGACCTGCTGCGCCAGCCTGCGCAACTCGGCCAGATCGTTGCCGAATATCTTGACGGCAATATTGGCCCGGCTACCCGACAGCATGTGATCGATACGGTGCGAGATCGGCTGGCCGACGACGACCTGGACGCCGGGCAGCTTGGCGAAATCCTCGCGCAGGGCGCCAAGGAATTGCTCCTTGCTGCGCGCCCCCATCTTCAAACTGACTTCGAGTTCCGATTGGTGCACATCGAGCGCATGCGGATCGAGCGGCGAGCGTCCGGTACGCCGCGCCGTGGCGACCACTTCGGGATGCGTCAGCAACACTTCCTCGACCAATTGCCCGAGCCGGGCCGATTCCGCCAGCGCGGTGCCCGGCAGCGTCTCGACGCC
>CAMBRI010000193.1 GCA_945870205.1 Sulfuritalea hydrogenivorans sk43H | reverse complement strand
ACGGACTTGGTGTAGTCGGGGGCTGCGCCCGCTTTGGCCGGGTCCGGGGCAGCTTTCGTTTCCGCCGCGGGTGACGCGGCGTTGTTGATGACCTGCTGCAGGTTGTTGGCCGAGTCGGCGTTGTTGAGCGCCTCTTCGAGTGTGATGATGCCCCGTTTGTATAGCGTGAACAGGCATTGCTCGAAGGTCTGGCTGCCGGGCACCATGCTTTTTTCCATGGCGTCCTTGATCTCGTTGAGATCTCCCTTGTCGATCAGTTCGGCGATGTAGCGTGAGTTGAGCAACACTTCCACGGCTGGCGCGCGACCACCGTCGGGCTTCTTGACCAGGCGCTGCGAAATCACGCACTTCAGGGTTACGGCGAGGTCGGCGAGCAGGGATGGCCGGTTCTCCAGCGGGTAGAAGCTGATGATGCGGCTCATCGCGTGGTAGCTGTTGTTGGCGTGCAGCGTGGCCATGCACAGGTGGCCCGACTGGGCGTAGGCGATCGCCTGGCTCATGGTGTCCTTGTCGCGAACCTCGCCGATGAAAATGACATCGGGCGCCTGGCGCAGGGCGTTCTTCAGGGCGATGTGAAAGGCCTTGGTGTCGGAACCGACCTCGCGCTGATTGACGATGGATTTCTTGTTCTGGAAGATGAACTCGACCGGGTCTTCCAGCGTCAGGATGTGGCCCGATTTGCGCGCATTGCGGTAATCGATCATCGAGGTCAACGTGGTCGACTTGCCCGATCCGGTGGCACCCACCATCAGGATCAGGCCGCGCTTCTCCATGATGACCTCCTTGAGCACTTCCGGGAGATCCAGCGTGTCGAAATCCGGGATGTCGCTCGGGATGTAGCGCACGACCATGGCCGGCGAACCCTTCTGGCGGAAGCAGGAGAGGCGGAAATTGCCGGTGCCGGGCATGTTGTAGGCGCCGTTGAACTCCAGTTCTTCGAGAAACTCGTTCATCTGCTTTTCGGTCAGGACTTCGCCAAACAGGCTCATGATGGTTGCCGCATCCATCATGGTCTGATTTACCGGCACGGAATTTCCGTTGAGCTTGATGTGGATCGGAGCTCCGACGGAGACGAACAGATCCGAGGCCTTTTTGTCCGCCATCAGCTGGAACAGTCTCTGCATCGTGCCCATATATTTTCTCCTTTGCCCTCGGTCTCGAAAACTCAGTCGCGCAGCAGTTCGTTGATGGCGGTCTTGGCCCGGGTCTGGGCATCCACCCGCTTGACGATGACGGCGCAATACAGGCTGTACTTGCCGTCGGCCGAGGGCAGGTTGCCGCTTACCACGACCGAGCCTTCCGGAATGCGGCCGTAGATCACTTCGCCCGTGGCGCGGTCATAGATCTTGGTGCTCTGGCCAATATACACGCCCATGGAAATCACGCAGTTGTCTTCGACGATGACGCCTTCGACGACTTCCGAACGGGCGCCGACAAAGCAGTTGTCGCCGATGATGGTCGGGTTGGCCTGCAGCGGTTCGAGCACGCCGCCGATGCCGACGCCGCCGGACAGGTGCACGTTCTTGCCGATCTGCGCGCAGGAGCCGACCGTGGCCCAGGCGTCGACCATGGTGCCCTCATCGACGTAGGCGCCGATGTTGACGAAGCTGGGCATCAGCACGACGTTCTTGCCGATGAAGCTGCCGCGCCGCGCGACTGCTGGCGGCACCACGCGATAGCCGCCGTTCTGGAAGTCGTGCGCGGCAAAGTGGGCAAATTTGTTCGGCACCTTGTCGAAGTAGCGCATCGGGCCGCCATCCATCAGCGCGTTGTCCTCGAGGCGGAAGGAGAGCAGCACGGCCTTCTTGATCCACTGGTGCGTGGTCCATTGGCCGTCGATCTTCTCGGCGACGCGCAGGGCGCCCGAGTCGAGTTCGCCCAGCACATGCGCCACGGCATCGCCGAAACGCGCCGGCGCGGCGCCGGGGCTGAGACTGGCGCGGCCTTCCCAGGCTTCTTCAATGATCTGCTGGAGTTCGTTCATGGCGGCTTCCTTCAAAGAGATAGACAGAAATCGTTGATGCGGCGTGCGGCGTCGAGGCATTCCTCGTGCGTGGCGACTAGGGCAATACGGATGAAGTTGGCGCCCGGATTGATGCCACCCGACTCGCGCGCGAGGTAGCTTCCGGGCAGCACCACCACATTTTTCTGGCGCAGCAGTTCGCGGGCGAAGTCGGTATCGGGGATCGGTGTTTTCGCCCAGAGGTAGAAGCCGGCATCCGGCACGCGGCAATCGAGATGGCGGGCAACCAGCGGTGTTACTTCATGGAATTTTTCGGCATACATGCGGCGGTTGTCGCGGACGTGGGCCTCATCGTTCCAGGCGGCAATGCTCGCCGCCTGCACCGCCGGATTCATGGCGCTGCCGTGGTAGGTGCGATAGAGCAGGAAGTTCTTCAGGATGGCCGCGTCGCCGGCCACGAAACCCGAGCGCAAGCCGGGCACGTTGGAGCGCTTGGAGAGGCTGGAGAAGATCACCAGATTACTGTAATCGGTGCGTCCGAGTTGCGCGGCGGCGGTGAGTCCGCCCAGCGGCGGTTTGGCTTCGTCGCAATAGATCTCCGAATAGCATTCGTCAGACGCAATGACAAAGCCGTAGCGGTCGGACAGTTCGAACAGGGCTTTCCATGCCGCGAGCTTCATCACCTTGCCGGTCGGGTTGGCGGGGGTGCAGACATAGACCAGTTGCACGTCGCGCCAGGTGCTGTCGGGCAAGGAGGCCCAATCCATTTCGAAATCATTGTGCGGCAGGGTATTGAGGTAAACGGGCTCGGCGCCGGCGAGCAGGGCGGCGCCTTCGTAGATTTGATAGAAAGGGTTGGGGCAGACCACTTTGGCACGAGCATTGCGTTCGATAACGGTCTGGGCAAAGGCGAACAGCGCTTCGCGCGAGCCATTGACCGGTATCACCTGGGTCATCGGATCGGGGCTTGCCACACCGTAACGGCGGGCGATCCAGCCGGCGATGGCCTGCCGCAAGGCATCGGTACCCTGCGTGGTCGGATAGTTGGCAAGGCCGGCGAGATTGTCTGCCAGGGCCTTCTTGATGAAGGGAGGTGTTTCGTGCTGCGGTTCGCCGATCGACAGCTTGATCGCGGCCAGGGCCGGCGCCGGCACCACGCCGGCAAACAGGTGGCGCAGCTTTTCGAAGGGATAGGGCTGCAGGCGCAATAGATCAGGATTCACGGCTTGGGGAAGGGCGTACGGGAAGGAAGGCATTATACGAGAGGCTTTGCTGCATCGATGACCGCAGAATTCCGGTACATTCGCATCTCTTGAGCACTTGAGGAGGCAGGCATGGGACAAATGATCGAATTCGGCCGACCGGATGGCAGCTCCTGCCGCGGCTATCTCGCCGGCGCCGGGCAAGGGCTGCCGGGGGTGGTGGTGATCCAGGAATGGTGGGGACTCAATGACCAGATCTGCGGCGTCGCCGATCGCTTTGCTCGCGCCGGATACAACGCGCTGGCGCCCGATCTATTCAAGGGGCGCGTGACGCAGCAGCCCGATGAAGCCAGCCATTTGATGAACGGCCTCGATTTTCCCGGAGCGACGCACCAGGACATTCGCGGCGCCGTCGATCACCTGGCTGGGCTGGGGGGCGGCAAAGTCGCCGCCATGGGTTTCTGCATGGGCGGTGCATTGACCATCGCCGCCGCCGTGCATGTGCCCAATCTCGCGGCCGCTGTGTGCTTCTACGGCATACCGCCGCGGGAGTTTGCCGATCCGGCCGACATCCGAATTCCGTTTCAGGGTCATTTCGCCAGCAAGGACGACTGGTGCACACCGGCCGCCGTCGATGCGCTCGAGGCCGCCATGCGTGCCAGGGGCGCGGTTCCGGAACTGTATCGCTATGATGCCGACCATGCCTTTTTCAACGAGCGCCGGGGCGATGTCTACGATGCCGCCGGCGCCAGCCTGGCATGGGAGCGGATGCTGGCCTTTCTCGCCACACATCTGGCCTGATCCATGCCACTCACCGACCTCACACCCACCGACTGGGTCAATGCCAGCCTGACCGAAGCGCTGCTCGCCCGCGAAGGTGGGCCGCCCCTGTATGTGGCCGCCAAGCTGGGTTGTGTCGCCGCCGTGCACATGATGGCCGAGGCGGGTAGCCATCTGGAAGTGCTCGGCCCGCGGCGCGAACGCCCGCTGCATGCGGCCGCTGCGGGTGGTCATGCCAGCATCGCGGCGACGCTGGTCAGTGCCGGCTGCGAGATCGATCCGCAGGACGAGGACGGCAACACGCCGCTGATCACGGCGATTCTCCATGGCCAGGCCGGGCCGGTGGAATTGCTGCTGGCGGTCGGCGCCGACATTCGGGTGGCCAGGCTGGATGGCCTAACGGCGGTGCACATCGCACAACTGCCGGGCACCCCGAAAGGCATCCAGGAACTGATGCTGCTCGGGCAGGATGAAATGAGTTGACGCCGGAATGAAAGTCGCCGTTTGAAGATTTATGTTGCCGGTCCCGACGTGTTTCGGCCGGACGCCCCCGCTTGGGCGGCAAGGGTTAGCGCCCTGTGTCGCGAGGCAGGCCACGAGGCCCTGATTCCGCTGGATGGTGGTGCCGGCACGGCCGTCGGCATCTACGAGAACAACCTCAGGCTGCTGGGCGAGGCTGATCTGGTACTGGCCAACCTCAACCCGTTTCGCGGCGCGGAGCCGGATTCAGGAACCTGCGTGGAGATCGGCTATGCGCTGGCGCTGGGCAAGCCGGTGATCGGCTATGCCGATGACCTGAGGCCGCTGCGCGAGCGCCTGCAGGCACGGGCTTCTGCCGCTGACGGACGCTGCCGAGACTCGGCAGGATGGACGGTGGAAGATTTCGGACTGCCGTTGAACCTGATGCTGGGGGTGCCAGTGCAGATTGAAGCTGGCGGGCTGGAAGCCGGCCTGCAAGCGGTGCGGCGCAGGCAGGAGGCATCGGCAGCATGAAGTCAATCGGCGTCATTGGCGTCGGCAACATGGGCCTGCCCATGCTGAAGTCATTACTTCGGGCCGGCTTCGCTGTGGCCGTTCATGCCGCAGCGCGGGGAGTCAGGGCTTGCGGACGGGTGGCGTCAGGCGAAATTCAGGCACGATTTGGGTGTTCTCGCCATCGACGATGAGCCAGAGTTCGGCTTCCTGCAGCGTGCATTGCAACTGCATGCCGCGCTCGGCCAGGGCGGCCAGCGCCCGCGATTGTTCCGCCGGCAGATTGATGATGGTCAGGTTGTCCTGGCGCAGAAATGCGGCCTGGTTCTGTTGCCACCACATGTCGGCAACGCGGCCGCCGTAAGTCACGACCACGACCTGACGGGCTCGTCCGCAGGCGCGGCGGACGCGCTTCTCGTCGGGCAGGCCCACTTCCAGCCATAGCTCGATCGCGCCGGTCAGATCCTTGCGCCACAGGTCCGGCTCGTCTTCGGACGACAAGCCCTTGCCGAACACCAGGGCCGGATCGGCATGCATGGCAAAGGCCAGCACCCGCACCATCATGCGTTCGTCGGTTTCCGATGGGTGCCGGGCGACCGTCAGGGCGTGGTTCTGGTAGTAGTTGCGGTCCAGGTCGGCAATCTGGAGTTCGACTTTGAAGATGGTGGATTTAAGGGCCATGGGGCGTGGGCAAAGCGGCGCCACATTAGACTACAGTTTGAGGATTGCCTGATGAGGTCGGGGAAATTGGACGCACGAAGCACAGTTGTAGTGGGCGTTGCCAGCGGCTACGGGGCTGGCGATCCTGCCTGCCAGGACGGCCCCGAAGTGTTGCGGGCACTGCGTTTTCTGAGCGACCTGGAAAGCGCCGGCAAGCGCTTTCGATGGGACGAGGCGATCCGGATCGGGGATCTCGATCCAGCCGACGCGTTGGCTGCCGTGGAGAATATTGCAAGCCAACTGGCTGATCGCATCGGCAGCCACCTGAGCCGCCGCGAGTTTCCGCTTGTCATCGGCGGCGACCACTCCTGTGCTATCGGCACCTGGTCGGGCGTCAAGCGTGCGATCGGCTCAGGGCGGCGCCTGGGCCTGATCTGGATCGATGCCCACATGGATAGCCACACTTTTGGCACCAGCCCCAGCCGCAATATTCACGGCATGCCGCTGGCCTGCCTGCTGGGCCTTGGCGACCCGCGCCTGACCTCGATCTGCGGCGCCGGCCCGAAACTCATGGCGGAAGACGTCTGCCTGATCGGCGTGCGCAGCTTCGAATCGGAGGAGGCGGCCCTGCTGGAGAAACTGGGGGTCCGCGTTTACCTGATGGACGAGGTACGGCGACGTGGCTTGCCGGAAGTCTTTGCCGAGGCGCGGGCACTGGTGGGTCGGCACACCCGCGGCTATGGCATCAGCATCGATCTGGACGCCCTCGATCCTGCCGAAGAACCCGGTGTCGGCAGCCCCGCTCCGGGCGGACTGTTGTGTGCCGAGTTGATCGATGCGCTGCGCCAGGTTCATGGCGACGAAAAGCTGATGGCGCTGGAAATCGTCGAATACAACCCCTACCTGGACAAGAACTTCGTTACCGCGAGGGCAATCCACGATCTGTGCCAGTCGCTGCTGCCGTGACCGAACGTCTTTCCGGGAAGATGCCGGGTCCTGGACCGGGTCGGCCTACTTCTTGACCGGCGTCGGAATCGACGACTTTCCCTGCGCGCCACCAAAGGGCAGGGCCGGTGCTGCGGGTTTGGTATTGTCTTTCTTGGGTTTTTTCGTTTCCCGATTGCTGCGCATTTGTCCCTTGGCCATTTGAGTTCTCCTGATGATGTGTGTTGGGCGCGTCCCGAAGCGGGTCGGCAGGGTCCGAAAAGCGGCATGGTCAACGACCCGTCACTGATTCCGGATGCCGGCGGATTGCGGCAGATGCTACTCCCAATCAGGGCAGGGCGCCGGCGATCAATTGGGAAAAGCGCGATCTTGATTTGACATTGCGCGCGCCGAGGCATAGAGTGAATCTGCGTTCGACTCGAGGGCATTTTCGGAGGAACTTAGCGCTGAACAATTACTCGAAATCCACTGCTTCACCGTTCGATCAAGAGTCTTATTGACTCTAGCCCTGATGGGCAGCGCCGATTTGAGTTTGACTTTGCGGGCGCATTACAAATCCAGCTAAAGCGGCAGCAGAAAGCCTGTTCCGGAATGTTCGAAACGGGCTTTTTGCCGTTTACGGGCAGTGTGATGCAATCTCCCACAAGCGACTCAGGAACTGCAAGAGAGCGCCGAACAGCCGGCCTTGTGGCGCGCCCACTCCGGACGGCGCGCGGCAAGATCCGCCTGCTCCGGCTGTTCGTCGTAAGGGCGTTCAAGGACTTCCATCAGGCGCTTGATGACCGATGCATCGCCTGCGGCGAGCGCATCGATGGCGAGTTGGGCCAGATAGTTGCGCGCCACGTATTTCGGATTGGTCAGATTCATCCGTTCCCGGCGCACGACAGTTGACTGGTTGTCCCGGCGCAGGCGCTCTAAGTAGCGGCGCAGCCAGGCCAGCAGGTGGCCGCCGTCGCTGTCGTCGTAGAAGGCCGGACGCAGCGGAGCGATCAGAGCGCTGTCGTCAGTCGCATCGGTCGGCAGGTCGGCCAGGTGACGGAAAAAAAGCGTCATGTCGGTCTCGGCGCCATGTAGCGCTTCGACCAGGTCCTCGACCAGCGCATCGTCGTCTTCAGCGAAATCGAGAAGACCCAGTTTGTCCGCCATATTGCGCCGCGAGCATTCGCCATAGGTTCGGCCGAATGTGGCGATGCCGGTTTCAAGATCGGCACGGTCCGGAATCAGCGGCGACAGGGCGCCCGCCAGTCGCAGCAAATTCCATTGCACCATTTCGGGTTGGCGGCCGTAACAGTAGCGGCGGCCCTGGGCATCGGTGGTGTTGGGGGTCCATCCCAGGTCGTAGCCTTCGAGCCAGCCGTAGG
>CAMBRI010000192.1 GCA_945870205.1 Sulfuritalea hydrogenivorans sk43H | reverse complement strand
ATGAAGGTGACCTGAGACAGCGTGTATTCGCTCAGCACCCAGGGCGCCGCCACCAGCGCGAGTGCCAGCACGGCATACCAGAAGGTCTGGCCGCCATGCTTGAACAGCGCGATGTCCTGCTCGTAGCGGGTCTTGAAAATGAAGTGCATCGCGGTTCAGACTTTCTTGGTCAGGTTGTCGCCGAAAAGGCCATTGGGCTTGACCACCAGCATCACCAGTACGACGACATAGGCCGCGATGTCCTTGAAACCTTCCGGCAGGTAGAAGCCGGAAAGCGACTCGACGATGCCTATCACCAGACCGCCCACCAGTGCGCCCGGAATGCTGCCGAAGCCGCCGACCACGGCCGCCGGAAAAGCCTTGAGGCCGACGAAACCCATGTTGGCATGAACAAATGTGATTGGCGCCAGCAGCAGGCCTGCGACGCCGCAGATGGCCGCCGACAGGCCCCAGATCAGCATGTTCACGCGGCGCACCGGAATGCCCATGTAGAAAGCCGCCAACTGGTTCTGCGAGGTGGCCTGCATGGCGATGCCGAGTCTGGTGTAGCGAAAGAAGACATACAGCAAGGCGACCAGCGCCACTGTTGCCATAATTATCACCAGGTGCTCGACCGACATCACCAGGCCGCCAACGTTGCTGCCGCCCGGGCCGCTCGTGCCGCCGAGCCAGATCACTTCGTCCTTGTAGGGCACCGGTAGCGTGTGCGTCTCGGTGCCCCAGTAAGGAATCATGGTCACCAGTCCGCGCGCCAGATAGCCGATGCCGATGGTCATCATCACCACGGTAAACGCCGGCTGCCCGAGCAGGGGACGCAGCACCAGGCGTTCGACACCCATGCCGACCAGCGCCATGGCGGCTATGGTGGCCAGGAATGCCAGCCAGAAGGGCAGGCCGATCAGGGTCATGGCCGCCAGCCCGATGAAGCCGCCCACCATCATCAAATCGCCCTGGGCGAAATTGACGGTTTCGGTCGCCTTGTAGATCAGCACGAAGCCGAGCGCGAGCAAGGCGTAGATGCAACCGATGGCGGCCCCGCTGACGATCAATTGCAGGAACTGCAACACCCGATTTCTCCTCCGGGGAAAATTGCTGTTTTTTTGCTCTTTGCGAGTCTTCTCGGATTATGCATCAAGCCGATTGAATTCGGCGTCTTGTCGGCAGGCGACGCCCTTGCCTCGGCCGACCATCGGCCAGGGAATGGCATAATCGAATCGCCGCGCTAACCCCCCGTTCCGATCCCACCCATGCAACTCGACATCTTCGAGCACAGCCGCGACATTGTCTTGCGCAACGCGACCGTCGATGCCTTGCGCCTGCGCGACGCCGATGCGTGTGCAGTAGCGCTAGCGGCACTGAGTAACGAATACCCCGCCGACCCATTGTTGCCGGCGTTCGGCGCGCTCTGCGAGAAATTGCGGTTCTCGATTTCAACCCCGCTGGCACGCGAAGCCGCCGTTGCGCTGCTGCAGGAGACCGCGGGCACCGTGGCGACCGCGGCGCAGGAGGTGTTCGGTAAATCAGCGCATGCGTGGCTGGCGCCGCTATGGGCAGAACTGGCGGCGGCCATCGCCCATGACCCCTTTGATTCCGATAACGAGGAATTGCACGCGGCACCTTTACTGCTGCGCGCCGGACGCTGGGCGGAGGCTGTCGCCAGCATCGAACGCATTGCGTCATGGCGGCGGCAGCCCGCACCCCTGGCGTGGATGATCGAAGCGCAAAGCCGGCTCGCTGGCTTTGATGCGATCTGGCCGCTGCTGGCCGAGTTGGCCTGGATGGCGCCGCACCGCGCCTTGGCGATGGCGCCACGACTGGAACTGTCCGAGCTCGACAGCCTCGTGCGCGACTTCGATGCCGAGTTCGAAGGCGAAGGCGCGGCGGACGACTTCGTCTGGTTTCCGGCCTGGGCGTTGGTCTCCGACCGCCGCCTGGCGGCGGGCCTGCGACTTGCGCAGGAGGGCGCGCATACGCCGCCGGAAAGTTGCGCTCGCATCGTGCTGGGTTTGCTCGCGCTGGAGCGTCAGGGGCGACATGGCGAGCTGGTCGCGAACCGCAGAAAATTGCGCGAGGCACATCCCGTGCTGTTCGTACGCTACATGCAAGACAGATAGGACATCACATGGACTGGCAAGACATACGCACCGCCCTCTCGCGCATGGCGCACCCCTTCCCCCTTGCCGCCGCTGAAGAAGCCCGTGCGCGCTGGGACGAACTGGCGCCGCATTTCATAGCCGAAATCGAACGCGTTGCCGACGGCGGCTCGACCGTGAAGGACAAGATCGACTGGGAGTGGGACGGCCTGTTCTCCTTTGCCGTGTATCTGGCGGCCGAAAAGCGCGATGCGCGGGCTTACCGGCCGCTGGTGCGGGCCAGTCACTGCAATGCCGAGCGTGCTCAAGACCTGTTTGGCGACGACGCTGGCACCGGACTTGGGCGCCTGCTGGCCTCGATGTGCGATGGCGACCTCGCGCCCCTCAAGGCGCTGGCCGAGGACAGCGCCGCCGACCTGTGGTGTCGCTATGCGGCACTGCGCGCGATGTCAGTGCGTGTCGTCGAAGCGGAGGACGATCGCGACGCGGTGCTGGCCTATATCGGCGCCTTGGCCCAGCGGGAGGCGGACGTCATGCGTCGTGTCGAACCCGGTGACGACACTGAGTTAGACGAATTCCTGACCTGGGCGGTCGATGCCACCTGTGACCTTGGCCCGGCGCCGCTGCTGGAAAGAATTCGCGACTGGTTCGACGAGGGCCTGATCGATTCAACGGTCTCGGGTCTCAAGTGGTTCGAAAAAGCGGCCGCCATGCCCGTGGCGGACTGCATCGCCGCAGCAGCGAAAAATCAGGAAAACCGCTATATCCGCGATTCCCTGAAGGAGATCACAAGCTGGATCTGCTACGACGCCCCCAAGCAGCGCCATGCCCGCAGCAATGCGGTTTCGGGCTGGCCGGCGCAAGCCCCGCATAGTGCTGGCACGACGGTCCACCAGCTGCCCAAGGTTGGCCGCAACGATCCCTGCCCCTGCGGTTCCGGCAAGAAGTTCAAGAAGTGCTGCGGCAAGGAAAGCAACGAGGCCGCGGCCGCGGCAAGCAAGGACGGTGGCGTCGGCCGAGCGATCGAATGGCTGACCAGCCGCCACGGCAAGGCGGTGAAGACCGCCGTCCAGAACATGCTCAACGATGATCTGGACAACGCAGAACAGATGGCGCTGCAAGAGATCGACGACGAGGACTGGCACGGGCTGCAGATCAATGCGATGGAATGGCTGCTGGCCGAGGGCAGCATTGCCGTCAAGGGCGTCCAGCGCAAGGTGTCGGAACTCCTGATGGGGCCGGGCGGCCCGGCATTCGGGCCGGGCCAGCGGCGCTGGATCGAGCAATTGAGTCGCCAGCCACTGCGGCTCTACGACATCACCGAGGTCCTGCCCGGTGTCGGCATGCGCTTGTGCGATGCACTGGACACCGAGGCGGCGCCGCAGATGGTGCATGAAAAGTCGGGCAGCGCGCATACCCGGATCGGCAACCTGATGGGCGTGCGGGTCATGGAAGTTGACGGCCATCTGGAAATATCAGGGGCGGCCTATCCGTTCTCACGCCTGATGAGTGTCAGCGTTCTGGCGGAGTTGCGCGCGGCGGTGGATGAATCCGCCGCGAGCGTCGATGATCTGCCCCGGGTGCTGAGCCAGATTATTCGCCGCAACTGGATCGCGCTGTACGCGCGGCCGCTGCCCATGCCGACGATCATCGATTCCCATTCGGGCGATTCGATCCTGCTGATCACCGACCACTACCGCGTAACGAACTGGGATGCCCTGGTTACCACTCTGGCTGCGCAGGACGACATCGAAGGCGATCGCTCCTCCGGCTGGGCGCGCCTGCTGGACTGCGATGATGGTTTGATACGCGAGTCGATTTCGATCAACCACGGCAAGAACGCAGACCGGATCGAGGTCTTCTACAAGACGCAACAATTCGCCGATCAGGGTCGGCCGTGGTTCGAGACACTGGCAGGCGCGTCGGTCGAATTCGCGGGCCGGGTGCTGTCCGACCCCAAGGGCATCATTCGGAACATCGCGGCCGGCAAGACCGCGCCCACCCCATGCGTGGCCCCGAACCTGCCGCCCGAAGTGCTGGCCGAAACCATCGAAAAAGTACTGCTTCGCTCCTACGCCAACTGGAGCGACGAACCGATACAGGCCCTGGACGACAAAACTCCGCGTCAGGCGATCAAGACCCCGGCCGGGCTCGAGCGCGTGAAGGGCTTGCTCAGGAGTTATGAAGAGGGCGAAAGGGAACAGGCCGCACAGCAGGGTCGCCGCGAGATTTCATATGCTTTTCTTTGGGATGCGATTGGCCTGGAGCAAGCAGCGCGCTCATAGCGGTTACCCGTCCACCACCGAACTGCACCACGGAAGCTTCTGCCCCACGCACTCACAAGGGCTCCGTTCCTTCATTGAGCATGGCGAGATAGTGGTCGTAAGCGAATATCCGGTTGCGCCTGCCACCAGTCAGCTCGCGCGCAATGCCGGCACTGACCAGGGCTTCGACGGCACGCGATGCCGTTGGGAAGCTTACGGCGGCGCGTACGGCGATGTCGTTGATGCCGGCGACCGGCCGTGCGCGAAAAACGGCATACACCTTGAGCACACTGGCAGCACTGCGCCCCAGCGCGGCAATCCGGCGCTCGTCATCGCGGAACATGGCCAACAGCCGGTGCGCGGTATCCACAGCCGCTCCGGCAGTCTGCACCACGCCCTCAAGGAAGAAATCGAGCCAGGCTTCCCAGTCGCCCTCGCGGCGAACGGCGTCGAGCAGGCGGTAGTACTCATCCCGGTGCTGCTTGAAATAGAGGCTCAGGTACAACAGGGGCTGGCGCAGGAGTCCCGACTCATGCAGCATCAAGGCGATCAGCAGCCGGCCCACCCGACCGTTGCCGTCGAGGAAGGGGTGGATGGTTTCGAACTGGACGTGGGCGACCGCCGCCTTTACCAGATCGGGCAACGGCGTCTGCGTGTCGTGGATGAAGCGCTCCAGGGCCGCCATGCAATCTTCGACCAGCACGGGCGGCGGCGGCACATAGCGCGCATTGCCCGGCCGCGTACCGCCGATCCAGTTCTGCGTACGGCGAAATTCGCCAGGCAGTTTGTCCGCGCCACGACCGCGTGCGAGAAGCTTGGCATGGCTCTCGCGCAGCAGGCGGTTTGACAGCGGGAAGCCTTCGCGCAGCCGCGCCAAGGCGTGGTCCATGGCAGCCACGTAGTTGGAAATTTCGACGACATCGTCAAAGGGCGCACCGGGCGCTTCGTCGAGTTCGAACAGCAGTAGGTCGGACAACGACGACTGCGTGCCCTCGATCTGCGAGGACAGCACAGCCTCGCGACGCACATAGCCGTAAAGAAACAGGTCCGGGTCGGGCAACAGGGCGGAAACACCATCCAGGCGCCCGCAGGCCAGAAGGGCTTGTTCCAGCAAGCGCTGGCGGGTGCCGGTCAGATCGAGAGGCGGTTCGGGGGGCAAGGGGTGGGGCACAAAGGCGCGCACCGATTCTCCGACGGTGGTAGTGACTTGGTAACAGCCGCTTGCTCCCCGGTGCATCTGACAAGCTCCCTGTTCAATTCAGCTTTAATTAGCCGGGAGCTTATCAAAGAAATTGGCTTATTTCTTTAATACAGAAGATCAGGTGTAGAAACGCTCCCCTCGTGCCGCCATATCGCGCAGCATATTCGGTGCGGCGAAGCGCGGGCCGTGTTGCGCGGCGAGGCGATCCAGCGCCGCGACCGCTGCCGCCAGGCCCAGTGTATTCAGCCAGCCGATCGGCCCGCCGCGGAAGGGCGGGTAGCCCCAGCCGAGAATGGCGCCGACATCGGCATCGATCGGCGCGCGCAGCACCTTCTCTTCGAGGCAGCGCGCGGTTTCGACGGATTGCACCAGGATCAGGCGTTCGATGATTTCTTCCAGCGCAGGGTGCTCGGCCTTGGGTGGGAATTGTTCGGCCAGGCCCGGCCACAGGTGCTTGGGCGCCTCGGCGGGATAGTCGTAGAAGCCGGCGCCCGACTTGCGTCCGAGCCGGCCCAAGTCCGCCACCATCTTCGCCGCGACGCGGTCCGCCGCGCGCTCGACATAGGCGGCACCGAGATCGGCACGGGTCTGCTGCGCGATCTTGTGCACCAGTTCGATCGAGACCTCGTCGGCCAGCGCCAGCGGTCCGACCGGCATGCCGGCCATCAGCCCGGCCTTGTCGATCAGCGCTTGCGGCACGCCTTCTTCGAGCAGGGCCATGCCTTCCGATACATAGGTGCCGAACACGCGACTGGTGTAGAAGCCGCGCGCATCATTGACCACGATGGGCGTCTTGCCGATGGCGCGCACGTAGTCCATGGCGCGCGCCAACGTGGCGTCGCTGGTGGCCTTGCCGACGATGATCTCCACCAGCGGCATCTTTTCCGCTGGCGAGAAGAAATGCAGGCCGATGAAGCTGGCGGGTCGCACCGAGGCTTCGGCGAGGCCGGTGATCGGCAGGGTCGAGGTGTTGGAGGCGAAGATCGCATCGGGGCCGATCACGGCTTCGGCCTGCTTCGTCACCTCGGCCTTGATCTCGCGCTTCTCGAACACAGCCTCGATCACCAGCTCGCAACCGGCGAGGTCGGCGTAGTCTGCGGTCGGATGGATGCGCGCGAGCAAGGCTTCCGCCGCTTCCTGGGTCATGCGCCCCCTGGCGATCTGCTTGCTCCACTGCTTCGCCGCGTAGTCCTTGCCCTTCTCCGCCGCTTCCTGCGTGGTGTCGAGCAGCACGATGTCGATGCCGGCCGTGGCGGTAGACATGGCAATGCCGGCGCCCATCATGCCGGCGCCGAGCATGCCAATCTTCGTGTATTTCTGAATCGGCACGCCAACGGGGCGCGACGCCAGCTTGTTGGCCTCCTGCATGCCGAAGAAGAGGCTGCGGATCATGTTCTTCGACACCGGCGACATCACCAGATGGGTGAAATAGCGCGCCTCGATGGCCAACCCGGTATCGAGGTTGGTCGACAGGCCCTCATAGACGCAGGACAGGATGTGCTTCGGCGCCGGATAGTTGTCGTAGGTTTTCTCCCGCAGCATGGCGTTGGCCGCCATCAGCATCTGCATGCCACCCGGCGTGTTGGGGCCGCCGCCGGGAATCTTGTAGCCTTTGCTGTCCCAGGGCTGCAGCGGTTTCGCACCGGAAGCCACGGCAGCCATCACCCACTCGCGGGCCGCCTTGCGCTCGTCACCGACCGGCACCACGGCGTGGATCAGGCCCAGCTTCTGCGCCTCCGCGGCCTTGATGCGCTTGCCTTCCATGAGCAGGGGTGCCGCCGCCTGCATGCCGGTCAGGCGCGGCGTGCGCTGGGTGCCGCCAGCGCCGGGCAGGAGGCCCAGCGTGACTTCGGGGAAGCCGAAACGTGCCTTCGGATTGTCGGCGGCGACGCGGTAATGACAGCCGAGCGCGACTTCGAGGCCGCCGCCCAGCGCACTGCCGTTGAGGGCTGCCGCGACCGGCTTGCCGCCGAGTTCGATGCCGCGCATCAGCTTGTGCCACCCGCTGATCGCAGCATGGAAGGCCGCCGCGTCGGTGGCGGCGCCGAGTTCGGCGAGGTCGCCGCCGGCGATGAAATCCTTCTTCGCCGACGCGACCACGACCCCCTTCACGGCCGGATCGGCGAGTGCCTTCTGCATCGCCTCGGCATAGGCCCCCATCGACTTGGCATTGAGGATGTTCTGCGACTTTTCCGGGTAATCGAATTCGACGGTAGCGATGCCTTCTGCATCGACGGAGTAGTTCAGCATTTCAAACCCTTTCGATGATCGTGGCAGTGCCCATGCCTGCGCCAACACATAGCGTCGCGAGGCCCGTCGCGACATTGCGCCGCTCCATCTCGTCGAGCAGGGTGCCGAGGATCATGGCGCCGGTGGCGCCCAGCGGATGGCCCATGGCGATCGCGCCGCCATTGACATTCATCCGGTCGTGAGAAACCTCAAGCAC
>CAMBRI010000191.1 GCA_945870205.1 Sulfuritalea hydrogenivorans sk43H | reverse complement strand
CCGTAGTAGAAAGTGCCCAGCATGCCGGGCGAAGCCAGGTTGTAGTTGTGTCCGAGCGGCAGGATGGCCATGAACACCGTGGCATCATTGAAGCCGCCGGCACGGCCGCAAAGCCGGGCATTCAGCACGTAATCGTCATGGGTGCGCGGGATCAGCTTGGACAGCGACGTCGTGCCGCCCGACAGCAGCATGGTCGCCACTTCGGCGGAATCCCGCGGTACCGACGCCAGCACCGCGCGCACCGCTGCTTCAGCCATCGGCGCCTCCATCATCTGGCGCAGGTCGAGTTGCCCGACGCCAGGTTCGCCGGCAACAAACACGGCACGCAGGGCGGGAAATTCGGCGCCGACCTCGGCCGCCATGAGGCGGTAATCAAAGCTGCCGATGCGGTCGGGTATGACATAGGCGACAGCGCCGGAGGCCCGGATGAAATGGCGGATCTCGGTGTGCCGATGCGCGCGCAGCGCCATTACGGGCACAGCACCGATGCGCGTCAAGGCAAAGTAGGTATGGACGAACTCCGGCCCGTTGGGCAATTGCACGACGACCCGGTCGAGGGGCCTGATTCCCGCCTCGATGAAGCGGCAGGCGAGGCGATCGGAGACTTCGACCAGATCGGCGTAGCTCAGCCGCAATTCGCCACTGACCAGAGCCGTCTTCCGCGGATGCCGGACGGCACGGCGGGCAAGCATCGCCGGGATGGTGAGGCCTTCCCACCAACCGCTGGAACGATAGGCGTCTGCCAAATCGGCAGGCCAGGGCACACAGCCTTCGAGCATGGTTCTCCTCCTTTTGTCGTCGGTGATCCCGATCTGTCGCGACAAGGGTTTCATCGCAACTTGCACTCTAGAGCAAAACACTATCTACTTGTAGCGAATACAATCAATACAGTTCATTCACAGCATGAATACTTCTGAATTCGACCTGAACCTGCTGGTGGTCTTCGACGCGGTGCTCGCGGAAGCTTCGATCAGCCGTGCCGCCGACCGCCTCAAGCTGTCGCAACCGGCCGCAAGCAACGCTCTGGCGCGCATGCGCCAGGCCACGGGAGACCGCCTCTTCGTCCGTCTCGCCAATGCCATGGTGCCGACACCCTATGCCCAGACTATCGCCGATCCGATCCGGCAGGCGCTGGCCAGCATTCGGGTATCGCTTGGCGCCAGCCGGGAATTCGACCCCGCTACCGCGCAGCGCAGTTTCGCGATTTATCTCACGGACCTCGGCGAAGCCTACTTCCTGCCGCGACTGCTGGAGCGCTTGCACCGCACCGCTCCCGGAGTCCGCATCCGCACCCTCCCCATGCCGTCCGAGTTGGCGCTGGACGCCTTGCGCAACGGAGAGGTCGATCTGGCTATCGGCAACCTGCCCGACCTGGGCGCCGGCTTCTTCATGCAGCGGCTGTTCCGCGACCGCTACGTCTGCGTCGTGCGCAAGGGCCATCCGGTCATCGGCGAACGCATCACGGCCCGCCAGTTCGCCGCCGCATCCCATGCGATTGTCACGCCCGGTGGATGGGGTCACGGCATCATCGAGCGCGCGCTGGTCGAGCACGGCCTGGAACAGCGCATCACCTTGCGCATGCAGAACTTCCTGGTGCTGGCGAGCATCGTCGCCACCACGGACATGCTAGCCATCGTGCCGCAAAGCGTTGGCAGCCAGTTGTCGCAGCACAACGACGTCAAGCTGTTGCCGCTGCCGATCACGATCAAGCCCTTCGACGTCAAGCAATGCTGGCAGGAACGCTTTCATGATGACAAGGGAAATCGCTGGTTGCGCCAGCAATTCGCGGAACTCTTTACGAGCCGCTAGCCCGCAACTGTGAAGGAGCGACGCTGGCGGGACGGAGATCACTGCTGGCAGCGGAACGGTGCTCCATGCAAAGTGCCGTGACCCGACATTGCGGGCCAGTGCCTTATTTCGGCCAGCGATTGTGCCCGACAAACTCTTCCCAACTCAGGAAGCCATCCTTGTTGGTGTCATGCTTGTCGAAGTTCTCGGCAAAGTAATTGGAGACCGTGGCAACCTCCGTGCGCGTGAGTAGACCGTCCTTGTTGGCATCGGCGGCATCGAACTGGGCGGCGGATTTTTCCTTCATCATGCGCGCGATCTCACCGCGGCGACCGTCTTCGGTCAGCTTGGGCACGATGGTCTGGGCACCGGCAGCGCCCGACACTGCAATGCAAATCAATGACACTACGACTGGAAAGCGCATGGCAAACCCCCAAAGACGCCACCGGCAGAATTCGTGTGGCCGTGGAAAATTGTAATTGATCAGAAACCGGTCAATGCGCTTCCTGCGAGCGAAAGTTCTTGCCGCTTGTGCCGTTATACAAGGCAGAAGCAGCCGCAGCGCAACGCCGTATGAAGAATGCAGGGCAATCACATGAAGCGCTGACTCCCTCCTCTTCAAGGGGAGGGCTGGGGTGGGGATGGGTGAAGATTTCTGCGATTCCGACCCCATCCCCCACCTAACCTCCCCCTTGAAGGGGGAGGAACTGGGTAAGCCTTGAAGGGGGACGAGATACCGTTCCCAGCTACATGCGATTGCCCTGATGCAGGGTGTGACAAACGACCGCAATACCAAGTCGTTGCATTTTTTCTGTACTCTGAACTGGCATGCCCCATGCATGCTCCATTTTCACGATGAATGTGTATTGTCAAGCGAGTGAAATCATGAACATGAACCACATTGGAAAGTTTGAAATGCGCGAGATCATCAACGAATTTGATGCCACCTTGATCCGCTTGTTTGGCGTCAACATGCTTGATGCCGCGATCAACCGCTATGAAGCGCTTGGCGCCTGCAGCGAATTTCACTGTCCACGCAAAGCGGCTGAAATCTCCGGGTTGCGGCGCGGCTTTAGCCTTCAGGCGGATTAACGCTGCATTGCCGATTTCAGCCCGGGCGTCAAAGTCGAAACGGCGTTACTGACTCACTCCTGTCGCATGCAGAAGACAAGTCCGGATAGCTGCCCTTGGAGTTCCGCATCTACACAGTAGGCCCTCGCCACCTAGAACTCCCGGCCATGACCTGCCGTTGGCCGTATTGACAACCCGAATATTGAACGCCAGGCTTCTGCACTGTAGCTAACATCGGCGACGTTTCGCTGAGTTGCTTACGTGGCTCCGGTGCGCGGCAGCACTTTCTCGACGCGCAGATCGGGTATCCATTTCATCATTCTTGCTGATTCACGTCATCGGGCCCTCCGGCGATCCTTGCACTCAACGTGCTTTCCTTCCAGACTTTCAGCGGTTCACGCAGGGCAGCAATTTTCGTGAAAGGAGATGCGGAAAGCAGAACGGCATCGAACGGGGCGCCGATCGTGAGTTCTGGATGTCTCTTACCGAAGTGGCGGCGGGCGCCCGAGGTCGCGGCGGTCAGCGTGGCCTCCAGTGTGAGCCCGGCTTCCAGATAGCGGTCAATTTCGTCGAACAACGCGTAGCCGTGTTCTACCCCCATGCTGCCGGCGTCGGTGCCTACCAGTAGAGGCACGCCCATTTCGTCCGCCAGTTTCAGGTGTTTGGCATGGGCATCGAGGATGCGGCGCAGATTGCCCACTGTGTTCGACGACCAGCCGGCGGCCTCGGGATGAGCCCACTGAAAATGTACCGGGCAGAAGGTCGGCGTCCAGGCGATCTGTTTGTCGCGCATCAGGGCCAGCGTCTCGCGGTTCATGAAGAAGCCATGCTCAATCGAACCGACGCCGGCGTGTGCCGCGATCCGCAAGCCCTTTTCGCCGCTGCAATGGGCGAAGCTTGTTCTGCCATTCACTCGGGCGGTGTCGACCACCAGGCGGGTCTCGTCGAGGTTGAACTGCGGTTCGTCGATAACGGCCCCTGCATCGAAGTCGATGATGCCGGTCAGGATCAGCTTGATCTCGTCGCTGTCACGTGCCAGCGCGGCGACGGACTCGCGGATCGCGGCATCGTCCTCCACGTCGCGCGCCATGAAAGCGCCATAGCGCTTGGGCCGCTTCACTCCCAGTCCACCGGAGCGGACATGGCAAAAGTCGGTGCTGGCGCGACGGCTCTCGTCGCGGATGCGATGGTTGATGCCGTGCCGGTCACCGGCATCGCGCACCAGGGTGACGCCGCAGGCCAGCGCCTGGCGCGCGCTGCAGCGCGCGGCCTCGACCAGTTCATCAAGCGGCTTCTTCAGGTGTGCGGATCGCGTCGGCGCGTCGGTTGGTGCGCCATTCAGAAACAGGTGGACGTGGGCATCGACCAGCCCGGGCATGAGGAAGGCGCCACGCTCCACGGCAATGCCCCTGGCTGCGAAGTCCGCCCCTGCATCGCCATGGATGATCTGCTCGATGCGACCCTGGCGCACGAAAAACGTTGCCATCGAGCAGCGGCGGAGCGCGCCATCGAACCACTCATCCACCACCAGGGCCAGTTCCGTGGTGCTCATCATTCAGGCCTTGTAGAACTTGCGCACTGCGCGCAGCGCGTTGCTGCCGCTGTGTTCGAGGAAATTGCGGTAGGCCTGCATGACATGGTGCTCCTCCGGCAACGGTGCATAGCCGCGCCAGGGGGTGCCCAGCACGGTATCGAATCCGTGCGGCACGGTGAGGGTCAGGAAGGCATTCTCCAGGCAATGCTTGAGATCAGAGCCGTCGGCGGCCTTGGGCGGCAGTTGCTGGCCGATATTGGAGAGGCCACCCATCATGTGCGCGCCCTTCAGATCGGGATCGGCGCCTATCAGCCTGATCGCGTCCACCGTGGCGCGGTTGAGTCCCTCCGTGTCGGCAATGATCGCGGAGACCGACATGTCGACAAAGATGTCGTCAAGCGCCATGCCGTAGTCGTTCTTCAACCGTAATGCGGCGCGGCGGGCGGTGCCGTAGATCTGCTCCGCGGTCTTGTTGCCCTTGGCGACGCCGTCTTCCATGCGTTCCGAGGCCATCAGGATGACCTTGAACTTGAATCGACCATAAAGCTCCATCAAGTCCCAGCGATGCTCCGTGATGGAATTGACGATAGGCAGGGCGCCACCCGCGCGCTCCAGACTGTAGGACGCGAGGCAGATTTCCTGCACCTTCTTGCTCGGAAAATCGAAGGACAGCGGCGTGCTGACGACCTCCTGGATGGCTCCGATGACTCGCGCCATGAAGTCCGGATCGGTCATGGCGCGGGCGCCGATGTTGACATTCTGATAGGCGGCGCCAGCCTCGGCCTGTTTGACCGCGAGGGCCTGAATGCCGGCGAGGTCTTCGGTTTCGAACAGGCTGCGGGTGCTCTTGAAGCCGGGGTTGATGCGCTCGCCGATGATGCGCAGGGCGAAGTTATTGACTGCCGTCACTGGGGTCTCCTGGGTAATTCGGCTGGGAATCCGATGTGGTGCATAAAAGTCTTCTGGAATTCGCTGCGCGTGGATAGTTCAACGTAGCGGCAAGCGCCGGCAATCTCGGCCGCGCGGGTTCGGGCCTTGACGCTGCTCAGCATGCGACGCACGCCGAGACCGGCGGCATTGCCGACTTGTACGAAACGGCCTATGGGCAGATCGGGGAAGAGACCGATGTCGATACCGCTGGCGATGTCGATGTAGGCGCCAAAGGCACCGGCGATGATAAAGCGATCAATCCGCTGCTCGTCGATGCCGTGGTCGCGCAGCAGCAGTTCGACACCGGTACGGATCGCCGCCTTCGCCAGTTGCACGGCGCGTACGTCGTGCTGGGAAAAAATCACACCCGGCGCCAGCACGGCGGCGCGCACGCCATCGTGTTCGACCACGTCCGGATGCCCGGCCGCGATCCGGCCGCGCGCGCTGATGATGTCGAGCCGCCGCAACGCCGACAGGGCATCGAGCACGCCGGAGCCGCAGAGGCCGACGGCATCGCAAGCACCGATGGTTTCCACGGCGAGACGGCCGTTCTCGACTCTGACCCGCTCAATGGCACCGTCGGCGGCGCGCATGCCGCAGGAGATGTGGCCGCCTTCCAGTGCCGGCCCGGAAGGGCAGGATGCCGAGCTGATCTTGCCTTGGTGGATCAGCGAGATTTCAGTATTGGTACCGATGTCCATCACCAGGCTGGTGCCCTCCTCGCGCCAACGGTCTTCCGTCGCCAGCAGCGTCGTCACATGGTCGCCGCCTACAAAGCCGCCGACATTGGGCGCCATAAGCACCCTGGCGCCGGGACAGAAACTCAATCCGAGATCGCGTGCCTTGACCTCCATCGGCGCATGCAGTGCCGCGACGAAGGGCGCGCGGCCAAGCTGCCGCACGGGCAATCCAAGCAGCAGGTGATGCATCGCCGTGTTGCCGCAGACCACCGCGTCGACGATACGTTCGGTGTGGCTACCGACCGCGCGGCACAGATCGTGGGCCAGCCCGTTGATGGCCGCCACCGCGGCTTCACGCAAATCTGCCGCCGCGCGCGGGCCGCCGATGGCGTGGTTGATGCGGCTGATAAGGTCGGCGCCCCAGGCCGTTTGGGGATTCTCGATGCCCAGGCTGGCTAGCTGGGCGCCGCTTTCCAGGTCGATCAGGAAGGCGGCGACATTGGTGGTGCCGAGGTCAACCGCGATACCGAGGCTACGGCTGCCTGCAGGCGCGAAATCGATCAGTTCCCGATCGCGGCGATGGGCCCGTACTGCCCAGCCCAAACCCCCATCGCCGTTCTCGCGCAAGACTGTGGAAAGCTGCCGCGCGGCATCGATGTCGATGCCCAGGCCGGGCATGTTCATGGCGTCCAACATCCTTTCGGCATCGCAGCGATTGTCGCTGAGCGTGGCTGCGGTCAAGTTCAGGTCGTGGCTAACTACCGCAGGATCGAGCGGCAGCTGTTCGCCGGCATCACCGGTATCCACGTCGGCGCGCACCACCGTGGCCATGGATCGCGGCGCTACCTCGACGGTACAGTCGCTGCGCACCCGCAACTGGCAGGCGCGCAGCCATTTCTTGCGACCGTGCGACGGCTTGTCGCTGGTGGCCGGATCAGCATCGGTCTCCAGCTTCTCGGGCGGGGCGGAATGTACATGGTCGATACGGCCCTCCACCACGCGCACCACGCAGGTACCGCAGGTGCCGCGACCGCCACAGGCGCCGACAATGCGCAGGCCATTGCGGCGCGCACTGTGAAAGATTGTTTCGTCGCCCTGCACTTCGATCTCGCGATCGAGCTCGGGAAAGTGCAGGCGGTGAGGCGCTGGGGGCGAGGTCATTTTGGCATCAGAGAGCAGCCGTGGCGGCGCGCTCCACTACCCTGCATTTGTCACGCGTCGGGCATTGGTCGCAACGGGACCATTGGACCGGAGGAAGATCGATGCCTACGCCCATCACCATCGAACATGACTTCACGGGATGCATCAGACCGCCGCTGCCAAGGCTGACGCCTATGTTCTCCGCCTGCGCCAGGCGCAGCACGGCACCCTGGGCGTCGAGCGCCAGGCCCGGATCGCCGGGACGCAGTTCGCCCGCCATGCACAGCTTGCGCCGGCTGGCATCGGCCAGCATGCGGTCCTGGACGCGGCGCGAGACGGCAAACAAGAGTTCGTTGCCCAGTTCATCAAGTGCCATCGCGAGCGATGCCTGGCGCGCGGCGAACAGTTCGCTGATCCTTTGCTCGAAGGCCGGGCCCAGCGTGCATACGGCGCAGGCGATGGCGGTCAGCGCGCCCGATTCCGGCAGCAGCCATGGCGCATGCAAGCGTTCGCCTCCGGCATGCAGCCATTCGGCCGCCGGGGTTTCGAGCGGAACGATGCAATAGCTGTAGGCGGCGTCGACCAGGCCGGGTTCGCGCGCCACCGCCAGCGCCTTCTGCCGCAGGCGTTCCCGCACCGGCGATGGCTTGCCGCGCAGTGGCGCGTCCGCCACCACGCGCAGAATGTCGAAGCCGCGGGCGACGCGCATCGGCTTCAGCCGGCGTACTTGCGCGCCGAGTCGAACATGGCGCGCACGTTCTCCACCGGCGTCTCGTCGGGAATGCCGAAGGCAGTATCCAGCATCAGGCTGCCACCCTTGTTCCAGACTTCGTCGACCAGGCGCTTCACGGCGGCATCGACGTCGGCCGG
>CAMBRI010000190.1 GCA_945870205.1 Sulfuritalea hydrogenivorans sk43H | reverse complement strand
CGGCTCATGACTTCCGAGCCCGCACCGTGGCTCCACATGATCGGCAAGAGGCCCGCCATGATCGCCACCACGGTCATCAATTTGGGCCGCACCCGCTCCACAGCACCTTCCATCACGGCGGCATAGAGGTCGGCGCTCGTGGCGCGGCGATTTTCTACTTTGCAGCGCGCCTGCCCCGCTTCCCAGGCGTGGTCGAGGTAGATCAGCATGACCACACCGGTCTCGGCGGCCACGCCAGCCAAGGCGATGAAGCCCACGGCAACAGCTACCGACAGGTTGTACCCCAACAGCCACATCAGCCAGACACCACCGACCAGCGCAAAGGGCACCGAGAGCATCACGATCAGCGTCTCGGTCATGCGCCGGAAGTTCAGGTAGAGCAGCAGGAAGATGATCAGCAGGGTCAGCGGCACGACCACCTTGAGCTTCTCGATGGCGCGCTCCATGTATTCGAACTGGCCGCTCCAGGCAATGTAGTAACCCGGCGGGAACCTGATTTTGGCATTGACCGCCTTGCGCGCATCGGCGACATAGGAACCGATGTCGCGCTCGCGAATGTCAACGTAGATGTAGGCCGAGAGCAGCGCGTTCTCGGTGCGAATGGCCGGCGCGCCCTTGACGATGGAAATCTTCGCCACCTGCCCCAGCGGCACCATCGCGGGCGGTGTGTTCGCCTCCATGCCTGCGCCATACACCGGAACCAGCACCTCGCGCGCGATGGCCTGCGGATCGGAGCGCAATTCGCGCGGGTAGCGCACGGTGACGCCGAAA
Source organism: Sulfuritalea hydrogenivorans sk43H (assembly GCA_945870205.1). Taxonomy (GTDB): domain Bacteria; phylum Pseudomonadota; class Gammaproteobacteria; order Burkholderiales; family Rhodocyclaceae; genus Sulfuritalea; species Sulfuritalea hydrogenivorans_A. The sequence continues at coordinate 7,486 of CAMBRI010000190.1, read as the reverse complement.
CGCTCGCGCCCTTCGACCGTGGTCGTCACCATCTCGCCGCCCAGCGCCGTACCTATGGTGTCCTGCAGTTCGCCGACCGAAAGGCCGTGGCGAGCGAGGGCGGCGCGGTCGGGCTCGATGTCGAGGTAAAAACCGCCGGTGATGCGCTCTGCATAGGCGCTGGTAGTGCCGGGCACTTCCTTCACCACGGCCTCGATCTCGCGCGCCAGGCGCTCCATCTCGTCGAGATTTTTGCCGAAGACCTTGATCCCGATCGGCGTGCGAATGCCGGTCGACAGCATGTCGATGCGCGCCTTGATCGGCATGGTCCATGAATTGGCCACGCCGGGAAACTGCAGGGCCTTGTCCAGCTCGGCAACCAGTTTGTCGATGTTCATCCCCGCGCGCCATTCCGACTCGGGCTTGAGGTTGATCACGGTCTCGAACATCTCGGTTGGCGCCGGGTCGGTCGCGGTGTTGGCGCGGCCGGCCTTGCCGATCACCGAGGCGACTTCGGGGAAACTCTTGATGATCTTGTTCTGTGTCTGCAGCAGCTCGGCCGCCTTGGTGATGGACATGCCGGGCAGGGAGGTCGGCATGTAAAACAATGTGCCCTCGTTGAGCGTCGGCATGAATTCGCTGCCCAGTCGCGACGCCGGATACAGGCTGACGGCCAGCGTCGCCAGGGCGAGGAAGATCGTCGCCCGCTTCCAGCGCATGACCCAGGCGATGATGGGCCGGTAAAGCCAGATCAGCACGCGGTTCACCGGGTTCTTCGCCTCGGGCATGATCCTGCCACGGATGAAGAACAGCATCAGCACCGGTACCAGCGTCACCGACAGCATGGCGGCGCCGGCCATGGCAAAAGTCTTGGTATAGGCCAGCGGCGAAAACAGTCGGCCCTCCTGCGCTTCGAGCGTGAATACCGGGAGGAAGGAAACGGTGATGATCAGCAGCGAAAAGAACAGCGCCGGCCCCACTTCCTTGCAGGCGGCAATGACGGCCTCGGTGCGTTCGGCGTTGGAGTGCCCCTCTTTCAGGCGCTCGATGTGCTTGTGCGCATTCTCGATCATGACGATCGCGGCATCGACCATGGCGCCGATGGCAATGGCAACGCCGCCCAGGCTCATGATGTTGGAATTCATGCCGAGCAGGCGCATGGCGATGAAGGCGATCAGCACGCCCACCGGCAGCATGATGATCGCCACCAGTGCGCTGCGGACATGCAGCAGGAACACCAGGCACACTGCCGCGACGATCAGGCTCTCCTCGATCAGCGTGGTCTTCAGCGTCTGGATGGCGCGATGGATCAGCTCCGAGCGGTCGTACACCGTTTCGATGGTGACGCCGGCCGGCAGGCCGGGGGCGATCTCGGTCAGCTTTTCCTTGACGCCGGCGATCACGTCGAGCGCGTTCTGGCCGTAGCGCGCCATCGCGATGCCCGAGACCACCTCACCCTCGCCGTTGAGCTCGGTGATGCCGCGCCTCTCGTCGGGGCCCAGTTCAACCCGCGCGACGTCGCGGATCAGGACCGGCGTGCCGCGTTCCGATTTCACCACGAGGCCTTCGATGTCGGCCCGTCCGCGCAGGTAACCGCGGCCGCGCACCATGTACTCGGTCTCGGCCATTTCGACGACGCGGCCGCCGACATCGCGATTCGATTCACGGATCGCCTGCACCACCTTCATCAGCGGCACACCAAAGGCGCGCAACTTGACCGGATCGACCACCACCTGATACTGCTGGACGAACCCGCCGATGCTGGCCACCTCGGCCACGCCCGGAGCCTTGGTCAGCTGGTAGCGGATGAACCAGTCTTGGATGGTGCGCAACTCGGCCAGCGATTTGTCCTTGGCCAGCACCGCGTATTGATAGACCCAGCCGACACCCGTGGCGTCGGGCCCCAGTTGCGGCGTGACCCCCTTCGGCAGGCGGCCTGCGGCGAAGTTGAGGTATTCGAGGACGCGCGAACGCGCCCAGTAGATATCGGTGCCATCCTCAAAAATCACATAGACAAAAGAGGCGCCGAAGAAGGAGAAGCCTCGAACCACCTTGGACTTCGGCACCGAGAGCATGGCCGTGGTCAGCGGATAGGTGACCTGGTCCTCGACCACCTGCGGCGCCTGTCCCGGCACCTCGGTGTAGATGATCACCTGCACGTCGGACAGGTCGGGCAAGGCGTCCAGCGGCGTCTTGAGCACGGCATGAATGCCGGCCAGGGTGACGAAAATCGTGGCGATGACGACAAGGAACTTGTTCCGCGCCGACCAGCCGATCAGGGCACTCAGCATCTCAGTGGCCCTTGTGCTCGGGTGCGGCGACCGGCGGCGCGGGCTTCTTCGCCGCCTTCGCGTCCATGCGGGTGATCACCCACTCGCCCGGCTTGCGCTCGACGAACTCGATGTCCACCGGACTGCCGGCCTTGAGCTTGTCGACCAGCGACGGGTTCGCCAGGACGAAGTCCATTGTCATCGCCGGCCATTTCAGGCTGGCCACAGGGCCGTGGGTCAACGTGACAATGCCGCCCTTGAGGTCGATGGACTCCAGCGTGCCCGTGGCCTGGTGGCTGACCACCTTGGCTGCAGGTGGCACCGCCGCGTCCGGGGCCGCCGTCAAACCGCCCAATGCCGCCTTGAGGTTGCTTTCGGCATCGATCAGGAAGTTGGCGGCGACTACCACGGCATCGCCTTCGGCAAGGCCTTCGCGCACCTCGACGTAATCGTCGCTGCGCGCGCCGAGCTTCACCTCGCGCGGCGCGAACCGGCCCGCCGCCTTCTGCAGCAGCACGATCTGCCGCGTACCGCTGTCGATGACGGCCGAGAGCGGCACCGTCAATAGCCTGGCCCGGCCGCCGACCGCGAGTTCTACGCTGGCGTACATCGCCGGCTTCAAGAGCCCGCCCGGATTGGCCAGTTCGATGCGCACCGGCACCGTGCGCGTCTCGGCCTTGAGCGTGGGGTAGATATAGGCGATGGTGCCGGTGAAGCTCTTGTCGGGATAAGCGTTGATGGCGACCTTCACCTTCTGGCCGGCCTTGACTTGCGCGATGTCGCGTTCGAACACATCGGCCAGCACCCAAACTGCGGATACGTCGGCGATCTGGTACAGCATCTCGCCGGGCATGAAGCGCATGCCGGCCACGGCCTTCTTCTCCAGCACCACGCCGCCCGCCGGGGAGCGGAAGCTCAGGGTGCGCTTCGCCTCGCCGCCGCCGGCCAGGGCCTTTATCTGCTCTTCGGAAATGTCCCAGTTGCGCAGACGCACCAGGCTCGCCTCGGCCAGCTGGCGCATGCCCGACTGCATCTCGGCGCTGGCGTCCTTCATCGCCGCAACACCCTTGGCGGCCACCACGTATTCGCGCTGGGCCGAAACCAGCTCCGGGCTGTACACGTCAAACAGGGGCTGGCCCTTGCCCACCGGCTGCCCCGTGGCATTGACGTGCAGGCGCTCGACCCAGCCCTCGAACTTGGGCGCCACGTTGTGCACGCGGCGCTCATCGATCTCGACGCGGCCCGCGGCCGTAACCTGGCGCGCCAGTTCGCGCATGGCGACCGGCTCGGTCTTGACGCCGAGCTTCTGCACCTTCTCGGTACTGATCCTCACCTCGCCCGGCGTCGCGGCGGCATCGTCTTCACCCTCGTAGACCGGGATATAGTCCATGCCCATCGAGTCCTTCTTCGGCACCGGCGAGGTGTCGGGCAGGCCCATCGGGTTGCGATAGAAGAGCAGCTTGCGCGGCTTCTGCGCGCTGTTCACAGGGATGGCCGGCGCGCTGGCCGTGGTGGTGGCCGGAGCCATGGCATCGCTGACGGCGGGCCGGGTTTTGCCGGCCCAATATCCTGCACCGAGCGCAAGCAGGAGGGCCGGGATAACGGCCAGGGTTAGGTTCTTCATAAGTCTTCTCCCACCATCTTTTCGATCTCGGCCAGGCGCATCTGCTGATCGCCCCGGGCCTTGACCAGTTCGCCGCGGGCCCGGCGCAATTGCCGGTGCGCATCGAGCACGGCGGCAAAATCGGCGCGGCCGTTTTCATAGGCGGCGAGCGCCGCGTTCAGGTTCAGTTCCGCTTGCGGCAGCAGGCCGTTGGTCACCAGCATCTCCAGTCGCCGGGCCACTTCGAGGCCGGCGAGGCGCTCGCTTAGCTCGGACAGGGCTTCGTTCAAGGTGCCCTGGCGGCGCAGGCTGGCAGCTTCCAGGTTCAATTCCGCCTCGCGCGCCTGGGCGCGACGGCTGTCCTGTTGCAGCGGAATGTTGATTTCGAACATCAGCTCCCACTCGGCTACGCGATTGCGGATCTGTGTCGGTGCAATGCCCAGGGTGACATCGGGGTAGCGGTTGCGCTCGACCAGTTGGCGCCCCTTCTCGGCGCCGACGATGCGTGCGTCATCGGCCGCGAGCTGCGGATTGTTGGCGCGCAACCGCGCCTCGAGCGCGACCATGTCCAGCGCCGCCACCGGCGGCAGCAGGCGCAGCTTTTCCGGCGGACGCAGCTTGACGTTTTCCGGACGGCCCAGCAGCGCACGCATGCGAGCGCTGGCCTGGGCGCTCTCGCCCTCGAGCATGACCAGGTCGGTTTCCATGGCGATGATTTCCGACTGCGCGCGCAGCGCGTCCTGCTGGCTGCCAAAGCCGCTGGCATAGCGGGTACGGGCAATCTCGGCAACGCGCCGCATCAGGTCCAGATTCTCCTTGGCGTAGCGGATGCCGGTCAGATGCACGTGATGCTGGGCGTAGGTCAGCTTGATGCGCGTCGCCAGGTCAATCCAGCCGGCGCGGGCCTTGGCCTGTGCCTCATCGGCACCGGCACCGGCAAGTTCGCGCCGCAGGTCGCGCTTGCCGAACCAGGGCAGGGACTGGCTGAAGGCGTAGCGCGCACTGCCGATGCGCGGCGGCAACAGGTTCCCGCTGGCATCCGAGCCCTCGTTCGTCACATTGCGCAATTCGGTGCGCAACACGGGATCGGGCAGCGCGCCGGCCGGCTCGATCCGCGCGCTGGCGGCCTCGGCTTCGGCGCGCAGCGCGGCAAATTCGGGATGGCGAGTGCGGGCGAACTCCAGGAGCAGTTCGACCTGGCCGCCGATCAACTGCTCGGGGGCTTGCGCGTGCACGGTGGCCGCCACGACCGACAGCGCCGCTGCCAGTCGCACTAGACGGGATGTCATGGCCCTACTTTGCCGCTTCGATGCTGTAGACGGTCAGCACGCCCTTCACGTCCGCAGAGCGAAAGCGGATCTTGTCACCCTCTTTCCACGGCTTGAGCATGGCCGGATCCTTGGCCTTGAAGCTCATGGTCATGGGCGGCATATTGAGGTTGACGATTTCGGCATGGGCGATGGTGACCTTGCCCGCGGCGACATCGAGCTTCTTGATGACGCCTTCGGTCTGCGGCAGGTGGCCTTCATGAGCCTGCGCGTAGGTGGACATGGAAAGCAGCAGCGTTGCCAGGGCGGCAAACAAACGAACAAAGGATTTCATGGGGATTCTCCGGAACGGCAAATTGACATGGCGTGCGCGGACCAAGGGTCCGGCCGCCAACCTGAGCAATATCAGGTGCCGTTTCGAGGAGGGTGCTGGGGCGGTTCGGTAACGTGGCTGCTGGGAGCCACGACTGCCGGCAGAACATAGCCGTATTTGGCCGGGATCAAGCCGGCGGTCAGCGCAGCACTGGGCATGAAGCCCGCACTGGCCAGTTGGCAGGTCTGACAATGGTCGCAACCACTCTCGGCCGTCACCTGATCCTGCGCGATGGCTTCATGGCAGGGCATCACATCGGCGCCAGCCATGTCGTGAGCTGCTGAAGTTGCCATTTGATGCTCCTGCCCATGGCCGCAAAGCGGCATGGCCAAGCCCGCCATGGTCTGCACGGGCAACCAGAGCGCGGCGAAGATCAGCAGGAAGCGGGCGAAACGATTAGTCATGACGCGAAGACTACCTCCCGTTCGCTCGCAGTGCAAGCCGGCAGATCGAATCCAGCTCACTCATCCTCGTCTTTGAGCTTGAAGCTCGCCGCCAGTTTCTGCTGCACCTGCGGCGGCACTTGCGCATAGCGGGCGAACTCGATGTTGTAGGCGCCCTGGCCACCGGTCAGCGATTTCAGGCGCGAGGCATAGTCGGCAATCTCGGCCAGGGGCACCTCGCCGCTGACGCTGATCAGGCCCTGGCGTCGCGCGGCGAGGCCGCTTTGCGTCCCGGTCACATGGCCGCGGCGGCTGGCCAGATCGCCGGCGATGTCGCCCATCGCGGTTTCCGGCGTGATCACCTCGATGCTGACGATGGGTTCCAGCACGATGGCCGCAGCGGCGCGGATCGCCTCCACCGTCGCCTTGCGCCCGGCGCTGAAAAACGCAACATCCTTGCCATCCACCGCATGCGTCTTGCCGTCATACACGATGACGCGGATGTCATGCACCGGGAAGCCGGCGATCACGCCATCGGTCAGCGCCTGGCGCACGCCCTTTTCAACCGCGGCCATGAAGACGCCGGGGATCACGCCGCCCTTGACGCGATCGACGAACTCGAAGCCGGCACCGCGCGGTAGTGGCTCGATCTTCAGAAACACCTCGCCGAACTGCCCGGCGCCGCCCGACTGCTTCTTGTGCCGGCAGTGCCCTTCGGCACTGATCGTGACGGTCTCGGAGTAGGGAATCAGCGGCAGCCGCGTGTCCAGTTCGAGCTTGTACTGGGTAGCCATCTTTTCCAGCTTGTAGCGCAGATGCATTTCGCCCAGACCGCGAATCACCGTCTCATGCGTGGTCGGATGGCGCTCGACCTCGAAACAGGGATCCTCCAGTTCCAGCTTGTGCAGGATGTCGAACAGGCGCTGCTCGTCGACCTTGCGTTTGGTCTCGACCGCGAGGCCCTGCATCGGTCGTGGAAACTCCAATGGACGCAGATGAATGTTGTCTTCGTCGTGTGAATCATGCAGCACGGAGTCGAAATCTATTTCCTCGACCTTGGCCACGGCGCCAATATCGCCCGGCACCAGCTCATCGACTTCGACGTAGTCCTTGCCCTGAAGCTGGTACAGATGGGCGACCTTGAACGGGCGGCGGCCAGAGCCGACGAACAACTGGCCGTCCTTTTTCACCGTGCCCTGATGCACACGGAATACCCCGACCTTGCCCATGTAGGGATCGACGATGATCTTGAACACATGCGCGAGCACATGCAGCGACGCATCGGGCCGCGCATCGAAGGACTCGCCCGGTTGCCCGGCCTCGCCACGGTAGAACAGGGGCGGATTGCCTTCGGTCGGATTCGGCGCCAGGGACGCCAGCACATGCAGCAGTTGCTGAATGCCGGCGCCGGTGCGCGCCGAAGCGAACAGGATGGGGACCAGGTGGCCCGAGCGCAAGGCCTTCTCGAACGGGGCATGCAGCTCTGCCGCATCCGGGTCCTTGCCTTCTTCCAGGTAGCGGGCCAGCAGCGACTCGTCCTCCTCCACCAGCTGATCGATCAATTCGCGATGGGCGTGGGCAATTGAATCGAAATCCGCATCCCCTGCCGC
>CAMBRI010000189.1 GCA_945870205.1 Sulfuritalea hydrogenivorans sk43H | reverse complement strand
CGCACCAGCTTCTGGCCGACGATGTTGGTCGTGACCAGACCGGTGAGAAATACGACTAGCAGCGTCAACAGCGCGCCGAGGCCGGGGATATACATTCCCAGCAGGTGTTCGGGATGAATGGCCTGCGGCAACAGCAGCAGGGACTGGTCCATGGAGCGAACGATGAGCGACAAGACCCAGGCGGTAATCGCCAGCGGGACCCAGATCAGAAGTCCCGTGATGAAATACTTCTTCAAGGCCAGCGAGGTCACGTGTTGGCCGCGCAACTGCCCGTTCCGCCCTGGCAGGGTGGTGGATTGTCGCTTTTGGTATCTGCCGCCTTGCAGCCGCCACCTTTGAAGTCGGTCGCATACCAGCCGTTGCCCTTGAGCTGAAAACCGGGCGCAGTCAGCTGCTTGGCGAAGTTCTCAGTCTTGCATTCGGGGCAGGTGGTCAACAGCGGATCGCTAACTTTCCGCATGACATCTTTCTCAAAGCCGCAATCCGTGCAGCGATAAGCGTAGATCGGCATGACATTCTCCGGTATTCGGGCAAAGAGGGTGATTATAGCCGAAGCCCCCGGCCCGTCCGCCACCTCTTGGCCTCGCATCACGGGGAAAGAGCCGCTGGTCGCTGCTCGGAGAGAAACTTGACGAAACAACTCGTTCGAAGCGACTCGTGATAGCCGAGCGAAGCGATCTGACCAAAAGCCTCCCCGCGAGGGGGCGAGGCGGGGTTTCGCGACGCATGCGCCGCGCCGCCGCAGCCGGCTGGCTGTGCAAAGCCAGCCGTGGGCCGCGTAGCGGATGGGAGGGGCGGGCCATTAATTGGCTTCTCGCGTGTCTCATCCTCGGAGGGTGATTCACGCCGCGATGAGCGTTAGAGCTTTATCCCCAGATAGGCCTGAGTCAGGGGTTTGCCCCAGATCAGGGCAATGCCGCCCGCTGCCGCAAGGTATGGCCCGAACGGAATCGGCACGTTGCGGCCGTGGCGGGCAAAGACCATCAGGGCAATGCCGACCACAGCCCCCACCAGCGAGGACAGCAGGATGGTCAGCGGCAGCATCTGCCAGCCCAGCCAGGCGCCCAGCGCCGCCAGTAGTTTGAAGTCACCGTAGCCCATGCCTTCCTTGCCGGTGGCCAACTTGAATCCCCAATACACGATCCACAGCGATAGGTAACCCGCCATGGCACCGATTACGGCGCTTTTGAGGTCCGTGTAGGCATTGAATGTATTGAGCGCCAATCCCACCCAGAGCAAAGGCAAGGTGATGTCGTCGGGCAACAACTGGGTATCAAAATCTATGGCGGTCAGGGCAATCAACGCGGAGATGAACGCCAGAGCCCCAATGCCCGCCGCCGTGAAACCGAAATGCGCGGCGGCCAACGCAAACAGCAGTCCAGTGACTGCTTCGACCAGCGGATAGCGGAAGGAAATCGGTGCGGCGCAGCCTTTGCAACGCCCGCGCAGCAGTATCCAGCTGATCACCGGAATGTTTTCCAGGGCTGTGATCGCGTGGCCGCATTTCGGGCAACGCGACCGCGGTTTGGCCAGCGACAGCGGGTCGGAAACGGTCGGGGCTTCGCCACTCAGTTCGGCGCACTGCGCCGCCCAGTCGCGCTCCATCATGATCGGCAGTCGATGCACGACGACATTGAGAAAACTGCCAACCATCAGGCCCAGCAATCCGGCGACGACAGCGAAAACCGCCGGATCGGCGAGCATTGAGATCATTCCGGGTGCTTGGCAGTCAACTCAGTTGACAACTGACCCCAGCTTGAAGATCGGCAGGTACATGGCAACCACCAGACCGCCAATGAGGCCGCCCAGGAAAACCATGATCATCGGTTCCATCAAGCTGGCCAGCGCGTCGACCGCCTCGTCCACCTCGGCTTCAAAGAAGTCGGCCGTCTTGCCCAGCATTGAATCCAGCTGCCCGGATTCTTCGCCAATGGCGACCATCTGTGTAACCATTGGCGGGAAGACGCCCGAATTTTCCATCGACGCGGTCAGGCTGGAGCCGGTGGATACCTCATCCTGGATCTTTTTGGTTGCCATGGTGTAGACATAGTTGCCTGCCGCGCCCCCGACGGAATCAAGCGCCTCTACCAGAGGCACGCCGGCAGCGAACATGGTGGACAAGGTTCGCGTCCAGCGCGCGATGGATGACTTGACCAGAAGGTCGCCGAAAACAGGAAGTTTGAGCGAGAATTTGTCGGCAGCGATCTGCAATGCTTTCGAGCGTTTGAACGCCTGTCCGATCCCGTAAATGACCCCGTAGATACCGCCGAAGATGAAGTGCCAGTTTGCCGTAAAGTAGTCCGAAATGGCGATCACGATCTGGGTTGGGGCGGGTAGCTCGCCACCGAAACTGGCAAATACGTTCTTGAACGCGGGCACAACGAATATCATGATCACCGCCGTGATGATGAAGGCGACGACAAGAATGGCGATGGGATAGAACATGGCGCCCTTGATCTTCGACTTGATGGCCTGAATTTTCTCTTTGTAGGTCGCCAGGCGATCCAGCAGGGTGTCGAGAATGCCGGCCTGCTCACCCGCTTCGACCAGGTTGCAGAACAGGGCGTCGAAATACTGCGGATACTTGCGAAAGGCCGTTGCCAGGTTGGATCCGGTTTCGACGTCGGACTTGATGTCGAACAGCAATTTGGCCAAGGCCGGATTATTGGTGCCTTTGCCGACGATGTCGAAGGATTGCAGCAAGGGCACGCCGGACTTGACCATGGTAGCAAGCTGACGCGAGAACAGCGTGATGTCCTTGTCCGAAACCTTGCCGCCACCGCCGGCTTTCTGCTTTTTCAGCTTGGTGACATTGATGCCCTGGCGGCGGAGCGCTGCGTTGGCTGTCGCTTCGCTTGCGGCTTTGATTTCGCCACGAACGACTTTCCCGGTCTTGTTCTTGCCCTCCCAGGAAAAATTGAGTTCCTTTGGGCCGTCTTTCTTGTCTGCCTTGCCTGCTGTGGCCATTGGCTTCTCCCGCATGAATTTTAGTTTCGGCCGCTACACTCAACGCCGACACACCGGCGTTAGCCTGCACTGAAACTACGTTTTGGGCATTCTACGCCCTGACTATGCCGAGAGTATCACTCTCCGGCGGGGCGGTGAAGACGTACCATCTTGATTTTTCTGTCCTGTGTTTGCACGATCTCCATCGCGATACCGGCTACCCTTAGGCCGACGCCCACTTCAGGGATGTCCTGAAGGTGTTCGACAATCAGGCCATTGAGGGTGCGCGGCCCATCCAGGGGAAACTCCAGGTCCAGCAGTCGATTGAGGTCCCGCAGGCTTGCGGCTCCGTCCGCCAGTACCACGCTCTCGTCGTTCCACGATAGTGAGCCGCCGAAGTCCGACTGGCGCGTCGTGAATTTTCCAACCAGTTCCTCAATGATGTCTTCCAGCGTAACCAGTCCCTCGATTTCGCCGTATTCGTCAACCACGAGACCCATGCGCTGCCGGTTTTCGCGAAAGAACTGAAGCTGGGTGTAAATCGGCGTGGCAGCCGGAATGAAATAGGGTTCCGACATGCGCTCGCGCAGCGTTGCGTGACTGACTGCGCCGGAAAAGGCCTCGGCCAGCAGCCGTCGTTGATGCAGAACGCCAACGATATTGGCCGGATCGTTTTCGAATACCGCGACCCGGGTATGAAAACTCGTCGCCAGTTGCGCCTTGATGCTCTCGATTGGCGCAGCAATATCCACAGCCTCGATCTCGCCACGCGGTGTCATGATGTCGGCAACGGTCAATTGTTCGAGCTCGAACAGGTTGATGAGGATGGAACGGTGCTGCTGGGGAATGAAGTTGCTCGATTCGAGCACCAAGGAGCGCAGTTCCTCGACGCTTAGCTGGGAGTTCTCGCCGCCCCCCTTGGGCTTCAGGCGCAGCGCCCAGAGCAGGGCATCGACGAACAGGTTGACGAACCAGACCACCGGATAGACGGCGCGCAGCAGTGGCCAGATGACGTAAGCAAGGATCCGCGCCAGGCGGTCGGCATGAGTGGCACCGAGGATCTTCGGCGTGATCTCGGCGAAGACCAGGATGGCGAAGGTCACCAGCAGGGTACCGACGGAAAGCGCCCATTTTTCCTCGCCGAATAGTTCGATGGTGATGACCGATACGAGGGTCGCTGCGGCGGCATTGATCAGGTTGTTGCCGAGCAGGATCACGCCCAGCATCTTGTCCGTCCGGCCCAGCAGGTCGAGCGCCAGCTTGGCGCCGCGGTCACCCTGACCGGCGAGGTGGCGCAAACGATGACGGTTGGCAGCCATCATCGCCGTTTCGGTTATCGAGAAAAAGGCGGAGCAGGCAAGCAGAACCGCCAGCGCAGCAAATTGCGCGGATAGGGGAATCCCGTCCATCAGCGGCCGAGGATTACCTCAAGCACGAAGCGGCTGCCGACATAGGCCAGCAGCAGTGCGGCAAAGCCGGCCAGCGTCCAGCGCAAGGCCACGCGGCCGCGCCAGCCGCGCAGGTGGCGACCCGTCAACAGGGCAGCGAAAATAAGCCATGACAGGATCGCAAATATCGTCTTGTGGTTGAAGGTCAGCGCCTTGCCGAACAGGGTCTCGGAAAAGAATACGCCCGATACCAGCGTGAAGGTGAGCAGGACAAAGGCGACATGGATCAGACGGAACAGCAGAGCCTCCATGGTCAGCAAGGGCGGCAATCCGGCCAGTAGCGGCGAGATGCGGCCTCGATGAAGTCCTTTCTCGGCGGTTGCCATCAACAGGGCGTGCAATGCGGCCAAGGTAAATAGGCTGTAGGCCAGCATTGCCATCAGGAAATGCAGGCGAAAAGCCATCGAGCCGGCGTTGGTCAGCACATGGGCCTCGGGGAAAATCGCAGGAAGAATGGCGGCAACGGCCGCCGCCGGAAGGCCTAGTACCTGCAATCCTTCCATCCGGGCGTAGAAACTTTCTATCCAGTACAGCGCGATGGCCAGCCATAGCATCACTGACAGCGCAATCGCAAAACCGAAGCGCATGCTGCCGCCGTCGAAGATTTCCATGCGCAAACTGAGACCATGCGCCGTCAAGGCGACGAGTAGCAGGCCTCGCTCTCCGAGCCTGAGTCCGCCGGTCGGCCGATCAAGCGCCGGGCCGCGCCAACGGGTGCGCCAGAGATGTGCCGCCAGACCCGCATAGAGGGCCGCGGCCAGCAGATGCATTAAGATTGCGGGCATTGGCGAAGTCTACACCAAGCCTTTCATCCCTTTCCGCATCCATTCCCCGTTCATTCATGCTAGATAACCTTACCCAACGTCTCGGTCGCGTCATCAAGAACCTCCGCGGCCAGGCCCGCCTGACCGACGAGAATGTTTCCGACATGCTGCGCGAAGTGCGCATGGCCTTGCTCGAAGCCGACGTCGCACTGCCCGTCGTCAAGGACTTCATTGCCGGCGTCAAGGAAAAGGCCCTCGGCCAGGAGGTCATCGGCTCACTGACGCCGGGTCAGGCCCTGGTCGGTGTCGTGCATCGCGAACTCACCGCGCTGATGGGTGGTGCCAGCGTCGGGCTGAATCTCGCCACCCAGCCACCGGCCGTGATCCTCATGTCCGGCTTGCAGGGCGCAGGCAAGACCACCACCACGGCCAAGCTGGGCAAGTGGCTCAAGGAGCGGCAGAAGAAAAAGGTGCTGACGGTCAGCTGCGACGTCTATCGTCCCGCCGCCATCGAGCAGCTCAAGGCTGTGTCGGCCCAGGCCGGGATCGACTTTTTCCCCTCCTCGGGCGAACAGAAACCGGCCGACATCGCCGCTGCGGCGCTGGATTACGCCAAGCGCCACTACTACGACGTGATCTTTGTCGACACCGCCGGGCGCCTGGCCATCGATCAAGCGATGATGGCCGAGATCAAGGATTTGCATGCCTTGCTGAAGCCGATCGAGACCCTGTTCGTGGTCGATGCCATGCTCGGCCAGGATGCCGTGAATACGGCCAAGGCTTTCAGCGAGGCGCTGCCCCTCACCGGCATTATTTTGACCAAGCTCGATGGTGATTCGCGCGGTGGCGCGGCACTCTCGGTGCGGCATGTCACCGGCAAGCCGATCAAGTTCGCCGGTGTCGGCGAGAAGCTCACCGGCCTCGAGGAATTCCATCCCGAGCGTATGGCCTCGCGTATTCTCGGCATGGGCGACATCCTTGGTCTGGTTGAGGATGCCCAGCGCGGCGTCGATCAGGACAAGGCGCAGGAATTCGTCAAGAAAATGAAGTCGGGCAAGGGCTTCGACTTGAACGATTTCAAGGACCAGATCGGCCAGATGAAGAACATGGGTGGCATGGCTGCCATGCTGGAAAAGCTGCCGGCGCAGTTCAGCGCCATGGCGCAAAAGGCCGGTGGCGGCATGGAGGACAAGGCGGTGCGCCGGCTGGAGGGCATCATCAATTCGATGACGCCGGGAGAGCGCACCAAGCCGGAAATCATCAAGGCCAACCGCAAACGGCGCATCGCTACCGGTGCCGGAGTGTCGGTGCAGGAAGTCAATCGTCTGCTGAATCAGTTCGAGCAGACGCAGAAGATGATGAAGCAGTTCTCCAAAGGGGGAATGGCGAAGATGATGCGAGGGATGAAAGGAATGTTGCCGGGCATGCGCTGAACCATGTGTCCGGTAACATTGGCAGCAGGCGGTATGCGCGCACACCGATATGGCTAGCCCGAGCCTATGACCATCGTGCTCGGTTTCGCCGCAGAGCCCAATAGTTGAAAGCCGCATACACCGCGTAGGTCAGCGCCCACGCCAGTCCTATCGTCTGCAGTGACAATGGGCCAGGCAGCATCCACAGCAGCGTGGCAAACAGAGGCAGCGATAGAAATTCTCCTGCGGTCACCGCCCACCCGGCGCCGCGCGCGAACAGGCCGAAGAGGAAGATCCACGACAGCGTGCGCAGGGCGTCGCCGGCAAAGAAGGGGAGGGCATCCTGTCGGCCTACCGGCAGGCCTTCGCGATAGAGCAGGGTCAGCACCTGGGGCAGTAGCAGCCACAACAGGACCAGCGCCAGCAGGGACGGCAGCACGATCTGGCAAGTTCCGGCACGGATTTCCGCGGTAAAGGCGGGCGCCGCTTTCGCCGCCGCGAGCCGTGGCAGAAAATGCGCGTTGAGCAGGCCCGCCGCGACCGCCGTGATCCACTCGCTGGTGCGCCACAGCGCCTGTACCGCCCCCGCCGTTTCCCACGAGGCCGAGGATGCTATTTCAAGCCGCGCAATGGCCGTTGCGGCCGGGCTGAGTATGCCGATCGCAATTCCGGCGGCAATGAAGGTGCGCAGTCCATGGCGGTGTGACAGTGCTTCTCGCCATGAACCCTCTCCCGTCAGCAGCCACACCGTGATGCCGGTCCCGAAGGCTGCCTGGGCGCCAAGCAGCGCAGCCAGTTCTCCCCCCGTCGCAGCGAACACCAGTGCCAGACAGGGCATGGCGAGCGCCACGGAGACAACAAGGATGGCTTGACCGGGCCGTCCACGTCCCAGCAGCCAGGCGGTGAGCAAGCCTGGCGCGACCATTAGCCAGCCCACGACAAGCGCGGGCAACAGCAGCGAGGCTTGTGAAGACGGCAACAGCGCCAGTCGGCCCGACAACGACAGGGCGAGGCAGACGATCAGGCACAGCGTCGACAGCATCAGGCCCAGACGCAGCGCCTCACCCAGCAGGCGGCGCTGTTGATCCGGTGCCACGCCGGCCACGCGACCGGTGAGGCCGATGCCGATGCCGGCCAGCGTGACGCCGGCAACAATGTCAGCCAGACTCCCTACCTGTGCCCAGTGAGCGACGAGTTCCGTGCCGCCGCGCACGGCCAGCAGCTTGTCGATCAGCGCGCGGCCGACAAGCCCGACAAGCACAAAGCCAAGTGCGGGCAGCATTCGCGACGGAGGGCCGAACTCACGCCGCGTCGGGGCAGGCAGCGTCATCGCGTCAAGCCCTCTCGAGTCGGCCTGCGCTCAGGCCAGCCGATCCAGTGCGCCTTTGAGTGTGGCTACTGTGCGTTCAATGTTGGTCAGCTTGTCGAGGCCGAAAAGCCCGATGCGGAAGCTGCGAAAATCGGCCGGCTCGTCGCATTGCAGGGGGACGCCGGCGGCTGTCTGGAGCCCCAGGCCGATAAATCTTTTCGCCGACTGGATCTCGGAGTCGCTTGTGTAGCTGACCACCACGCAGGGCGCCTCGAAACCGGCCCCTGCGACGCTGGGGAAGCCCCGTTCGACCAGCAAGGCGCGCACCTGGCAGCCCAGTTCCCATTGCTGGCTGCGAGCAAGCTCTAAGCCGTGGGCTTCAGTCTCGACCATCGCGTCGCGCACGCGGCGCA
>CAMBRI010000188.1 GCA_945870205.1 Sulfuritalea hydrogenivorans sk43H | reverse complement strand
ACGTGAGATTCATCGACGAACATGATCGCGTCCCCCGGCAGGTAGTCGTAGAGCGTCGGTGGCGGCTCGCCCGGCTGGCGCCCGGACAGGTGCCGCGAGTAGTTCTCGATGCCCTTGCAAAAGCCCAGCTGGTCCAGCATTTCCAGGTCGAAACGGGTACGCTGCTCGATGCGCTGGCATTCGACCAGCTTTTGCTCGCGCTGGAAGAACTCGATGCGCTCGCGCAGTTCCTCCTTGATCGCCTCGACCGCCTTCAGCACCGTGGCACGCGGCGTGACGTAATGGCTGGACGGAAACACCGTGAAGCGGCCCAGCTTCTGCCGCGTGTGGCCGGTCAGCGGATCGAAAACCGTCAGGGTTTCCACCTCGTCATCGAACAGCGTGATGCGCACCGCGCTCTCGGCGTTCTCCGCCGGGAAGACGTCGATCACATCGCCGCGCACCCGATATACGCCGCGCTTGAAGTCGACCTCGTTGCGCTCGTATTGCATTTCCGTCAGGCGACGGATGATTTCGCGCTGGCCGATCTTCTCGCCGGTGCGCAGGTGCAGGATCATGCTGTGGTAATCGACCGGATCGCCGATGCCGTAGATCGCCGACACCGTGCACACGATCACCACGTCACGCCGCTCGAGCAGGCTCTTGGTGGCCGACAAACGCATCTGCTCGATGTGCTCGTTGATCGAGGAATCCTTCTCGATGAACAGGTCGCGCGAAGGCACGTAGGCCTCGGGCTGGTAATAGTCGTAATACGAAACGAAATACTCGACCGCGTTCTCGGGAAAGAACTCACGGAATTCCGAGTAAAGCTGTGCCGCCAGCGTCTTGTTTGGCGCCAGCACGAGCGCCGGCCGCCCCAGGCGGGCAATGACGTTGGCCATGGTGTAGGTCTTGCCCGACCCCGTGACCCCGAGCAGGGTCTGGAAGGAAAGCCCGTCCTCTATGCCCTCGGTCAGCAGACGGATCGCCTCGGGCTGGTCGCCGGCCGGCAGAAAAGGCTGGTGCAGGCGCCACGGGCTGCCCGGAAACTCGACTACCGGCACCTTCAACTGATGGATTTCAGCCACACGAACACCCTGTTTTGCTTATGGAAAGCCGGGGCAATCCTGATCGATTCACTCCGGCAATCGGGTATTATTGCGCGCTTCGCACTGCAGCATTAAATCGCCGTGGCGCCAGCACCAACTTTTTCAACCTTCCCGCACCCGGAGCCTTCATGTCCTCTCTCTTCGCCGCCGTCGAAATGGCGCCCCGCGACCCCATCCTGGGCCTCAACGAAGCCTTCAATGCCGACACCAACCCGAACAAGGTCAACCTTGGCGTCGGCGTCTATTTCGGCGACGACGGCAAGATCCCGCTCTTGGCCGCGGTCAAGACCGCCGAGAAGGCCCGCATGGAAACCCAGCCACCGCGCGGCTACCAGCCCATCGAGGGCATCCCGGCCTACAACAACGCGGTGCAGGGCCTGCTCTTCGGCAAGGATTCAGACCTGCTCGCCGCCGGCCGCGCCATCACCTGCGAGTGCCTGGGCGGCACCGGCGCGCTCAAGGTTGGTGCCGACTACCTGCGGCGCCTGCTGCCAGACGCCAAGGTTTATATCAGCGACCCAAGCTGGGAAAACCACCGCGCCCTGTTCGAATCCGCCGGCTTCACCGTCGAGAACTATGCCTACTACGACGCCACCACGCGCGGCGTCAATTTCTCCGGCATGAAGGCCGCCCTGGAAGCCATGCCGGCCAAGTCCGTCGTGGTTCTCCACGCCTGCTGCCACAACCCCACCGGCGCGGACCTCTCAGCCTCCCAATGGGCCGAAGTGGTCGCCACGGTAAAGGCGCGTGACCTCGTCGCCTTCATCGACATGGCCTACCAGGGCTTTGCCGACGGCATCAAGCCCGACGCAATCGCGCTCGACCTGTTCGCCGCCTCGGACCTGCAGTTCGTGGTCTCCAGCAGTTTCAGCAAATCCTTCTCGCTCTATGGTGAGCGCGTCGGCGCGCTGACCATCGTCACCGCAGCCAAGGAGGAGTCGGCGCGCGTGCTCTCGCAAGTCAAGCGCGTAATCCGCACCAACTATTCCAACCCGCCCACCCACGGTGGTGCCGTCGTTGCGGCCGTGCTTGCCAGCCCCGAACTGCGCCAGCAATGGGAAGACGAACTGGCCGGCATGCGCGAACGCATCCGTGCCATGCGCAACAGCCTGGCCGAGAAACTGACCGCCGCAGGCGCTCCGGGCTTCGACTTCATCAAGGTCCAGCGCGGCATGTTCAGCTATACCGGGCTCAGCGCCGAGCAAGTGGAAAGGCTGCGTGCCGAGTTCGGCATCTACGCCGTCAGTACCGGCCGCATCTGCGTCGCCGCGCTCAACACGCGCAACATCGACTACGTGGCCAAGGCCATCGCCACGGTGCTGAAGAAGTAACAAAACTATTGCGAGCACCAAGGGGCGCGGCTATAATCCGCGCCTCTTTATATTCCTCGATAGCTCAGTTGGTAGAGCGCCGGACTGTTAATCCGTAGGTCCCTGGTTCGAGCCCAGGTCGAGGAGCCAAAGAATCAAAGACTTACGCCACCTTCGGGTGGCGTTTTTCTTGGCTTTATTAGACTCCATCTTAGACACGTCTAAGATGGACGGCGCGCAGCAGCAGCTTCCGATACTGCGCCCGGTGTTTTACCAGGCTTGGGCTGGCCCGAAATAGCGCTATAACGCCTTGATTTCCCTGATTCTCCCCATTCGCGTCACGTTTTAGCCATAGTTCATTATGCATCACCTTATGTCATAAGCGTCTGGAGGTTTCGGGGAAGAAAAACAGGCTCGCCTGAGTCCAGAGTTGGATTTCTGGTGAAACTGTGTGCGCATTCCAGTGTCTCGCTATGTGCGCTTAAGCACCGACACGGTCCGGTGCCATCACGCACTATCTACGCAGGACACAAAGGACGGGGGCGAAAAGCTGACTGATCCAACGGGCCAGACACTGGAATGGCCAAGACAGCCTTGGCTCACAAGTGCCGCAAAAAATTGTGGTGTGACTGCATGAACCTTACCTATCGATCCATATGGAATGAAAAGACAGACACTTGCGTAGCGGTTTCCGAAAATGCCAGGAGCGCTGGCAGGAAGATTTCGGTAAGCACAAGGGCCAAGGGCGCGTTTGCGCACTTCATTCTGGAAGTCTTGGCAATTTCCCTGATATCGCCATTTGCCCCGAATGCCTACGCATTGCCCGTAGGTGGCGCCGTAGTGGCCGGTGGCGCCAGCATCAGCAACGGTGCGAGCAGTACGACCATCACCCAATCGAGCCAGAATGTAGCGATCAACTGGCAGAGCTTCAGCATCGGACAGGGAGAAGTGGTTCGTTTCATTCAGCCCAACAGCAGTTCGGTGGCACTCAACCGGGTGCTGGGAGCGGATCCATCGAGCATCCTCGGCAGCATGTCAGCCAACGGCAAGGTGTTCCTGATCAATCCGAATGGCATCCTGTTCGGCAAGGGCGCGCAAGTTAGTGTCGGCGGTCTGGTTGCCTCCACCCTCAACATCAGCGACAGCGACTTCATGGCTGGCAGATACCAGTTTGCCGGCAGCAGCACTGCTTCGGTACTGAATCAGGGCACCATCAATGCCGACGGCGGCTATGTCGCGCTGCTCGGCGCCAACGTCGGCAACGACGGCACCATCGTCGCCCGGCTCGGCACGGTGGCGCTGGCCGCGGGCAACGCCATCACCCTCGACGTGGCCGGAGATGGCCTGCTCAATGTCGCGGTGAACCAGGGCGCGGTGAACGCGCTGGCACGGAACGGCGGTCTGGTCCAGGCCGACGGTGGCCAGGTAATGCTGACCGCGAAAGCGGCGGCGAGCCTGTTGCAAAGCGCAGTTAACAACACCGGTATCATCGAGGCGCAGACCATCGAGAACTACAACGGAATAATCAGGCTGCTGGGCGACGGTCAAAGTGGCACGGTGAGTGTGAGCGGCACCCTGAATGCCTCCGGCACGGTCGCCGGACAAACCGGAGGCCGCATCGAAGTTACCGGTCACCATGTCGGTTTGCTCGGCGCAAAAATGGATGCGTCCGGCGACGCAGGCGGCGGCACCGTGTTGATCGGCGGCGACTACCAGGGCAAGAACTCCAACGTCGAGAATGCCTCCGCGACTTACATAAGCGCAGACTCGACGATCACGGCTGACGCAATCACGAATGGCAGCGGCGGCAAAGTCGTGCTGTGGGCAAACGACACGACGCGCGCCTACGGAAGCTTTTCAGCGCGTGGTGGCGCGCAGGGTGGGGACGGCGGTCTGATCGAAACCTCTGGCCACTGGCTGGACGTGACTGGCATCAAGATCAATGCCAGCGCACCGAGCGGCAAGAGTGGCGACTGGTTGCTCGACCCGAACAACATCACCATCCAAGCGGCCGGTGCGGAAACCAACGTCACGGCCGGCCCGAACTTCACCAGCACCAACGACAACGCCATCGTCACCACCGCAACGATTCAGACCGCGCTTAACGCGGGTACCAGCGTCATCGTAACGACCGGCGCCGGCGGCACCGACGCGCAGGCTGGAAATATCGTTGTCAATGACACACTGACATGGACACACGTGGCCGGGCCTACGCTAACCTTGAACGCCGTACGGGACGTGACCGTTAGCGTGGGTGCGGCAATAACCGCGACCACGGGAAGTCTTGCCTTGATCGCCGGACACGATATCAACGTAAATGAGGCGATCACCACCACCACTGGAAACCTTGCTTTCACGGCCGGACACGACGTAAACATCAATGCGGCGATGTCGGTTACCACGGGCAATGTGGTACTGCGTGCCGGTAACAAAGGCACAGGGCCGGGAGCTATTATCGGTGGCACCGTGGCCATTACCTGTCCTGCCAACTGCATTACCATTACTGACCTTGCCGGAGCACTCAGCATTCGCTTCAATCCGATTGATTACTCGACGACCAACGCCGAAATTCTGGCCTACGGCTCGAAGTTGACAGGCGGCGCGGCCTTGGACGCAAAAGCGTGGGTGTTCGGCAATGCCCTCGATAAGACCTACGATGGCACACCAGCGGCAACCGTCAGCTCTTTCAAACCTGACATAACGGCCGCACTTCCTCCAGTAGCGCTGGGTGCCGTTAGCAACGCCAATTTCGATACCAAGGACGTTGGCGCTAGCAAGCTGGTCTCCTTTGATAGCGCCTTCAGTGATGGTGTTTTTGCACTCTTTGCTCCTCTTGGGACCCCGGCCGGCAAAGGAACTGCGCGGGCCAACATCACTCCGGCGGCGTTGGGGGTGACGGCGGACAACCAGAGCAAGACCTACGGCACGGCCTTCGCCTTTGCCGGCACCGAGTTCAATTCGACGGGTTTGCAGAATGGCGAGACGGTGGGCAGCGCGGTCTTGACCAGCCTGGGCGCACCGGCCACGGCGCACGTCGCCGGCAGCCCGTATGCGATCACACCCTCGGCCGCCACCGGCGGCACGTTTACGCCGACCAATTACACCATCACCTACACCTCGGCACCCCTGGGCTTCACAGTAAGTCCGGCGCCCCTGACGGTGACGGCGAACAACCAGAGCAAGACCTACGGCACGGCCGTGGTGATTCCCGGCACGGCCTTCACTTCCTCCGCCTTGCAGAACGCCGACGTCATCGACAGCGTAACCCTGACCAGCCTGGGCGCACCAGCCACGGCACACGTCGCCGGCAGCCCGTATGCGATCACGCCGTCCGCGGCCATCGGCGCGGCCTTTGCCGCAACCGACTACGCCATCACCTACACCGCGGCACCCCTGGGCTTCACGGTGAGTGCGGCGCCCCTGACGGTGACGGCGAACAACCAGAGCAAGACCTACGGCACCGCCGTGGTGATTCCCGGCACGGCCTTCACCTCCACCGCCTTGCAAAATGCCGACGCCATCGACAGCGTGACCCTGACCAGTCTGGGCACACCGGCCACGGCGCACGTGGCGGGCAGTCCCTACATGATCACGCCGTCCCTGGCCATCGGCGCGGCTTTTGCCGCGTCCGACTACAACATCACCTACACCCCGGCACCGCTGGGCTTCACGGTGAGTGCGGCGCCCCTGACGGTGACGGTGCCTGTTGGTGCACCGTCTGTGGCATCGCCGATTGTCGTACCACCGGTGACGCCGTTGTTTGGCGTACCACTCCCTGCAGCGTCGCCCCTGATGCTTGCTGTGGTTCTGGTTGAGGCACCAGCCCAACTGCTTTCCGTTATGCCGGTGCTGGTTCTCGCCCCAGTGCCGACCGATATACCAGTAGTTGCGCAGAATCAAGTGCCGATCATCGTGCCTGCCCAAGCGCCAGCCAAAATCTACGTGGCGCCCATTCGCCCCCGCAAGCAAGACCGCAACTAAAAACGAGAGTTGATCGGGGAATTCGGCGCTGACGAGACGCCGATTGTGTGCGAAACGCATTCAAAAAGCGGCGCGCGTCAAAGAAGTAGTTGCAGCTCGCCATTACCGTATCCCAGGCTGCTGCATCGGCTGCCATGCGTGGTACTTGGTCGGCCGCAGCCGGTAGCGACTGACGTTGCCTTCGTGCAGATTACGTAGATCGGCGAGAGCCAGTTCAGTGAATTGCTCAAGATTCTCTCGCGGTACCAGTGTCGCCACCGCGGCGCGCACCGCCCCTTGCACCGCCGCTTTGCCCGGAGGCCGGCCTTGTGATAGACATAGTCCAATTGGCATACATAGACCGGGTCTTGAGTCCCATCCCGTCACAAGGCGAAATACGTATCCGTACCACCTGTGTGCAACTAACATCAAGCTGAGGATTTACGGGAAAGATCGGCAGTCCAGGTCAAACCCCACAACACGCCGGAAACGAGAGCAAACGCCATCAACTTCGAGGTCGATATCTGACCATCGATCATGCAACGAGAGATATAGCTGATTGTCAGAAAGGCGAGCGCCAATCCGCCGATTCCCGTGTTAGCGACGAACGACCGCCAGCTCCGAACGCACAATGCGCCGCTGAACGCCAGCAACAGCAGTAGTCCCGGAATGCCGTTGGCCAAGGCAAAGTCGAGCCATCCACTGTGACTGCTGACCCCCCCTTGGATGCCGTACTTCTCGGACAAATATCGGCCAAACGCGTTCGAGCCATAGCCGCGGCCCAGCGGGTGCTCGGCCAGGCCGCGCAAACCGACAATACCCCAAGCGGTACGAAGATAGAACGATTCGACGATATGACCAGGCAAGGGCTCACCCGTGCCCTTCCAGATGGTGTGTTCCTCTATCGCCTGACCGTAGCGGATCGACTCGAGCGCACCATTCCAGCGCCCCTGCACGAGGGCACCGAGGGCGGTCAGACCGACCGCTGCTACGAAAGTGATGGCAAGAATCTGTTTCCGATAGCGGCGTCCATGCATCGCGGTGATAGTGGCGAACAAGCCGAGCATGAGAAGAGCGTTGAGCCAGCTTGCCTTGGGGGTAAGTGCAACCAGAGCGAGAATGGCAAGAAAAAACACTACCCCAAGCTTTCTGTCCGACAGCGGCAACAAGGATCGATTGAAGCACACACGACCGGTTGCATCCGCGAACGCAATGGCGACAGCCCCGTCAATAATTGGAGAAACGTAGCCGTAATTTCCTAGCAGACTCTCAAAAAAGTCAATCTTTCCATACGTCATAAGATACCAAGCCTGGTAGCCCAGCGTTCCAAGTACATGCGCGAAAAACCCGCAGAACGTTGCAACGAATACCCATTGGCCCTTCCCTGCGAACAAAGCCGCGCGGGCAAGCCAGATGCCGATGGCGCCCATTAACAAGTTCTTGGACCACTCCACAGTGAAGGTTTTCAGCGGCCCGAGCCCATCGACCGCCAGAAAACCTGACTGGAAGGCGATCCAAGCGGTGAGAAGGAAGAGGATCTTGCCGGCCATGTCGAGTGGTGGCCACCTGAGCACAGGGCGCGCCAACCAGGAATAACTGGACAACCCGGCTAACATCAGCAACAGAAACAGACTTCGTACGGCGCCTGTACCAGGAATGGAATGAAACATGATGTATCCGGTCAATCCGACACAGGATGCGCCCAGGGCAAATTGGGCGGCCGGCCTTGGCTGAGACGAAGACACTTCGAATGAGATGGTGCGCTTTGTGGTCATGTCATCCGCCCGTCAGCCCCGCTCTGCCGGAGTCCGATCTGCGGCTGACCCCACGACGACCAAATACCAACGGCCGTACCCGTCAGAACAATCCCCAACCCGCCGCCATTCGGTGTTGTTAACGGCGTCGGATTTCCGTAGAAATCTGGCGGCGGCGAGTTGGAAGCGCAGCGAAGCGAGCCGGTAGTGATTTTGGTTTTTGATTGTCAGGCATGAATATGCCGGTTTTACGATTTGCTGCCCGCAGGGCTTCCGGCGGACAGAT
>CAMBRI010000187.1 GCA_945870205.1 Sulfuritalea hydrogenivorans sk43H | reverse complement strand
GTCCAGACTCATGCTGCCTTGCGCCGCTTGAGGTGCACCAGCAACAGGGAAATCGCCGCCGGCGTAACGCCTTGCAGGCGCGATGCCTGACCCAGGGTCTGCGGCCGATTTTGGGCGAGTTTTTGCCTCACCTCAAAGGACAAACCGGGCACCGCCGCGTAGTCGAAATCATCCGGTAGGGGCAATAGTTCATGGGCCAGACTTTTGTCGACTTCATCCTGCTGCCGGTCTATATAGCCTTGATACTTGGCCTGAATTTCCAGTTGCTCGATCACGTCGGGCGCCAGAATTGCTTCCCCCGCACCGGGCAAGGAAAGCAGGCTGGGGTAGCTGACCTGGGGGCGGCGCAACAGGTCGAACAGCCGATATTCGCGCTCCATGGGCTGACCCAGTACACGAATTGCGTCCGCCTCGGGCAACTGTCGTGGATTGACCCATGTTGCCTTCAAGCGCTCCGTCTCGCGGGCGATTGCATCGCGCTTGCGATTGAAGGCGTCCCAGCGCAAATCATCGACCAGACCCAATTCGCGGCCGACGTCGGTCAGACGCAAATCGGCATTATCCTCGCGTAGCGACAGGCGATACTCGGCGCGACTGGTAAACATCCGGTAGGGCTCGGATACGCCGCGAGTAATCAAATCGTCGACCAGCACGCCCAGGTAAGCCTGATCGCGACGCGGCGCCCAGGGCGGAAGCGCGCGGGCCTGTCGTGCGGCGTTGATCCCGGCGAGGAGGCCTTGCGCGGCTGCCTCCTCGTAGCCGGTAGTTCCATTGATCTGGCCGGCAAAGAACAGCCCGCCAATTGACTTGGTTTCCAGGCTGTCTTTCAAATTGCGCGGATCGAAATAATCGTATTCGATGGCATACCCGGGACGCGTGATATGCGCACTCTCCAGACCGCGGATCGAGCGTACGAGAGCTAGCTGAATGTCAAAAGGCAGGCTGGTCGACACGCCCTGCGGATAAATTTCGTAGGTGTCCAGCCCCTCCGGCTCGAGAAATATCTGGTGACTGTCCTTGCCGGCGAAACGATGGATCTTGTCTTCGATTGACGGGCAGTAGCGCGGCCCGATGCCTTCGATCACCCCGGTAAACATTGGCGACCTATCCAGCCCGGAGCGGATGATGTCGTGAGTCCGGCTATTGGTATGGGTGATCCAGCACGGCACCTGGCGCGGGTGCTGACTGGCCGCTCCGAGAAAGGAAAACACCGGCACCGGATCATCGCCGGGTTGTTCCTGTAGCCGCGAAAAATCTATGCTGCGCCCGTCCAACCGAGGCGGAGTTCCGGTCTTCAGGCGACCAACCGGCAGCCGTATTTCCTTCAGGCGCTCGGCCAACGAGATTGCCGCGGGATCACCGAAGCGCCCCGCCCGGTAGTTGGACAGCCCGACATGCACCAAACCATTCAAAAAAGTCCCTGCAGTCAGGACCACGGTACGCGCAGTGAAACGTATCCCGAGTTGCGTCACCACACCACTGACCCGGTCGCCACTGAGGACCAGATCATCGGCCGCCTGCTGAAACAGCGTCAGGTTGGGTTGGTTTTCAAGTCGCTTCCGGATTGCCTGTTTATAGAGTTGCCGATCCACTTGCGCCCGGGTGGCACGGACTGCCGGCCCCTTTGAAGCATTAAGAATACGGAACTGGATCCCGGCTTCGTCGGTGGCAGCCGCCATTGCGCCACCCAGCGCATCGATCTCCTTGACCAGATGGCCCTTGCCGATACCGCCGATCGACGGATTGCAGGACATCGCACCCAAGGTTTCGATGTTGTGTGTCAGGAGCAGCGTGCTCGCTCCTGACCGAGCTGCGGCAAGGGCCGCTTCGGTTCCGGCATGTCCGCCACCAATCACTATTACGTCGAAAGAAGCTGGGAATTGCACGCGGCGCTCACCGAAGTAGACTCTGTTTCACATGCGGGCAACCCCAGCCAACGGGGAGTCATGCCGGAAACAAAAAGAGGCGCAATCATACGCCTCTCGATTGGGAATCGCAGCTTCTCTTCTTCAGCATCGAACGTTAGCGTAAATAACTCGTTCGGAGCGACTGGTCGCAGTCGAGCAAAGCGAGCCGATTAATAGCCTCCCCGCGAGGGGAGGACGGGAGGGGCGGGCCTTCAATTCGCCTTTCGCGTGTTTCATGTTCTGCGGGGGACTCCCGCTGCCATGAGCGTTAGCGCCACAATCGCCAAGCGGAGAGCCCACATTCGCGCCGACCCACTTGTTTCACGTGAAACCAGATTAGATCCGTTTCACGTGAAACAAATACCTAATGCTTGCCGCCCAGGCCGAGATAGGACTCAACCACCTTCTGATCATCGACCAACTGACTACTGGGACCCTCAAGCGCGATTTCCCCCGTCTCCAACACATAAGCATAGTCCGCCACCTGCAAGGCGGCACGCGCATTTTGCTCGACCAGAAGAATGGACACACCTGTCTTCCTGAGGTCCGCAAGCACACGAAAGATTTCGCGCACGATCAACGGCGCCAAACCAAGGCTCGGCTCATCAAGCATCAACAACTTGGGCTTCGCCATCAAGGCGCGTGCTACCGCCAGCATCTGGCGCTCACCGCCGGACAGCGTACCAGCATGCTGCTGCCGCCGCTCCTTCAAGCGCGGGAATATATGAAACACCTCCGCCATGGTTTGGTCGTGGTCGCGATGGCCCAACCGATGTCGCATGAAAGCCCCCAGTCGCAAGTTGTCTTCGACACTCATTTCACCGAAAAGCGCACGCGACTCCGGCACCAGGTTGATTCCCAGTGCAACCATCTCCTCCACCTCTGCGTCACCGACCTCCTTGCCCTCAAAGCGAATCAAACCCTGCGTATGCGGCAGTACTTTCATGATCGAAGACAGCAGGGTGGTCTTGCCCGCGCCATTGGGGCCGATCACGGTGACGATTTGCCCTTGGCCGACCCTGATGCACGCATGATGCAGCGCCTCAACCTTGCCGTAGGAAACACAAAGATCATCAACTTCGAGAATGGCCCGGACCTCGCTCATCACTCGACCCCTCCGAGATACGCTTCGATCACCGCCGGATTTCGCTGAACTTCATCGGGGAACCCCTCTGCGATCTTCTCGCCAAACTCCATGACAACCACACGATCGGCCAAGCCCATCACGAAATCCATGTCATGTTCCACCAACAGAATACCCATACCTTCACTGCGCAGCTTGCGCAGCAGCTCCGCCAGTGCCTGCTTTTCCAAATAGCGCAAACCCGCTGCAGGTTCGTCGAGCAGCAGCAGACACGGATCCGCGCACAAGGCTCGCGCAATCTCGAGAGTTCGTTGCTGCCCTAGCGCCAGGCTCCCCGCCAATTCAAAAACCGACTCCTTCAAGCCCACCCGCTCAACCTGGCGCACCGCCTCGGCCAGGAGTCTTTGCTCCTCACTGCGCTCCAGATGCAGCATGGCAGGCAACACCCCTCTGCGGCCGCGCAGGTGAGCACCGATGGCCGCATTCTCCAGCACGCTCATACTTGGCAGCAGACGGACATGCTGGAAAGTACGGCTCATCCCCAGGCGGGCAATCTGGCGTGAGTTCAAGTCAGTCACCGGCTGGCCACGAAACAGGACCTCCCCCTCCGTTGCCCGATCCACGCCGGAAACACAGTTGAACATGGTCGATTTGCCCGCGCCGTTGGGCCCGATCAAGGCCATTATCTCGCCCGCCTTGACCGTGACGCTCATGTTGTTGTTCGCCACCAGACCGCCGAATCGCTTCACCACGTTGTTGGCCTGGAGCAGGATCTCGCCGGATACCGGCACCGATCTTCTTTCCAGCGGTTCGCCCGCCGGCAGCTCGCGCCGTACCGCACGCTGCGGAACCAGACGCACCAGAATCGGCCAGAGACCCTCGCGCGCGCGCTGCAAGACCAGAATCATCATGAAGCCGAAGACAATCATCTCGAAATTGCCCGAGGCTCCCAAGAGTTTGGGCAGCCAATCCTGCAGCCACTGCTTGAGCACTGTAATCACGCCTGCCCCGATAAGTGCGCCCCACACATTGGCCGCGCCGCCGACCACCGCCATGAACAAATACTCAATGCCGATGTGCAGGCCAAACGGAGTCGGGTTGACGAAGCGCTGCAAGTGGGCATACAGCCACCCCGAAACGCAGGCGAACAAGGCCGCAATGAGGAAGATTATGGTCTTTGAGCGCGGCGTATCGACGCCCATGGCTTCGGCCATTACCACCCCGCCCTTGAGCGCACGAATGGCTCGACCTTCGCGCGAATCCAGCAGGTTCTGGGTCAACCAGATGGCAACCAGCAATACCGCCCAAATCATGTAGTAGTAGCTGCGACCGTCTTTCAGCACGACGCCGAACATCGATAGCGCCGGAATACCGGACATTCCGGTATGACCACCAAGAAACTCCAGATTGCCAAACAGATAGTAGAGGCTGATGCCCCAGGCAATGGTTCCCAACGGCAGATAATGCCCCGAAAGCCGTAATGTCAGCAGGCCGAGTACCAGCGCCACGACTGCGGTAACCAGCAGCCCAACCAACAAGCCCAACCACGGCGAGCCACCCAGAATAGCTACCCATCCGGGAAGACTTTCGGCGGTCGACAGGTAGGCTGTCGTGTAGGCACCAAGCCCGACAAAGGCCGCCTGTCCGAAGGACATCAACCCTCCCACCCCGGTCAGGAGCACCAGACCCAGTGCGACAATGGCATAAAGACCGATGTAATTGAGCAGCGTAACGTGGAATTCGGAGACCACCTGTGGGGCAAGCAGCAGCAGGCCGAGGAATCCCGCGAGGAGGACGCGAGGCGACATCATTCCTCCTCCTCGACATGCCGCGTGGTCAGCGAAAGCCAGATCAGCACCGGAATGATCAGGGTGAATACGATGACCTCCTTGAAGGCCGAGGCCCAGAAAGAAGAAAATGCCTCCAGCAAGCCGACGAGGATCGCCCCCGCCGCCGCAATCGGATAGCTGCCGAGGCCGCCTACGATCGCCCCGACAAACCCCTTCAAGCCGATAAGGAAGCCGGTGTCGTAATAAATCGTGGTGATCGGCGCAATCAGGATTCCCGAGAATGCGCCAATCAGGGCAGCCAGCAAAAAGGACAGCTTGCCGGCCATGATGGTCGAAATGCCCATCAGCCGCGCTCCGGTGCGATTCATCGCCGTAGCGCGCAAGGCTTTGCCGTAGATGGTGCGTTCAAAGAATACCGCCAGCGCCACAATCAACATCAGGCTGGCACCCACCACCCACAGCGTCTGACCATTCACCTTGACCAGACCCAGATCGAAGCTCGCGTCGGAAAAAGCCGGGGTGCGCGAACCCTCGGCACCAAAGAACAACAGACCCAGGCCCACGAGGGCAAGATGCACCGCAACCGAAACAATCAGCAGGACCAGCACGCTGGCCTCCGCGAGCGGCTGATAGGCCAAACGATAGATCATGGGTCCCAAGGGAACCACCAGAACCAGTGCCAGACCGATCTGGGCCAGCAACGGAAACCCGCTCGGCTTCAGGAGAAACACAATTGCTGCCGCAAGCGCCGGATACACCAGATTCCACCCGACGATGCGCGGAATGCGCCGCAACATGCCGGTACGGACTGCAATCGTGAGGTCGACCAGAGCGACCGCAACGCCCGCACCGATCAGCAACCAGAGCGTACCCGGCGTCTTCCCGGCCTGAAAACTTGCAAGGGTCAGGGCGCCAAAGGCAACGAACTCGCCCTGCGGAATGTAGATTACCCGGGTGACTGTAAATACCAGCACCAACGCCAATGACAACAGGGCATAGATGGCGCCGTTGGTAATGCCATCCTGACTCAGCAGGAGCGCGATTTGCAGATCCATTCATCCGTTCTCAAGTTAGCCGTAGTTAGCCCATGGGCAACCGTCAGCATCAAGCTCAGACCATGGCGGACCGATGACGAATCCACCCCTCCGGGGAACAACACAAGCAGGATGCTTTGCCCTGCTCGCCTTTCTTCTTTGTCGAGCGCCTACTTGTCCAGCTTCCAGTTTCCCTTGTCAATCTGCACCATGACACGAGCGCGCTGGTCAAAACCTAAGTATACAGTATACGTGGTGTCGCTCATGACCGACCAACTAAAGCAGAAAAAATGGCTTCTCGCGCCTGAAACGATCCGCGTCAGCCAAATGTGTCATAACCGAGGCGCGCAATCAACACGGAAGCGACCACCACGAATACCCAGCGTACAAATCCGCTGCCATGGCGCAAGGCAAGGCGTGCACCGAGCACCGCGCCGACAATGTTGAATGCTGCCATGCCCAGTCCGACAAACCAGAGCACATGCCCGCTCGGTGCGAAGTAGGCCAATGCCGCGGCATTGGTTGAAAAATTTACCACCTTGGCGGCACTCGATGCATGCAGGAAGTCGAGCCGAAAGAAGTGAACAAAGGCAAAGATCATAAAACTCCCGGCTCCGGGGCCAAAAAAACCATCATAGAAGCCCAGCAACGACCCTGCCAGCAGTGCCCACCGCCGCTCAAGTACCGGCGCCAGGCGAGGCCCTGACAGCACCCCGAAATCGGGCCTGACGACGGTATAGATGAGCACCAGCACCAACAGGGCCAAGACCAGTGGCCTCACTAACGCCATCGGTAGCCAAGCTACGGCCGCGGCACCAGCAAAGGAAAACGCGAAAGCCGTTAAGGCCGCCGGCAACGCGATACCCCACGGAAGGGCTATCCGGCGCGCGTAGCGAACTGCCGCGTTGCCGGTACCGAAAATACTAGCCAACTTATTGGTCCCAAACACCGTCGCCGGCGACTCCGCCGGCAGTGCCATAAGCAAGCTCGGCACCTGAATCAAACCGCCACCACCCGCCACCGCATCGACGAAACCAGCGAACAGTGCAGCTGTCAACAACAAACCCAGGTCGAATTCCGCCATTCCAGACCGCTACTTGCCGATGCAAAAACGGGAGAAAATCTCTCCCAGCAAATCGTCGGCAGTGAACTCCCCCGTAATGCGCGACAGGGCTTCCTGCGCCAAGCGCAACTCTTCCGCGCAGAGTTCAAGCTGATCCATTCGCAGCGCCGCTTCACCGGCTTTCTCTGCGGCCAGCCCCAATGCTTCGAGGTGCCGCTCGCGAGCCAATACCACATCTTCACCATGCCCACTCCAGCCCGCGACGCGCAACAATTCATCATGCAGCAGGCCAATGCCCTCCCCGCTCAATGCAGAAAGGCGCAGATGAATGCGGCCACCCAATTGCTGCCGCGCAGCAGGCAGTCCCGCCAGATCACACTTGTTCTCGACCACGATACGTTCAACCCGGGCCGGAAGCCGCACCGCTATGGCATGGTCGGCAGGCACCTCCCCAGACCGTGCGTCAACCAACTGCAACACCACATCCGCCTTTTCGATCTCTTGCCACGCGCGCTCGATGCCTACCTTCTCCACCGGATCGTCCGTTTCCCGCAGCCCCGCCGTATCGATGATATGCAGCGGAATGCCCTCAATTTGAATGGTCTCGCGCACCGCGTCGCGCGTGGTCCCCGCGATTTCGGTAACGATCGCTCGCTCCTCGCCCGCCAATCGATTCAGCAATGAAGATTTCCCGACATTGGGCAACCCAGCCAGCACCACATGGAGACCGGAGCGCAACAGACGCCCGGCGCGCGCACGCTCCACGATTGACGCCAGATCGTCCCGGATACCTGCCAGCCGCTGCGCGGCGTCTGTATCCCGCAGAACGTCGATTTCCTCATCGGGGAAATCCAGCGTCGCTTCCACCAGCATGCGTAATTCGGTAAGCCGCGCCACCAGCGCCCGTACTTCGCGCGAAAACACCCCTGACAAGGAACGCAAGGCCGAACGGGCCGCCGCAGCCGTACCAGCCTCTATCAGATCAGCGACCGCTTCGGCTTGCACCAGATCCAGCTTGTCATTCAGAAAGGCCCGCTGCGAGAACTCGCCGGGCTCAGCCACACGCGCACCCAGTTCAAGGCACCTGGTGAGCAGCATCTGCAACACAACCGGCCCGCCATGACCCTGGATCTCGAGCACATCCTCACCGGTGAACGAATGTGGCGCCGGAAAATACAGCAGAATCCCCTGATCGATCGCTACTCCGTCAGCACCGTTGAACACACACAGGGTGGCACGCCGCGACAGTGGTTGCTTGCCGCTTAACGCCTCGGCAAAGGGCAGCAAGCCGGCGCCCGATACGCGCACCACTCCTATTCCGCCGCGACCGGGAGCCGTGGCGATGGCTGCGATGATTCCGCTGCGCGGCTGTACCATCCGCTTTCCCTAACGCTCATGGCACCGAGTGCCACCCGCAGAAGATGAAACACGCGAAAAGCTGCTTATTCGCCCGCCCCCCTTCCCCCCTCGCGGGGGGTTATCAATCGGCGCGCTGCGCGCGCCAGTCACAGGGGGCTCCGAACAAAGTGTTTCA
>CAMBRI010000186.1 GCA_945870205.1 Sulfuritalea hydrogenivorans sk43H | reverse complement strand
ACCTAAGACGCAAAGGGCAATCCATTGGAGCCAATGACCTCATGATTGCCGCTCATGCCCGTAGTGAGGGCGCCATTGTCGTGACCAACAACGTAAAGGACTTTGGGCGCGTCAAAGGACTTAAAGTGGAAAACTGGACAAGGTAAGACACCTTCAGCCACGAATGAGTTCTGGCGTCATGGGGCGCAAAAAAACCGGGGGCCGATCCTGAGGTTCCGCTGGAAAATCGTGGTCTGTCCCCTATTTCTCTGTCCCCTATTTCTCTAGTCGTTTCCGCCCGTGACAGGCCGCTGCCGCCGCAATTAACAAGAGTCGGCGCCGGCACCACGGCAAGAAAAAGGCGGAACCGGGTTGCCCGGGTTCCGCCTTTTTTCGTCCCCGGTCGAAACCGGGTTGATGTTTCAGATTTACTGGAACTTGTAGATGTACGCAGCCCCGATGAAGCTCACGTTCTGTTGATTCTTCTGGGTAACAGTTGTACCGTCGGAAAAGAAGAAATTTACGCCATCATTGTTCCAGTACCACTCATTGGAGTAATAGCGCTGATGAGCCAGGGTGACCTTAAGATCGGCGCTCTTGTCGAGAGCGTACTTGCCGAAAATATTCAGGTTAAGCTGACGGAATGCAGCTGTCGGAAGAGCAGCCGGCTGAGTACTGGCACCGATCACACCCAACGCCGTGCGGTTGACTTCATAGGAGAAGGTGAAATCGGCGCCTAGTTCAAGCTGACCAGTCGGCGCCCCGCGCACACCAATACCCAAATTGTGCCCAAGTTGCCTCATACCCGCCATATACGCATTGTTGGTGCCGTTGACGTCCAATATCGTATCGTTACGCGAATACCAGCCGTTCATTTTCCAATTGTCCGTAATGGTGTAGGTCGCGTCGAGGTTCATGGCGGTTGACTTGCCGTCACGGGCACCTCGCATGGTAGGCGCGAAATAGTGCTCGGCGGCCACTTCGGCCGAGGCCTGGAAGTTCAGAGCATTTGTGGCCGCCCAATCGAGCGAACCCTTCAACTTGTCACGCTTGAGGTCCATCCAGAACAACGGAAAGAGGTTGAAGCCTGTTGTTTGCGCTGCGCCATCCGCCACGGTAGGAGCGTAGCCATTGGTTGCCGTCATCCACTTTGAACCATTGCGGGAGCTGTGTGCGACGCTGACCGCGCCATTGAGCGACTCCGACAGGGATTTGCGCAGTTCGCCGCGATAGCCGATTTCGTCATTCTTGGCCCGGATCGCGCTGGCCTGCTGAGAGGTGTCGTTGGTACTCGTGGGCCGACCGAGATCGCGGAAGTCATAATCAATACCTCCGGTAGCGCGGTATCCATCAGGCAGTTGATAGCTTGCTTCGAGTTTGCCTTTGACCTTGGTATGCGACCCTTGCATATTGGTGTTGGTAAGCGAGCCCGTGGCTGCGTTCGTGACAGAAGTCCTATACAGGTCAATCGGGGTCTTGTCCGATTTCTGTTCGTAGCGCAGATTGGCCAGCACGGAAAGTTTCGGCATCGGCTTGGCGGAAATGCCAAG
This sequence comes from Sulfuritalea hydrogenivorans sk43H, assembly GCA_945870205.1. Taxonomy (GTDB): domain Bacteria; phylum Pseudomonadota; class Gammaproteobacteria; order Burkholderiales; family Rhodocyclaceae; genus Sulfuritalea; species Sulfuritalea hydrogenivorans_A. The sequence continues at coordinate 6,892 of CAMBRI010000186.1, read as the reverse complement.
CTGCGCCACGGTCGTATCGACGACAGCGTCCAAGGCGCCGCGCGGGCCACCGGTCAGCCCCATGCTGTCGAAATTCTCTTTCTGCGTGCCGTGGGTATAGGCGAACTTGAACGTGGCCCGGGTGGTCGGCGTAAAGGCATAGGTACCCGCCAGCGACAACTGGTGCGACTGATTGTCCGGTGGCAAGGCGATCGCCTGTTGCAGGATCCCGGTGAGATTGCCCGTATTGGCGTTCGACGCGTTGAGCAGCGTGCCGTTCGGGTTCCACATGTTGGTCGGATCGGCGATGGTGACATTCAACGAGCCATACTTGTTGGTGTAGAACGAGCCGTAATAGCCGCCGTTCACTGCCAGTTTGTCGTCGTGGTAATTGAGCTTGAGCTCGAACTGCCTGATCGTGGAATTGATTGGCTCCGGCAGCATCAGCAGCGCGCCCCAACTTGTGGTGAAGGATGCTCCGGCCAATTGAGGTATGTTGCCGACCCCGCCCGGGTTTGTACAACCATAGGTGGACAATGCGGTAACAGCCGCAAACCCACCGCCTGCCGGTGAGCTATTCCTAAAGCTACAAGTCGCCACCCGCCCGAACATCCGGGTGCCCTTCTTCTCTTCGTTCTTGAAACTGGCTTCAAGTTGCAGATAGGGTGTCAGCCACTTGTCGGCCCCGAATGTCATGCCCTTGCGCGTGGTCTTGAGGTCGACATTTGCTCCGGTACCCTGGGCGGCCAACAGCGCAGCAGCGCCCGCAGAACCAAGGGGGTTGCCAACGGTATTGACGACCAAGTTGTTGGTACCAATACCGTTGACATTGGTATTGACCGTGTTGGAATAGTTGCGCACCAGCTCGCCATATTCGAAGAAGTACTTCCAGTCGCCCTGCTTCTGTTGGCTGAAGCGCAATTCGCGATTTTCGGAACCCAGATTGCGGGCATCGAAATTGGTCCAGGTTCCCGTCACATCGTCCCGCTTATTGAGGTCGATATCGAGGAGCAGCAGGCCGCTGTTCTTGCGCATGCCGTTGTACTGGCCGAAAAAGGCGCGATCTTCCTTGCTGCCGGACGCTGCGCCAAGCCCAACGCTGACCGAACTGGCAGGCTTGATTAATTGCGCTACGTCTTCTCCCTCGGCACTGGCTGGACCAAAGACTGCGGCGAGCGCGAGAGAAACGATGCCCTGCCAGCAGCGGAGGTGGTTTTTAGGTGAGTTCATGTGATATCTCCCTGATGATCAGCGCAGCAAGTACTGCGGCGTGGGACTGTCGGAGCGGGTCGGATTGTTGCTGCCATGAATCATCGTGTGGCAATTCACGCAACCGCGGCCCTGTGTATAAGTGACAGCATTCTTGCCAAGCGGGCTTGCTGCAGCTGCTTGACCGGCGATCTGAGGCATCTGGGCGCCGTGAGGCGAATGGCACTCGTTGCAAAGGAAGGGGGGCCGCGCCTTCAACATGAACTCAGCTGTGCTGCCATGGGGGTTATGGCAATTGCCGCAATCTTCATTGACCGGCTCATGCGGCCGGACGAATGGACCGCGCTTCTCTGCGTGACAGGTATAGCAGGTTTCAACGGTGCTGTCCCGCTTCACCAGCTTGGGCCCGATCGAGCCATGTACATTGTGACAATCGGAACAGCTGATCTTGCCCTCGAGAATCGCATGGCGGGAGGGACGCTGATACTGGGTGCGCTGCTCCTTGTGGCAGGTGAAGCAGACTTCGGCCTGCGTCCGCTTGTCGCGCACCTTGTCTTTGGCGGCATGGACCTGGTGGCAAGAGTTGCAAGCCACGTCGCGCGTCTGGTGTGTGCTGCCATCCCAATGCGAACGCTTGGAGTCTTTCTGGTGGCAGGTCTGGCAGGCCGTATTGCGGTCATCGGCCGTGGTCGCGGTGTTCTTGCGGAAGCTGCGGTCGACCTTTGGCGGCTTGTCGCTGCCCTTGTGCTGCACGTGCTTTGCGCTCTCGCCGTGACAATCGACGCAGGTTGGTGTGCGCTTGTCAGCGGTAGTGCCATGTTTGGTCTTCCCGATCGAAAGCACCTGCGGGTTCAGCTCAAGCATGGTGGCCGCGCCCGTCGGCTCGTCGGCCTCGTCATGGCAACCGGTGCATTTCGCATCGCCCTTGAGGATCAGATCCTTGGCATTCGGGTCGGCTGCAAGCTTCTTGACCGCCCCGGCCGCGGCCTTGGGCGCATCGGTAGCGGCAAGCGCCGGTGTGACCGCCGCCAGGGTGCCGATGACGGCACAAAAAGTGAGTAGTTGTCGCACGAATTGCATCTGGATTTCCCCTTGAGCCATTGCCGCGGGAGCTGTTTCACGGGAACGAAGCCTTTGCTTCCCCGCCTCGCATTGCCGCGAGCAACCCCATCAGAGCGACGGAGCATCCTATTAATGCAGATGCAGGTCAAGACACTTTGAAGCGCGTCACAACCGACCTTTACTTTTGCTTACTTTTTGGTGAGAATGATTCGCAAGTCGCGCGGATCCAGTCTTGGCTAAAAATGCTCCGCCGGATGCCATCGCAAATATGAACGGCTGAGCGCTCTATATATATAGTTACATCACTCTGATTGTATTCAATTTATATGAACATGCTACCAGTATGGTTTTTTGCCGAAGAACAGCCGGGGAAAGGCCAAAGTCGACCAAATTACTTGGTGTTTCAACTCTCTCGGCAATGTAAATATTTGAAAGTGGCAAGATTACAACAAGGCTGGTGGCCCCCCCCCCGCATGCAAAAAGCATTAATTCGGCCCCCGGCCGGTTTCTCGATAGAGGTTGCGCATGGACAAGCTCACAAGATTATTGCTGGTGGACGATGATTCGCTGCTTTGCCAGGTGCTGGCCGACTACCTTCAGGCGCAGGGTTTCCGCGTTTCGGTCGCTCATGACGGCGAATCGGCGCTGATTTACCTCGCTGAGCATGGCTGCGATCTGGTGCTCCTCGATGACTCGTTGCCGGGCCTGAGCGGACTGGAGGTGCTGCGCCGCATCCGCGCGCAGGGCGACCTTGCGGTGGTGATGCTGGCCGCCGGCAGCGACGAGATCGACCGGATCGTCGGCCTCGAAATGGGCGCCGACGATTACCTGTCGAAGTCCTGCCACCTGCGCGAACTCCTGGCCCGCGTGCGCAGCATTCTGCGACGGGCCCGCAATGCAAATACTACGGAAAGAGCGCGCGGCAGCGATATCGGCGTGCTCAGTATTTCATCGACGGCGCGCACGGCAAGTTGGCGAGGCAAGACGCTGAGGCTGACCAGTACTGAATTCAATCTGCTGGAACTACTGTTCGCCAACCCCGGTCGCCCGGTGGGCAAGGCCGAGCTTGCGCTGAGTGTGCTGGGGCGTGAGATGGATCGCTACGATCGCAGTCTCGACATGCACATCAGCAATCTGCGGAAAAAACTCGGCAAGCTCGCCGACGGCCGCTCGCCCATCCAGGTCGTGCGCGGCGCGGGCTACCAACTGCTGCGCAACCATGAGTAGCGCTGCAGATTGTCAGCACCGCCTCCTGTCCAGGCCGTTTTGGCTCAGAGCGAAAGTATCCACAGCGCCAGGTTCTTGAGCTCGGCCGGATCCCGGGTGTCGACGATTCGGTGCTTCTCGTCCGTGCCGTCCTCCAACTGCACCAAATGCCCGCTGGTGATGTGGTCGACGATCACCTCCACCGCATCGGGCTTGGTCTTCAGGCGAGCGGCTATTCTCCGGTAAGGAGGCGCCTTCTTGGTCTTGTCGATGGCATGGCACTTGAAGCAGTCGTTCCGCTTCGCCAGTGCCTGGGCGGCATCGGCATCGACTTGCTGCGCCCGCGCCGGGCCGGCTGCAACGACGCCCAGCAGCAACGCGCCTGTCAGCACAAGGGCATAGCTCACGCACCTGCCCCCTTGTCCCGCCTGCGACCATCCCGCTCCAGGGCAAGTACCCTGAAGCGGGAATTCGTCAATGACCCGCGCCGCCGAAGAAGCCGATGGCGATCATCAGCAGCAAGGCCAGGCCGAAGGCAATCAGGGTTAGGCCGAGGATCTTCGACGCCAGCGTAAAGGGTGCTGACGGCGCATCCACCAGGTACTTCTCAAGTTGCCCGGTTTCGACCAGGCGGTCGTACTGCGCCCGATGCTCGTGCCTGAACTCCTTCAGTGACTGCGTGCCGGTAAACATCACCACATCAGGCGGCGGTAATTTGTCGGGGCGGAAGTGGTTGTTGAAGAAGTGCACCGTGAAGAGGAACACCGCCGCGAGGAAGGCCTCCTCGCCATGCACCACCATCGCCACGTTAAACACCCATCCCGGCAGGAATTTGGCCACGATATGTGGGAAGGCCAGCATCATGCCGCTGCCGCCAATGATGGCCATACCCCAGAACACCGCCCAGTAGTCGAACTTCTCCCAATAGGACCAGCGCTCGATGGCGGGGCGCGGGCCCTTGCCGGCGAACCACTTGAACATGCCGATCATGTCGTACATGTCCTTCCAGTTCGGCACGAAGGAATCGGGGCCGAAGATCTTGAAGTCCTTCCAGTTGCGCAGGATGTTCATCGACACCGCAATCAGGTGAATGAAGAATATGCCGAGCATGGTGAAGGCTGCCACGCGATGCACCAGGCCCGCCGTCTGCGGCCCGCTGAATGCGGCCATGACAGCCCGGGCCCAGCCGGTTTCGGCGTAGAAGGCCGCCATCCCGGTCAGCACCAGAATCATCACGCTGAGTGCGAACAGCAGGTGGGCGATGCGCCACATCGGGCCGAAGCGACGCACATGCTTGGTGGCGAATTCCGCCGGCAAGGCATCGGTGCGGATATGCGGCTGGGTCTTACCTGCTTTGCGATCGGCATACTCGCGATACCACCACAGGCCCGAATGCAACCAGAAGAAGGCGAAGACGCCTATCAGCAGGGCGATCATGGACTTCGTGGTGAGCCAGATTTCCGGATACTTGGCGAAATTGTCGCTGGTGCCATGCGGGCTGAAGCTGAGGAAACCGGCGGTCGCCAGGGGCGGCTTGCCCTCCTTGCCGCTGTGGCACTTCTGGCAGGTCTTCAGCCGGTTCTTCTCATGCATCTTCGACTTCGGGTCTTTCGACGGCTGGATGGCGTGGCTGCCGTGGCAGTCAAAACACTTGGCGGTGTAGGCATAGCCCAGCGTGTTCACCTGCCCGTGATAGGACGCCTTGTAGGAAGCGAAGGCTTCCTTGTGGCAATCGCCGCAGCTGGCCGCAATCGACAGCTTGGCCTTGTCGGTCGAACTGCCAACGATGTCATGAGTGGTATGGCAGTCGGAACAGACCGCCGTCTTGAAGTTCTTCTTCTCGGTCGCTTCCTTGCCGTGAACCGAGTCCGTCCAGTCGCTCAGGTGATCCTCATGGCACCTGCCGCAAATGTCGGGCACCGTAATGTGCCACTCCTTGCGTTCCTGGGTGCCACGCGGCGGCACGTCGAAGGTATGTACATCGTGGCAATCGCTGCAGATCGCCATCAGCTTGGTCGGATCGTCCTTGTCCGGCTTGGCGTGGAAGGACTTCCGGTAGGCGGCGACATTGTCGGCGACGATGCCCAGCCGCGGCTTTTCGGCGATCTTGCCGAGCTTTTTGGTTTCTTCCCACAAATCGAGGTGGCACTGCGCGCAATCGGCCTTCTTCACGGTGGCCGATTTCTGGTGCGGCGTTACGCTGTCGGTGATTTCGAGGTGGCAGGCGACGCAATCCATCTTGGCATGCACGCTGGTGCTGTACTTGACCGGAACGACGGGCCGCACGGGGCGCTTTTCGCCATTCGAGGCAAGCATTTCCAGCTTGCCCTTCTGCCCGTTGTGGCAAGTCTGGCAGGTCGCGTTGTCGAGCTTCTGCACAAAAAGTGCTGCGTCCTTGACGGGGGCCGCGGCAACCGACCCGATGGGCAGGCTGGCGGCCGCAAAAACGGCCGCTGCCGCAAACCACGCTGCAATATTTCTGATGCGCATCATTCCCGTTCCCCGATCACCTTCCATTGCCAGCGCACACCCCGCGTGGCGACTGACATCGAACGGGACCTGAAACCAGGCCCCGCCAGACCCCGCAAACCAATCAGCGATTCAAAATCCATTGTGCAAGGTTGCTCAACTCTTTCGGGTCCTTGGTGTCGATGATCTTGTGCTCTTCCTCGGTGCCGTCCTCGAGCTTGACCTTGTAGCCAGCAGTCATTTGCTTGATGGCATCCTTCTCACCGAGTTTCTTCTCCTTGAATTTGGCGGCGATCGCCTTGTACGAGGGGCCCTTCTTGGTCTTGTCTTCGGCGTGGCATTTGAAGCAGTCATTTCTCTTCGCGATCTTCTTGGCCTCGTCCGCATCGACGGCAGCGTGGGCCGGCGCGAAGCCGGCCAGGGCGACAAACAGGGATCCGGTGAGCAGCAGGGAAGTTTTGATTTTCATGGTCGAACTCCGATAGTTGTTATTGAAAATGAACGCAAAGCTGTCTGCAAAAAGTCAGTTCGTAACCAACCCGCGTCGATGAGCGCGCAAAGCATATCATCCGGCGCCAAAACTGCGGGCCCTTGAATCACGTCACCGCGAAGCCGCAAGAACCTTGGGCGCAGGCTTCACCGCGCGGTGAAAACCGATCATCCCGGAGAACACCGTATCCACCGTGACTTCGACGAAGCCCTGCTCGCGTAGCACGATCGACAATTCCTCTGCGGTGTAGAACAGGTCCAGCGCGTCGATGAAGTACTGCTTGAATTTGGTCGCCGCGGGACTGCTGCCGACGATCAGGCTGGTGAAATTCAGGCAGGCCTTGAGGTAGGTGTAATACAGGTTCTTCACGATCACGTTGCGCGGGCGCAGCATGTCGGAATGGTGGAAGTGACCGCCGGGCTTGAGCACCCGCAGGATCTCGGAGAACACGTCACGCACGCGCAGATGGCGCGACGC
>CAMBRI010000185.1 GCA_945870205.1 Sulfuritalea hydrogenivorans sk43H | reverse complement strand
AGCAGGACATTGTTCGCGCTACGTTTGGCGACGAATTGCTTGGTGTTCTGTGCGATGCGCTGCTTCTGGTCCTCGACGCCCTGCAAGTCCTCGAAGCGGATGCGATGCGGCGACTTGACCGACTCCAGCCAGCCGCGACCGCTGCGGGTGCGCCAGCGAAATGCCGTGGCCGACCAGTCCGTCGGCGGCAGGGGCGGCGGCAGGACCGCTTCGAGCCGATCGAACAAGGCATCGAGTCGGTCGATCAGTGGGGCAAAGGCGTGTGCGGGGTCGGTCATAGCTGTCTTTCGGATATCTCGTCGTCGTTCCCGTCGGCTCTTGGCGAACATGAGTGCAGGAGCTGCTGGATCGGGGGATGGTTCCCACATCGGTTAAGCTTGTGGGCCCTTGAACGCACCGAACTTTAGCAGATTCATGTTTCGCTTCCTCCCCGCAATACTTGCCCTGCTGGTCGCCGCCGGCTGCTCGCAACTGCCGGTGCCCGCTGCCAGCCGCGCCGAACCCTGTCCGCTGCCCGTCGCCTGCCCGAGCTGCGCAGCGTGCCCGGCCGTAGAGCCCGCCAAGCCGACCGAGAAGCCACTCCAGGCAGCCGACTGGAGCGAGCTGCCGGGCTGGAACGAGGACGATCCGGGCATCGCCTTCGCTGCCTTTGTCGCCAGCTGCCATACTCTGGAACGGCAGTCGCAATGGAAGCCCGTATGCAACTCGGCGCGCTCGCTCGGCGACAAGAGTACGACGGGCTTGCGGGCCTGGTTCGAAGGGCAGTTCCGCCCCTGGGCGCTGGTGAATCCGGACGGGTCGCGCAACGGGCTGATCACCGGGTATTACGAACCGATATTGAAGGGCAGCCGCAACGAAAGCCGTGGCTATGCCTATCCGGTTTTCGGTCCGCCCGATGACATGATTGTCGTCGAACTTGCCGAGCTCTATCCCGAGCTCAAGCACATGCGCCTGCGCGGACGCCTCGAGGGCCGCAAGCTGGTGCCTTACTACTCCCGTGCCGAATGGGCACCGCAGGAGGGCAAGCGCTCACCTTCGGCGCTTCTGTGGATCGACGACCCGATCGACCTCTTCTTCATGCAGATCCAGGGCTCGGGCCAGGTGCAGCTCACCGATGGCACCCGCGTACGCCTGAATTACGCCGACCAGAACGGACACCCTTACCGTTCTATCGGCCGCTGGCTGATCGAACGCGGCGAACTCAAGGCCGAGCAAGCCTCGATGCAGGGCATCAAGACCTGGGCCAGGGCCAACCCCTCGCGCCTTGGCGAGCTGCTCAATACCAACCCGAGCCTGGTGTTCTTCCGCGAACTGCCGGTCGAAGGTAGCGGCCCGCAGGGTGCCATGGGCCTGGCCCTGACGCCGGAACGTTCGCTCGCCGTCGATCCCCGCCATGTGCCGCTGGGCGCACCGATATGGCTTGCTACCACGCGGCCAAACAGCGAGCAAGCACTCACACGACTGATGCTGGGACAGGATACGGGCGGCGCCATTCGGGGCGTGGTGCGCGCCGATTTCTATTGGGGCAGCGGCAGCGAGGCGGGCAATCAGGCCGGGAAAATGCGTCAGCAGGGACGGATGTGGGTACTGATGCCCAGAAGCTATCAGGCGGGCGAGGCGTCGGGCACCGCACCAAAATAGCCCCCGGTGTTCTTTGGGCACCTGCGCATCAACCCATCGTCACCATCCCGGTGCAGACCGCTGACTAACCGCCCCCGCTTGGTGCATACTTCGGCCCGCGAGGAATTCAACCCATTGATTTGGTTGTGATTGGCCGGCAGGAATGGTCATTGCTTTCATGCATTCCATTCGTGCCTTTGGCCTTCGGGAGCACCACAATGGAGAATTTCAAGACATCCGCCGACGTACTGTTCATTTTGCTCGGCGCCATCATGATTCTGGCCATGCATGCCGGCTTTGCCTTTCTGGAGTTGGGGACGGTGCGGCGCAAGAACCAGATCAACGCCCTGGTCAAGATCCTGGCGGATTTTGCGGTGTCGACCCTGGCCTATTTCTTCATCGGCTACGGCATCGCCTATGGCGTTCATTTTTTTGTCGGTGCCGAAACCCTGGCGCAAAAGAGCGGTTTTGAACTGACCAAGTTCTTCTTCCTGCTCACCTTCGCCGCCGCGATTCCCGCCATCGTTTCCGGCGGCATCGCCGAGCGCGCCCGCTTTGGTCCGCAACTTGCCGCCACCTTCCTGCTGGTCGGTTTCGTCTATCCCTTCTTCGAGGGCATTGCCTGGAACCAGGCCTACGGCATCCAGGCCTGGCTCAAGTCCAGTTTCGGTGAAGAGTTCCACGATTTCGCCGGTTCGGTGGTGGTGCATGCAGTCGGTGGCTGGGTCGGCCTGGCCGCTGTGCTTCTGCTCGGCGCGCGGCGCGGGCGCTATAACAAGGATGGCGGCATCTCGGCGCACCCACCCTCGTCCATTCCCTTCCTCGCGCTGGGCGCCTGGATTCTCGTGGTCGGCTGGTTCGGCTTCAACGTCATGAGCGCTCAAACCCTGGACAAGGTCTCCGGCCTCGTCGCGATGAACTCGCTGATGGCCATGGTCGGCGGCACGCTGGTGGCACTGGTGGCCGGCAAGAACGACCCCGGCTTCGTGCATAACGGCCCGCTGGCCGGACTGGTGGCAATCTGCGCCGGTTCCGACCTGATGCACCCCCTGGGCGCGCTGATCACCGGCGGCGTCGCGGGCGGCCTCTTCGTCATGATGTTCACCCTGACCCAGAATCGCTGGAAGATCGACGACGTGCTCGGCGTCTGGCCCCTGCACGGCTTGTGCGGTGCCTGGGGCGGCCTGGCCGCGGGCATTTTCGGCGCAAAAGCGCTGGGCGGCCTGGGCGGCGTCGCTTTCATGAGCCAACTGGCCGGCACGGCGCTGGGCATCACCGTGGCACTGGCTGGCGGCTTCATGGTCTATGGCGCATTGAAGCTGTTCGTCGGCATCCGGCTCGATGCCGAGGACGAATTCAACGGTGCCGACCTCACCGTGCATAAGATCTCTTCCTCCGCAGAGCGCGAGACGCTCTGGTAATTGTGATAACACCAAAAGAGAGTCTGTAAGCCAGCGGGGCGACTACATTTCAGGAATATCGTCACCACCAAGGCACCGCTGTCGCGGATGGGGTGAGTCCATCAACCTTAAAACCTCAGTTGAACCACAGAGGCACAGAGGACACAGAGGAAAAGCAAGTGCTTCCCGTGTTTCATGCACTCACCCGTGGGGTGATTGGTATCGAATCGGCAAGCCATTGATTCTTCGACTTTCTCTGTGCCTCTGTGTCTCTGTGGTGAGGAATTTAGGATCAAAGGTAAAGAGTTCCGAGTCAGCACCGGTGATACGGTGCCGGACCTACGGGCAGCCGCGCCGGGGCGAGTGTTCGCAGATCCTTGCATGAAGTTCGCGTGCTTAAGGGAGCGTTAACATTGCCCGCGCAGAATCTCTTCTTGGAGTGGTCGGCAGCGCCACTGAGTGGCGCACCGCCCGACTAACTTTCATGACAGTGACTTCACCCGCCGATGATGAAATACGTTAACGGCGAATTGAAGGCCCTCCGCCCCTTCCCCGCCCCAGGGCGGGGCTACTAGTCGGCTCGCTTCACTCGACTATCATCAGTCGCTTCGAACGAGTTATTTCACGTTAAGGGTTTCATCTTTTGCAAAAGGGACAGCAAATGCACAGATCATTACCCATCGCCGGACTTCTCTTTCTTGCGGCCTTTTGTGCCAATGCGGCGACGGGTCAGACGCAGACCTGCGCGCAACTTCGGGAGCAGATCCAGATGCAAACCGGTATCTTGCCCAAAACCAATACCGAGTTGCTGCAACAACTCTCCACGCGTCAGGAATGCCGGTTTTCGGCGGCGGAGGTGTATCGGGCTGCCTACGGCGACAAGCCGCTTCCCAGACAGGAACCCCGATCGCGCAGAAATCATGACCATGACAACGACTGAGCTGCAAGGTCGGGAGCAACCCGGCGATCGAATCGACCGACGGAACCACGGGGAACTGCCGGTAACCGTTAGCGCGTTACAGCTGCAAGCCTGGTGCAATGAGCGTTAGACAAGAACGGGCTGCAAGGCGGCAAGCAGTCATCATGGGGCCTGCAGAGCGCATTTTTGTGGCGGGCGGTGACGGTCTGGCATGGCGGGTCGCTCATGGCGTAGTGCGCCTTGACCGCATCTCGCCAGCGGGTCATTCCACGTTCGCCAGCTTGGCCATTGCCGGCGATATCCTCGGCTGCGAAGCCCTGCTGCTTGGCGCGTACACCTTTACCACGACCACCCTGACGCATTGTGAGTTGACTCCCTGGCCGGAAGTGAAAGGCGCTGCGGACGGAGAGTCGTTGCTCAAATCCTTGGCCACGGCGCAGAGGCGAGCGGCCGACATCGTGGCCCTGCGTGGTGGCCAAGCCATAGATCGCGTCATGCGATTGGTGCGCTTGCTGGCCGACCGGGCCGGCAAGGTCGTCCTGCCTGCGCGCCAGGACATTGCCGACATTACCGACCTGCGCTTCGAAACCATCTCGCGCGTCATCACGCAACTCGAACGCTCGGGAGTTCTGGCAGCGGTTCGCATCGAAGGGGTTCGCGCAGCGCGTGGCTACGCGGTGCGGTATCTTCCTGATACCCAATAAAAAAACCCGGCACCTTGTGGGCACCGGGTTCAAGTCCAGCCCCTTTGGAGGGCTGGTGGAGGAAGTTTTGAAGCTGGCTTAGGCGGCCTTCTTGACCTTCGCGGCGGCGGTGCCAACAGCCTTGACGGCGGCGGTGGTGGCAGCAGCGACATTGGCTTCGGCGATTTCGCTGGCTTGCTTGGCAGCCTTGCTCATGCTGTCGTAGGCCGAGTTGGCGGCGGCGATGGCCGATTTGACGGCGGACACGGCGACATCGGAACCGGCCGGGGCGTTCTTGACAGCCTTTTCGAATGCGGTGCTCACATTCGCCTTGATGTCGGAAACCTGCGCGCCGACTACCTTGGACAACTCGCCCTGGGTTTCGGTGGCGATTTCATACACGCTGCGCGAGTAGGCGACAACCTTCTCGGCGCTCGGCTGGGCCAGCGCGGCCTGCACGGCAACCAGTTCCTTGACGTCCTTGACGGCCATCAGAGCCTTGGCATTGGTAACGCTGTCTTCGAGGAAAGCGCGGGCGGTGTTCAGGTTGAGGGCGGCAAGGCGCTCGGCACTGGCGAAAGCGGTGTTGGCAATGGTCAGCAGGGTTTCGACGTTGGCCTTGTTGGCACTGGCAAATTTTTCGGTGGTGGCGTTCATGGTGGATCTCCTGATAATTAAATGGGTTGGAATATGTCTGGCTCTACCGCTAGGCTCGATCCGCTGAACCATGTTGCAGTGCACCATGGAGCGAATGATAAAGAGTCAAAATTCCTCTGTCAAGAGAAATATGTTGCACTGCACAATTATTTTCGGCAGACTGATCCCAGCGCCGGCAAACGGCTACACAGGCCCAGCCGGAGCCCGACCGGACCCCGCCGGGTCGCTGCGGGGCAAGCCCTACAAGCCGCCTGCCATCGACTTGCTTTCGAGCAGCCTGACCAATGTGTGCAGCACGCGGTTCACCGGGGTGGCTATTCCCAGCGCGGCACCTTTGCGCAGCACATAGCCATTGAGATGGTCGATCTCGCTGCGCTTGCCGCGCCCCAGGTCTTGCGCGGTCGAGGAGAACTGGGCCGGCATGGTCTGCGCGATGCGCTCGACAGCGTCCCAGACGTCGCCGGGGACGGTCACGCCCGCGCCCTTGGCAACCGCAAGGCATTCCTGCACCACGTCGCGCATCACGCCTTCGACGCCTTCCCCTTGCACCACGCGGCCGTAGGGCAATTGCGTGATGGCAGACAAGGCGTTGTAGGCACAGTTGAGGATCAGCTTGGCCCACAGCGCGCCCGCCACGTTGTCGGAGGTCTGCACCGTTACCCCCGCCAGGGCGAACAGCGCCACCAGCTCCTCGCTGGCCGCCGACGGCCCGATCACCAGCTCCCCGCGTCCATGGTGCTTGACGTGGCCGGGCCCGGCCATTTCGGTGGCGACATAGACCACCGCCGGCAGCACCTCGCGCTCAAGCTGCGCCTGTAGGCGCTCGGCGTTGTCGACGCCATTTTGCAGACTCAGCACCACGGCATCGGGCCCGAGGAAGGGCGCCATCTCCGTGGCGGCGCTTTCCGTATCGGTCGATTTGACACAGCAGAGCACCACCCGCGCGCCCTGCATGGCCCTGACCTCGGTGCTGGCCTGCAGCGGCACATGCTCCTGGAAAGACTGCGTATCCATGAACAGGCCGTCGCGACGTATGGCGTCCACATGCATCGGCCGCGCGATCAGCACCACCTCGTGGCCGGCGCGAGCGAGCATGCCACCGTAGTAGCAACCGACTGCGCCAGCGCCCATTACCGCAATTTTCATGATGTTCGCTCCCCGGATAATGCTGTCTGCGTCACTTCAAGGCGCTGCCGACAACTTCGGCGACGTCCTTGGCCAGGCCTTCGCAGGCGGCAATGCGCTCCAGCGCGGCTCGCGCATGGCTTTGGCGCACGCCGTCGAACTGGCGCCAGCGGTCGAAGCTGCGCGCCAGGCGCGAGGCCACCTGCGGGTTCATTGCCTGCAGCTCGATGATCACCTCGGCGGCCAGCTCGTAGCCGCTGCCGTCCGCGGCGTGGAAGTGGCGCGGGTTGGCGCCGCAGAAGCTGCGCAGCAGGGCATAGACCTTGTTCGGATTCTTCAGGTCGAAGGCCGCGTGCTGCATCAGTTCGCGTACCCGCGCCGTGGTTCCGGGCAGACGCGATGTCGCCTGCACCTGCAGCCATTTGTCCACCACCAGCGCCTCGTCCTGCCACTTCGCGTAAAAGCCCGCAAGGGCGGACTCGCGTTCGGGCAGGTCGAGATTGGTCAACGCCGACAGGACCGCGCCGACATCGGTCATATTGCCACCCTGCGCCAGCTGATCCATCAGGCGCGGCAAGACCTTGGCCTGCAGGTAGGCCGCATCGCTTTCGGCAAGATAGGCCAGGCACAGGTTGCGCAAGGCGCGGCGACCGAGTTGCGCGCCCTCCGGGGCATAGGCCTCGGTTGGCGCCAGGGCGGCCCACGCCGCCTCAAGCGGCACGCGCAGTTGCTTGGCGAGATGGCGGCGCAGAGTGAGGCGGGCACGATGAATAGCTTCGGGATCGATGACCCGGCCCAGCCCGGCGACCTCCTCAGCCAGCACCTGTTCGGCCGGCAGGACCAGGGCCTCGGCGGCCAGCGCGGGCGATTCGCGCAGGCCATCGTCGAGCACGCGCCCACAGGCAGCAACGAAGGCCGCGGGTATCCAGTCCGCGCCCTCGCCGCCAGCCGCGATGCCCGCCAACAGGACGCGCGTGGCCAGACGCTGGCCGGCTTCCCAGCGGTTGAAGGCGTCGGAATCGTGGGCCATCAGATGGGCCAGTTCGGCATCCGTCTGCTCGCAATCGAGGTGCACCGGCGCGGAAAAGTCGCGCAACAGCGAAACCACCGGCGCGGCCGGAATGTCCTCGAAGATGTAGCGTTGCGTGGTCTCGGTCAGCGATACCACACGTGTAATTTCGGGCAAAGCATCCGAGCCATCGGGCAACACCAGGCCGAGCGCCACCGGAATATGCAGCGGGCCGGATTCGATCGCCACGCCGGCCTCGGTCAGTCGCTGCTCGTAGGCGGTCGGCGCCAGGCTTTGCGTCAGGGTCAGTGTGTAGCGGCGACTGTCGGCATCCCAGTTGCCCTCGGCCTTCAAACGCGGCGTACCAGCCCGGGCATACCAGCGGCGGAACTGCGTCAGGTCCACGCCCGCATCTTTCCCCCCTCCGTCCTGCATGGCGGCGACGAAATCCTCGCAGGTCACGGCCTGCCCGTCGTGGCGCTGAAAGTAAAGGTCCATGCCTTTGCGGAAGCCCTCACGTCCCAGGAGTGTGTGGATCATGCGCACCACTTCGGCGCCCTTTTCGTACACCGTGGCGGTGTAGAAATTGTTGATTTCGGCGTAGGAGACGGGGCGGATCGGATGCGCCATCGGCCCCGCGTCCTCGGGGAACTGCGCCACGCGCAGCGTTCGCACCGACTGGATGCGCGTCACCGCGCGCGAATGCACGTCGGCGCCGAATTCCTGGTCGCGGAACACCGTGAGGCCTTCCTTCAACGACAACTGGAACCAGTCGCGGCAGGTGACGCGGTTGCCGGTCCAGTTGTGAAAATATTCGTGGGCGACGACGCGGTCGATGTTCTGGTAGTCCATGTCGGTGGCCGTATCGGGCCGGGCGAGGACGTACTTGGTGTTGAAGATGTTGAGGCCCTTGTTCTCCATCGCGCCCATGTTGAAATCGCCGACGGCGACGATCATGTAATGGTCGAGGTCCATTTCCAGGCCGAAGCGCTCCTCGTCCCAGCGCATGGATTTCTTCA
>CAMBRI010000184.1 GCA_945870205.1 Sulfuritalea hydrogenivorans sk43H | reverse complement strand
CGCGATGAACAGCGTCTGGCAAAACTGATAGAAGGTCTGGCCCGCATCGCGGCGACCAGAATAGGCACAGCAAAGTCAGGTGTCCGCAGCAAGGCGAGTAAAAAATCGCCTGGCGTGAAAAGCCATGACCCCGGCAATGTCGGCGGCGTATTTGCGGCCTTGCGCGGGCAACTCCGGTTGCCCGTAAAGGGTCCGATTTCAGGACGCTTTGGCAGCCCGCGTGCGGAAGGGGGTACTGCCTGGAAAGGCATCTTCATTCGTGCCACCGAGGGTGCGGAAGTAAAGGCCGTGGCGGGCGGCGCGGTGGTTTTCTCGGATTGGCTGCGCGGCTTTGGCAACCTGCTGATCATCGACCACGGCGAAGATTTTCTCTCGGTCTATGGCAACAACGAATCCCTGCTCGCGGCGGTCGGCGCCAACGTCAAAAGCGGCGAGACTGTCGCCACCGCCGGAAACAGCGGCGGCAACCCTGACTCGGGTTTATACTTTGAACTCAGGCACCGGGGTCAGCCGTTCGATCCACTGAAATGGGTCAGTAATCGCTAGCGTGCTTCAAAGATGTGGCCCTTGATTTTCGAGCGTAGCGAGCCAACCAGTAGCCCCCGCCCGGGCGGGGGATGGGGGGCGGGGGTGTTCAATTTGCCTTTTTGTTCTTCGGAGTTCCTATGAGCAGCAAGCTGCAACAAGTGGGTCTGGTAGCGACCGGCCTGATCGCCGGCATTCTGGTAAGCCTGAATTTTTCGGCCAGTGCCGGCAAGGATGCTGCCCTGTCCGCGCTCCCGATAGAGGAGTTGCGCAGTTTTGCGGATGTCTACAACGCCATCAAGCAAGGCTATGTCGAACCGGTCGACGACAAGAAGCTGATCACCCATGCCATCAGCGGCATGCTGGCCAACCTCGATCCGCACTCAGCCTACCTTGACGCGGATTCGTTCAAGGATCTTCAGGTCAGCACCCAGGGCGAGTTCGGTGGCTTGGGCATTGAAGTGGGCATGGAAGACGGCTTTGTCAAAGTCGTCTCCCCAATCGAGGACACGCCCGCATTCAGGGCTGGGCTCAAGCCCGGCGACCTCATCATCAAGCTCGACGACACGCCGGTCAAAGGCCTGACCCTCAACGATGCCGTAAAGAAAATGCGCGGCAAGCCCAAGACCCAGATCCGGCTGACCATCGTGCGCAAGGGTGAAGCCAAGTCGTTTGAAGTAACCCTGACACGCGAAAAAATCAAGGTACAAAGCGTCAAGTCCAAGCTGCTCGAAGGCGGCTACGGCTATTTGCGGGTCACCCAGTTCCAGGAAGAAACAGCACCGGACGTGGTGAAGCACCTCGAAAAGCTGGTAAAGGCCGACCAGGAAGCCAAGGGCGATGGCATCAAGGGGCTTGTGCTTGATCTGCGCAACGATCCTGGCGGCCTGCTCAACGGTGCGGTCGGCGTGTCCGCCGCCTTTCTGCCGCTGAAAGCGCTGGTCACGTCGACCGATGGTCGCACCGATGACGCCAAGAGACGCTATACGGCAAGTCCCGAGGACTATCAGCGCGGCTACAAGGATGACTTCATGAAGAGCCTGCCCGCCTTTGCCCGGACCGCACCCATGGTGGTCCTGGTCAATGCAGGCTCGGCCTCCGCTTCCGAGATCGTTGCCGGGGCTCTACAGGACCACAAGCGAGCTGTCGTGATGGGCACCCAGACCTTCGGCAAGGGTTCGGTGCAAACCGTGTTGCCTTTGTCCAACAACGCCGCCATCAAGCTCACCACCGCGCGCTACTTCACGCCTTCGGGACGCTCGATCCAGGCCAAGGGGATTACGCCGGACATCATCGTCGAGGAATCGGCCAATGGCGAATCACGCGAGCGCGTGCGCGAGGCCGACCTCGAACGTCATCTCGGCGGTGAAAAGGAAAAGCCGGCCGAAGCCGCGCCACCCAAGACACCCGCCAAGAACGGCAAGAAGGGCAAGGCGGATGAAGCCGACGAGTCGCCGCATGTCCCTCTCGAGTTTGCCTCGAAGAAAGACTACCAACTGGGACAGGCCGTGAATCTACTGAAGGCCTGGCAGATCATCAAGCGCTGATCCGGAACGCGGACCATGAGCAGGATGACGCCGGAAAAGGCTCGCGAGTTGCGTGATGAAAAGCGCGATGGCAAGCCGCGCCAGCGTCCGGCAGCCTTCATTCCGCAGCCCGGCACGCGCAAGCACCGCGAACTGCGCTTCGATCATCTGCATCCCGAACATGTCGATGAAGCCCGCAAGTTGCTCTCGGGTCTCGAAGGCATGGAAATCGATACCGGAATAGCGCCCTACAGCCTGTCGATCTGGTATGAAATCAGCGACTACTCCCTTGAAGGGCTTGAGGCCGCACTGGTCCGGCAGGGCTTTCATCTCGACGGCAGCCTGTACAGCAAAATGGTCCGGGCACTGGTGTATTTCTGTGAGGAAACGCAGATGCGCAACATGCGTGTGCCCGAGCGATTGATCAAGAAGTCGCACGATGTGTACTCCAAGGCCTGGGAGCACCATCCTCACGGCGACCACGACGAGACACCTCCCGAACTCAGGCAGGAAAGGTAGCGGCAGCGGTGAACGACCAGCAGTTGCTACGTTACAGCCGCCATATCCTGCTGCCGCAGATCGGCATTGAAGGACAGGAAAACATCGTCAATGCGCGTGCACTGGTGATTGGCGCCGGCGGCCTCGGTTCGCCGGCGGCCTTCTACCTGGCCTCGGCCGGCATCGGCACCCTGGTTCTGGCCGACGGCGACACAGTCGACCTGACCAACCTGCAGCGCCAGATACTGCATCGCACCGATGCGGTCGGCATGGAAAAGTCAGTATCCGGCAAGCACACGCTGGGCGATATCAACCCTGAATGCCATGTCATCGCACTTACTGAGCGCCTTTCCGGAACGCGGCTGGATGAGGAAGTTGCGCTGGCCGACATCGTGCTCGACTGCTGCGACAACTTCGCCACGCGCCATGCCGTCAATCGCGCCTGTGTAAAGTTCGCGAAGCCCCTGGTATCCGGCGCCGCAATCCGTTTCGACGGACAGGTCGCGGTATTCGATTCGCGCCAGGCGGATGCACCCTGCTACCACTGCCTGTTTCCCGAAGGACAGGATGTAGAAGAAGTGCGTTGCGCAGTGATGGGCGTGTTCGCCCCCATCACCGGCATGATAGGCACGGTGCAGGCCGCGGAAGCCCTGAAGCTGGTGATCGGATGCGGCACCAGCCTCGCCGGACGCCTGCTGCTGCTAGACGGCTTAGGGCTGGAATGGCGTGAGATTCGCGTGCCGCGCGATCCGGCCTGCACCGTCTGCGGCGAGGACGCGCAACGGCCTTAGAACAGCTGGCGGTGGCGGATGCGCCCCGGCGCATGACTGAGCGCTACCGAGAACGCCAGCACGAACCAGAACAAGGGCAGGCGCCCGGGCTCCCAGACCACCAGCAGGACGACCAGCGCGAGCTTCAGCAGGGTGCCCAGCCCCTTGGCCTGGCGGAAATAATCCGGATTGGCCCAGGCATCGAGCGCAACGATGCCCAGTCCGGAGATCAGCATCAGCGCGCCCCAGTGTTGCGCAGCGCTGGCGCCGCCCAGCACAACGGCCGAAATGCCCGCCAGGCCGGCGATGTGAAACACGCGCAAAATATTGATCAGCAGTCCGCGCCCAGGGAAATCTCGATGGCCGTCATCCTGCTTTTGGTCACGCAAGGCGGGCTCGAATGCGACAGTCGGCGCCCACGACACGGCGTTCGATGATGTTGAGGCGACGGGCGCCGGCAAGGTCGGTGATTTCGGCCAGCCCGAACATGCCGCGCGCCGCGTCCCCGAGCAGGATCGGCGCCTGATAGATCAGCAGTTCATCGACGCAGCCTTCGCGCAGCAATGATCCGTTCAGGCGCGTGCCCGCCTCGGCCAGCACTTCGTTGATGCCACGCCTGCCCAGTTCCTGCAGCAGGTAGGCCAGTTCAACCTTGCCCTGCGCATTGGGCAGGATCACGATCTCGGCGCCACGCGCACGCAAGTCGGCGGCGCGATCGTTGTCCTGCGCCGCGGCGATCAGCACATTGCCGCCTTCCAGCACCGCGGCATCGAGCGGGGTTTCCAGACGGCTGTCGATCACCACGCGCAAGGGCTGGCGCGTGGTCGGCACTTCGCGCACGGTGAGCCGGGGATTGTCGTCCTTCACCGTGCCTATGCCGGTCAGCACCGCGCAGGATCGTGCGCGCCAGATGTGGGCGTCGCGCCGGGCAGCGGGGCCGGTGATCCATTGCGAAACGCCATTGTTGAGCGCGGTCTTGCCGTCGAGACTGGCAGCCACCTTGAGTCGCAACCAGGGTCGGCCACGGGTCATGCGCGAAACGAAACCGATGTTGAGTTCATGCGCCTCGGCGGCCAGAAGTCCGCTGGCGACGGCGATGCCGGCCGCCGCAAGTTTCGCCAGGCCCTGCCCGGCCACCAGCGGATTCGGGTCCGGCATTGCAGCCACTACGCGCACGACACCGGCCTCGATCAGGGCATCGACACAGGGTGGTGTGCGGCCGAAGTGGCTGCAGGGTTCGAGCGTGACGTAAGCGGTGGCGCCCTTTGCCGTCCCGCCAGCGCCGACTATTGCCGTAAGCGCTGCAGCTTCGGCATGAGGCATCCCGGCCTTCTCGTGCCAGCCTTCGCCGACGATGCGGCCGTCGCGAACGAGGACACAGCCGACGCGCGGATTGGGGGTTGTGGTGAATAGTCCGCGTTGCGCCAGTTGCAGGGCGCGCGCCATGAAGCCGTGGTCGGCTGCGGAAAAGTTCATGCGGCGTTCATGAGCCGCGGCCCGTCACGATTTCGCCCGGGGCTGCCGCGGCTTCTTGATTTCGCGGATCGCTTCCGAGAACTCGTCGACATCCTCGAAGTTGCGATACACCGAGGCGAAGCGGATATAGGCGACCTTGTCGAGCCTCTTGAGTTCGCGCATCACCAGTTCGCCGATGCGGTCCGATGCGACTTCGCGCAGCGCCAGTTGCACCAGCTTTTCCTCGATGCGATCGAGCGCCAGGTCGATGCTTTCGGTGGTAACCGGGCGCTTCCGCATCGCCAGCATCATGCTGGCCTTGAGTTTGTCGCGCTCGTACTCGGTGCGGCTGCCGTTCTTCTTGACCACCTGGGGCAGTTGCAACTCGACCCGCTCATACGTGGTGAAGCGCTTGTCGCAGGACAGGCAGCGTCGACGACGGCGCACGGTGTCGCCGTCCTCGTTCTCCCGGGTATCGACTACCTGGGTGTTCTCATCCGAGCAATACGGACACTTCATGGTGATCAGCCATAGACGGGAAATTTCTTGCACATGACAGACACTTCGCCGCGCACGCGCGCCAGCACCGCCTCGTCATGCGGCGCGTCGAGCACGTCGGCGATCAGGTTGGCGACCTGCTCGGCTTCTATCTCGGTGAAGCCGCGCGTGGTCATCGCCGGCGTGCCGAGGCGGATGCCCGAGGTGACGAAGGGCTTTTGCGGATCGTTGGGGATCGCGTTCTTGTTCACCGTGATGTGGGCACGACCCAGCGCAGCTTCGGCATCCTTGCCGGTGATGTTCTTGGCCTGCAGATCGACCAGGAAAACATGCGACTCGGTGCGCCCGGAAACGATGCGCAGGCCTCGGCTCTTGAGCACCTTGGCCATTACCTGGGCGTTGTCGATCACCTGCTCCTGGTAGTCGCGGAACTCGGGGGTCATCGCCTCCTTGAAAGCCACGGCCTTGGCCGCGATGACATGTTCCAGCGGGCCGCCCTGCAAACCGGGGAAGATCGCGGAGTTGATCGCCTTTTCGTGCTCGGCTTTCATCAGGATCAGCCCCCCGCGCGGGCCGCGCAGGGTCTTGTGCGTGGTCGAGGTCACTACGTCGGCATGAGGCACCGGGTTCGGGTAGAAGCCGGCGGCAACGAGGCCGGCATAGTGCGCCATGTCGACCATGAAGATGGCGCCGACCGCCTTGGCCACCCTGGCGAAACGCTCGAAGTCGATCCTCAACGCATAGGCCGAGGCGCCGGCGATGATCAGCTTGGGCTTGTGCTCATGGGCCAGCTTCTCCATCTCCACGTAGTCGATTTCTTCGTTCTCGTCGAGGCCGTAGGGCACCACCTTGAACCACTTGCCGGACATGTTGAGCGCCATGCCGTGCGTCAGGTGGCCGCCAGCCGCGAGGTTCATGCCGAGGATGGTGTCGCCGGGCTTGAGGAAGGCGAAGAATACGGCCTGATTCGCCTGCGAGCCGGAGTTGGGCTGAACATTGGCAGCATCGGCGCCGAACAGCGCTTTGGCACGATCGATGGCCAGTTGCTCGGACACATCGACGTATTCGCAGCCACCGTAATAGCGCTTGCCCGGATAGCCCTCGGCATACTTGTTGGTCAGCTGCGAGCCCTGGGCTTCCATCACCGACCACGAAACGTAGTTCTCGGAGGCGATCAGTTCGATGTGATCTTCCTGACGGCGGTTCTCGTTCTGGATGGCGGCCCAGAGTTCGGGATCGGTCTTGGCGAGGGTGTTCTGCTTGGCAAACATGGCGGGATCCGAAGAGGGGTGGGAAGCTGCGGATTTTAGCATCCGCGCCCCTTTCGACCGCAACGACGCGGTGCCGGCTAGCCAGACAGTTCGTCGAGGGCCGCCTGCAGGTGCCGACGATCGGCCCAGGCGATCAGTTGCCAGCTGCCGTCTCGATAGTCGAGCCAGTTGAGTGCAGCATTGCTGAGCAGGAAATCACGCGGCACGTCCAGCGCCCGCCCGGTGGCGGCACGATAGACGACGTCGAGCACGCCACCGTGCGTGAAGGCCAGCACCGTTTCGCCGCGGTGCCTTGCAGCGAGGGCAGTGAGGCCGACCATCACGCGCGCCGAAAAGGCCAGCAGGGATTCCCCGTTCTCGCAGGCGTAGTCCGGCGTACGCGCCTGGTGGTGGCGGTGCGCCACGGGGTTGACCAGGCTGGCCTCGGCCGCGGTCAGACCCTGGAGCACGCCAAAATCTCGTTCGCGCAAGATCGACGCCGGCGACACGGCGATCTGTCGCCCTGCCATGGCGATCTGCGCCGTGTTCCAGGCCCGCAACAGATCACTGCTATAGACCGCCGCAAAGACCTGCTCGCGCAGACCTTCGGCAATCGCCCGCGCCTGCGCCTCACCGGCTGCGTTGAGGTCGATATCGATCTGCCCCTGAACGCGCTTCTCGGCGTTCCAGTCAGTCTCGCCGTGGCGGATGAGGCAGAAACGGGTTGTGTGCGCGTGAGTCATGTCGCCAATTTTAAGGCTTGTGGCGGGCGTCGCTACGCAGCATGCGCGTCAGGTTTTGGCGCACGAAACCGATGTGATTGGCTGCGGCGTCCAGCGCCTGGCCGGCATCGCCCTGCTCGATCGCGCGCCACACGGCGCGATGCTGGTCGAGCAACTGCTCCTTGGCGGCCGGCACCTGCATCAGTTCGGAGAGGTTGCGTCGCAGGTTGTCGCGCATCAGGCGCAACAGGCTGGCGGTCAGGTGTCCGACGATGACATTGTGCGAGGCCTCGGCTATCGCCTGGTGGAAGGCGAGATCGCTATCGACCTGAAGATCCAGGTCCTGGCCGCCGAACGAGTCTTCGAGCGCCGCCAAGCATTGCCGCACGCGCTCGCGGTCGCTCGCCGTGGCTCGCGTCGCCGCGCATTCGGCGGCCCGCGCCTCCAGCATGTGACGGAACTCCAGCATGTCCTCATGGACACCGGGGTGGTCGCGCAGGATTTCCTCCCACGGGTTGCCAAAGCTGGAATCAAGGTGGTCGGTGACAAAGGTGCCGCCCCCCTGCCGGCTTTCCAGCAGTCCGCGCGCTGCCAGCTTGTGAATGGCTTCCCGCAGAGAAGCGCGCGAAACACCCAGTTGCACCGACAAGTCGCGTTCCGAGGGTAGGCGGTCACCTGGCTTCAGGCGGCCCTCGAGTACTCGCTGTTCGATCTCCCGCGCAACCACGTCTGCCAGACGCGGTGCAGTCATTTTTACGTCCATCCGTAAAATATAGCATTGGTCTGACCACAATATCAATAGCCGCCCCAGCGCTCCTTTAGAAATTTCAGGAACCCCATTGACACGCCAGCCTTTGGCCATTATCATTCCGAACCTATTGGTCTTACCATTGAACCATAGTTTGTACCACGTACCCAAACCCTCGTCGAAGGGTTGGTCTGCCAGCCCCGCTGCCGACCTGTAGCGAACGAGGAGTAGCGCTTGAATCAACAAATGTTGAAGGCTCGGGTTAAGATGCTTCGCAGCTACTTTCGCGCCGCTCAAGGCCACGCCTTGCACGTTCTGCGCGGCCACAAAACAGTCTTGGAGGTCCGTGCATGAATGCCATGCTGAAAATGTCGCAAATTATCGACGGCCTGAATGAACGCGTCGGCCGCAGCCTGATGTGGCTGGTGCTTTTCGCCGTCGTCATCTCGGCAGTCAATGCCGTGGTACGCAAGGCCTTCGACATGAG
>CAMBRI010000183.1 GCA_945870205.1 Sulfuritalea hydrogenivorans sk43H | reverse complement strand
GGCAAGCAGAAAACCCTTTCCTTCGGTGCATACCCTGACGTTCCTCTAATCCGGGCAAGGGAGAAACGCGACGAGGCCCGGCGGCTGTTGGCTGACGGTGTAGATCCTGGCGAACATCGCAAGGTGCAGAAGGCTGCGAAGGTGGCGCTGTCGGCTAACAGCTTCGGGGCCATAGGCCGTGAATGGTTTGCCAAGATGAAACCGGAATGGGCGGATTCTCACGCCGACAAGATCATGGCGCGGCTTGAGCGGGATGTTTTCCCGTGGTTAGGCAAGCGACCCATTGCCGAATTGACTGCCGTGGAAGTCCTGACGACACTCAAACGGATCAGCGACCGGGGCGCGAAAGACACGGCAAAGCGAGCGCAGCAGGATTGCGGCGGCGTGTTCCGTTATGCGATCCAGACGGGCCGCGCCAGCTACAACCCGATTCCTGACCTGCGCGGTGCGCTGCCGACGGCGATAGGCGGCAACTTCGCGGCGATCACCGATCCAGTCAAGGTGGGCGAACTCTTGAGGGCGATAGACGGGTTTAACGGCACCTTCATCGTCAAGTGCGCCTTGAGGCTGTCACCGTTTCTTTTCGTGCGCCCTGGCGAACTCCGGCAAGCAAAGTGGGCTGACTTTGATCTGGACAAAGCCGAGTGGAAATTTTTGGTGAGCAAGACCAAGAAAACGGAAGAGCCGAAGATTCACCTTGTACCACTGGCATCTCAGGTCGTGGTGATCCTGCGCGAACTCCATGCACTGACAGGACACGGCGGGTTTGTATTCCCCGGAGCTCGCAGCAATGGACGAGCAATGAGCGAGGCGGCGGTCAACGCAGCATTGCGGCGCATGGGGTACGACACCAAGACAGAGATTACCGGGCATGGTTTCAGGGCAATGGCGCGAACGATCCTTCACGAGGTGCATGGAATATCGCCAGAAGTGATCGAGCATCAACTAGCCCACAAAGTACCCGATGCTCTTGGATCAGCGTACAACCGGACGAAGTTTCTGCCGGCACGGAAAGCGATGATGCAGCTATGGGCTGACTATCTCGACAAGTTGAAGGTTGGAGCCGACGTCATTTCCTTGCACGGCAATGCCGCCTAACCAAGTAGTTTGGATGCTCCGAACCGGCCAGTGGTGATCCGCCAAAAGCCGCCATCGGATGGCGATCCGCATTGCAGTCGTTCAGCATGGAGTAGTATGCGAACGTATAGCGATTTTCCGCCGCCATGACCCTCCGTGCTCATCCTCATCTCGCTCAGCGGCGGATAAACGCTATTCGTTGGGCCTATGTGTGACGGCGTCAAATTCCATCGTATTCGTTGCAGGCTAATAATATGCTCACATATATCGCTGTCATAGCTCTCGTCTTGGCTATTATCTGGGTTCTGTCTATGGCTCTCGTCTGGACACGTGGAGGACTGGGTAAAGGCCGCAGATTTGGAAACAAGATTGCAAAGCATCTCGGTCTGAGCAATAACTTCTTTCATTCCGTTTTAGAGCTTGGTGTTTCAGGACCTTCGTTACTTTTCCTTGCAATGCTTGAGGACTCAGGGTGCACATTGGAGCGGGCTAGCTTTGAAGTCGCCCCTTCGTTGGCACGCGGCCTTATTGCCTTAGAGAAAAAATTTGGTCACCAAGAAATGATCGAAAATGCCAAGCCTATCGTCGTTCAGCTATTGAAGGGGTGGGAAGAACTTCCGGATCAGCGAGAGCAGTAATGAGTGAATCAATCATCATTGCGTTAATTGGTGTTTTGGGTGCGGTTATTGGCTCAATAGCCACTGTTGCAGTTCAGTGGCTGTCACACCACCTGCAAGAGCGTGCCTCAGAGAAACGAGACAAACCCAGAAAAGATATGCTGCTCAAGATGCTGAAATCCTCAAATTATCGATGGCGCAAATTCGAAACACTCATGCATGTAATTGGCGCTGATGAACAATCCACCAAAAGACTTCTACTTGAGGTGGGCGCCCGCGCTTCTGAAGATGGCAAGCCCCTATGGGGGCTCATAGAACGAAACCCACTTCCCGAAGGGGACGAGTGAGGTGCCAATTACGTCGGGCACTTCTTTACAACCGAAGGACGCGCTATGTTTGAAGCGATCAAACTAAGGATATTTGTTGCAAGGGTACAAGCAGAGCTGAAAGCACAGTATGACGATCAGCAGTTCGTTAACTATATCTGCCAACTGCCTACAAACATCGAGCAGCTCAACGTTCTACGCGAGCATGCCTACTATCGCAAAGATCGCATCGCTCCATTCCTCGCGGTGTGTCACATTCTGCATGAGAGCCTTCTCGTCACAGACCTACCGGTCGAGACAAAAAAGATTTGCGCTGCGTTGTTAGCCCAACGCCTTCAAAAGGCCGCAGGTGACCGCCTTTTCCACTTGCGACACATAATGATTTTTGGAGAGCTTGAACAGAAACTCTCAGCGTGGGGTGCGGAAAATGGGCTCACCTAGCCACCCCAACCGTAGCCGTCCAAGCCGTCGTTCGAGGGGGGCTGCGCCAAAAGCGGCGCAGCCGTCTCAACGCAAACGTTCGACCTCGCAATCTCACTTCAATCTTATGCCGACGATGCAAGTAAGACCCGTGATCACTCTGTTGTGCTGCGCTGTGCTTCTCCAGTCCTGCAGTCAACAATCCGCACCCGAGTCTAAGCCCGACAAGGCAGGCATAGGCAGTTTGAAGCTGGAACAGAACACCAAGATCGATCCAAAGGACGGACTCTATGAACTTGCAGAGGTAATTGCATGGGCTATGCCCTTGGCCGCTAAGAATAAGCCCACCGCGCTACCGTCCTATCAAGATTACAACCGTTTCAAAGGTGTGGTGAGCGACATAACCGTATCGAAGCCCGGTTGGGGACGTTACGAGGGGGGAGTGGCCGTTGCGGTCAATGGCAAACCCGCCTTAGCTGAGAACATAGAAGACGACTACAAATGGAAGGTCTTCATCGATGGACCAGAGGTCGGGGCCAACCAGATCACTTTTAGCAGTCAGAGACCTGTAGCCGCCGACATGGGGCCAACGTACCTCCGTGCTCGCAACTTCGAAATTGTGAATCTTTCATGTTTCAGCGATGGCGACACACCAACGGACGCCACGGCGCTGTACCTGGCGCGCTACCCGGGCAAAGATCCTACGCTCCTCACATACACGCTTAGTACAGGGTCACGCGGTACGACGATTGACTATCACGTCCACTTTGGCGGCCTGCAATGGGATGCGGTGCCTGGAGCGAGGGTTGTCAACTACAAGGGCGAGGTGCAAGGATTTGCAAGTTGCCGGTACAAAGAGCTTCGCTAGCACCAGTGAGTCCTGTCCATCCATCAACCGGGACGCTGCACCTAGCCGTCCCTGAGCTTGCGCGTTCGGCGTCGGGATCGTGAATGCCCTGCCTTCCCGCTAGACCTCGCATCAACAAAGGAGACAAGAAATGTCCAAGCTATTCAAGGTGTGCCTCGATATCGAGGGGAATGACAAAGGTCTGGCGGTCACAACAGTAGCCGCAGAAAGCAGTGATGAAGCCGTTGAAAAAGCCAAGAGACACGTTGGCGCGATGAATCAAAACGTAAAGCTAAGAAGACTGGTCGTAAAGGGGTGTAAGGAGGTCGGGAAAAGAGGTTGCATTACCGACCATTACATACCGAGAGACTGGATGTAAGAATCTCTATGGTCGCGCCTCGCTCAATCTCCGTGTCGCCAGCACCGACTTTTGTGCCGTTTTCCCTTGCCGTGCCTTGGCATTGCGTCGACCGCGCTCCCTTCGCGCAGGACCGCTCAGGGCACACAAGAGGCCGTCACCTTTCGGAATTCGCCGCCGGAAAACGGCCGTAGAAATTCTGATTCCCGAAAGCCATGCGCTGCCGTGCGGCCCCCCCCCGCGTCAGCAGTACTAACAGCGATCTGACTTCGCAGCAACTTGACCTCGCCAGGTTTAATTTCTTTCCTCCATTTGTTGCCCCTATATTTCTGTTCCTTTCCTTCTGCCCTTTGTTCCTGTCCTTTGCTCTGCTGCTGGTGTGTGAAGCCTGTCCGGTAAGTGTTTCTGTCCGTCCCGAACGCCTAAGCGTGGCGGGAGATTCGAGGGACTCGGGACACCACTCCCGTTTCGTGCCGTTTGCTTTGCTGCTTGCCACCGCGGCACGCGGCATTGGCGTCGATGGCGCTTCCTGTGGGAAGTCGATTCATCGAGTGAGCCATTGACCCAAGGCTCGGAGGTGCGCCTATGCGGCGCGGCGTTGGACTGAGCCCGCTGGGAGCGGGCAAGTAGAAGGACCGCATTGCGCGGTCCAGCATGACGACGGGTCAGGGAGCCCGTCACTTGGGGTCGTCACTTGCGCCAGCGACCGGAAAGCCTTGTCGGCTGGGGCATTGAGCGCGTCGTCACTACCGGCTGGCGCCGCGGTAGTGACGACGCGATTGGCGCAGGGGTGCTGCCGCGTTGCGCGGACAGCGTTGCAGCAGTGATCGCACTGGCTCCGGCCATTGCGATGGGTCGGCGTGAAGATGCCTCGTGTAGGTCACACGCGGCAGGCCTGGCGCAGAACAGTGTTGATTGAAACAGAGGGTGCCGCTGGGGCAGTTGAGTAGGGCTGTCACACGCGAATGCGGGCGTAGCCTGATTGCGTCGCTGCCACCGTAGATGAATGCGGCAGAACGGCGCTCGTTGCTTGTTCGATTGCTGCAGGCTTACGCATATCTCCGTGCCTTGCGGCTGCCGGCTTCCAGGAGATGAGTCCGGCTTTGGCGCTCGACGTTGCGAGCAAGGGCGATGCGTTTACGGGCATCAAGCGGGCTGAAGGAGCCACCTGTACGATCACCGGTGTGACCGATTTGCCTCTGGAGAGTTCCCGGGATCACCCGCTTGAGAACCGCGGGCATGCAGCGCCAATCGGATCCTTTGTTTCGCGTAGCACGTCAAATTGGTGCTCCAGCAAAGCCTCAAATCGGCTTGCAACATTCGCCACGATCTGCTCTACGCGCAAGGGTCGGACGCGGAATCATTCGATCAAACCCGGTTACCCACCGCCCGATCCGCGCGTGCCAGAGAGGGGCCGCACGCATCGGCCCGTGGATAACCGGGAATCTCGCCGCACTGATGGCCGCAGGCGCTCCACTGCCGAGAACCAAGTTTTTCCCTTTGTCAATGGGTTTTCGGGGCCTCATCGAGGCTCCGATTCGGGCTCACAAGGGCCGCGTGACGTGGAAGGATGTTGCTGTCTTCCACTACCAGCCACGGGGTTACAAAAATGACGCAAACAATCCAGCGTGAGCCAGCCTTCCTTCGACGCAGGCAGGTCCAGATGCGCACAGGACTTTCGCGCAGCACCATCTACCAGTACATCAAGGACGGCGTCTTCCCGAAGCCTGTGCCGCTCGGGCCGCGCGCGGTGGGCTGGCTGGAGTCGGACGTGAGCGAGTGGATCGCCGCCCGGGTGAAGATCGCCCGAGCCGGCGGCCGGCCGTCGACCTGATGCCGCGAATGCATGGCTGCCCCCGCACCTGCAACGGCCGGGCGGCCGCGCCTGGCGCCGGTCCTTGCCACAGCCGAGATCATTGACCAGTTTCGGGCGGCGCTTGCCGCGCGCGACATTGTTCCGCCCGAGAGCATCATCGCCGACGGCTGCATTCACCGCTGCGATGTCGCGGGCAAGAATGGCAAGGGCGATGCGGCTTACCTGCTCCACCTGGACGGCATTCCCGCTGGCGGACTGGAAAACTGGCGCGACGGCAAGGGCTGGGAATCCTGGCGCGTCGACATCGAACGCGAGCTGACGCCAGTGGAGCTCGATGCGCTGCGCGCCCAGGCGACGACAGCCAGCTCCCGACGAATGGAAGAAGCGATCAGGCGCCATGCCGCCGCCAGTGAGGTCGCCGCAAAGATTTGGCATGCCGCGCGACCAGCGGGCGATGAACATCGGTACCTCGCGCGCAAAGGCGTCGCCGCGCATGGGCTGCGCGTATTCAAGGGAGCGTTGCTCATGCCGATCCGCGACGCGGCCGGCGAACTGCACAGCCTGCAATTCATCGGCGCCAGCGGTACGAAGCGATTCCTGAAGGGCGGGCAGGTCGCCGGCTTGTACTTCCTGATCGGTGTCGCCGGCAAGGTGGTCTGCATCGCCGAGGGTTACGCCACGGGCGCCAGTATTCACGCGGCAACCGGGTATGCCGTCGCCGTTGCCTTCAATGCCGGTAACCTGGCACCGGTCGCCGGGACGATCAGGGAGAACTATCCAGAAGCGCAGCTCATCGTCTGCGCTGACGATGACGAGGGCACTCCGGGCAATCCGGGCCTTGCCCATGCGCGCAATGCCGCAGCTGCGGCCGGTGCGCGCATCGCCGTTCCGGCGTTTGGCGCGGATCGTCCGGCCGGCGCGACGGACTTCAATGACCTGCACCGGATCCGGGGCCTTGCGGCCGTGCGTGCTTCGATTGCTGCCGCCAAAGCGCTAAGTGGTGGCGATCTGGGTCCGGGTGGCGTCTCCAGAGCGAGAGACACGGAATGGCCGGAGCCGGAACCGCTGACCGAGCCGCTGGACGCGCAGCCGTATCCCGACGAGGCGCTGCCGCACATCCTGCGTGAAGCGGTACGTCAGGCACAGGCCTTCGTGCAGGCGCCGATGGCGCTGGTGGCCTGCTCGGCCCTTTCCGCCCTTTCGCTCGCGGCCCAGGGCCTGGCCAACGTGCGTCGCGACCACCAGCTCGTCGGCCCCATTTCCCTTTATCTGCTGGCGGTTGCCGACTCCGGGGAACGCAAGACCACCTGCGATGCGATCTTCTGCCCGGCATTGCGCGACTGGGAAATTGGGCGGCGGCAGGAGATGACTCCCGAGATTGCGAAGCTCGAAGCGGCCACGGCGGTATTCGAGGCGAAGAAGGCCGGCATCCTCGATGCGATCAAGCACAAGCGGCGCCGAACGCAGGACACGGCGGGTGAGGAGCGCGAACTTGAGTCGCTGGTGGGCGATGCGCCGATGCCGCCACTGGTCCCGCGACTGCTCTATGCCGATGCGACGCCGGAGGCGCTGGCCCATGCGCTGGCCACCGGCTGGCCGAGCGGTGGCGTGCTGTCGGCCGAGGCCGGCGCGGTGTTCGGCGCGCACGGCATGGGCCAGGACACGATCCTGCGCAACCTTGCGCTCCTCAACGTGCTGTGGGACGGTGGCGAGATGGCGATCGACCGGCGCTCCAAGCCTTCCTTCGTGCTGCGCGGCCGGCGGCTGACCTTCGGCCTGATGGTCCAGCCCGAGGCGTTGCGCGGTTTCCTGGAGCGTGCCGGCACGCTGCCGCGCGGCACCGGATTCATCGCGCGCTTCCTGATCGCCTGGCCCGGGAGCACGCAGGGCACGCGTGCCTACCGCCCGGCGCCCGAGGCGATGCCACAGGTGGCGCTGTTCCAGGCGCGCATTCGCGAACTGCTCGCGCAACCGCTCGCGACGGATGCGCACGGCTGCCTCACCCCGGTGGTGCTCGATCTGTCGCCGCAGGCACGTGCCGAGTGGATACGCTTTCACGATGAGGTCGAGCGCGAGCTCGGCGCGCGCGGCGCATTCCGCAGCGTGCGCGATGTGGCGGCCAAGGCGGCGGAGAACGTGGCGCGGTTGGCAGCCTTGTTCCATGTGCTGGAGTATGGCGCGAGCGGAACAATTACGTCCGGGGAAATCCGCGCCGCGGCCTGTATCGTGGGCTGGCACTTGAACGAGGCGAGGCGCCTGCTCGCCGACCTGGACACGCCGCCCTCGCTGGCGGCGGCGATCCGGCTTGATTCCTGGTTACGTAGCGAAGCGCAGGCCAGCGGCACTGATCGTGTGCCGACGAAGCGGATCTACCAATACGGTCCGAATTGCGTCCGGGACAGCCGCGACTTGCGCGCGGCGCTTGTCATCCTGGCCGAGCGGGGGCGGGCGCGGATGGAGGAAGACGGTCGCCGGCGGAGCGTGGTGATCAATCCGGCGTTGCTCGTCAACCGGGAATGACGCTCGACGATGCGGTTTTGACACCGAAGGGTGTTGCTACTGTTGCTACTTTCGCTACCGTCGCCCGGGGTGAACGCTGATCGGTAGCAAGAGTAGCGAGGGTAGCAGGGGGTGGCGGTTCGGAAACGGCTTCGTTCCAAATAATATGTGCCACCTTTGAGGATCTGCCCCGCGCCCTGTCCTGCGCAATCCGCCACTGCTGACTGAGCGGAAATGAACTTGGACCATTGTGTTTCGACATCGGACGGTGTTGCTATTGT
The DNA here is from genome assembly GCA_945870205.1 of Sulfuritalea hydrogenivorans sk43H. Lineage (GTDB taxonomy): Bacteria > Pseudomonadota > Gammaproteobacteria > Burkholderiales > Rhodocyclaceae > Sulfuritalea > Sulfuritalea hydrogenivorans_A. The sequence continues at coordinate 316 of CAMBRI010000183.1, read as the reverse complement.
TGCTATTCCTGCTACCGTCGCCCGGCGTGAACGCTGATCGGTAGCAGGAATAGCGAGAGTAGCAGGGGGAGCCGGGGATCGCAGGCATGATCAGCTACTCCCTCACGCTGCTCAAGCGCAGCATGAGCGTCATCGGATGCGTCGGCGAGGGCTGAAACCCGTAGTGTTCGTAGAACTGCTTGGCCTTCTCGTGAAGGGCATGCACGAGCAGGGCTCTGACGCCAGCGTTCTGCGATACGGCCACCGCGCGATTGACCGCGTCCTGGAGCAAAGCGGCGCCCAAGTGCAGTCCCTGCGCCCTGCGATCGACCGCGAG
>CAMBRI010000182.1 GCA_945870205.1 Sulfuritalea hydrogenivorans sk43H | reverse complement strand
CCCATCGGTGCCGCCGAAATCATGGGCATGGGGGTCGGTGGCCTGATCCGCAGCGCGCCCGAGGCCGAGGAAGATCCGGACGCGGTGGAGCCCGCCGCACAGCGCATCGCCGCCGGTCGCCGCGTCGCGGCCCTGGTGCTGGCCGCCGGTAGCAGCCGACGCATGGCGGGCGACAACAAGCTGCTGCAGGCGGTGGGCGGCGTACCCATGGTGCGTCGCGCGGCCAACGCGGCGCTGGCCTCGCGCTGCACGCCCGTCGTCGTCGTCACCGGTTTTGCCACCGATTCCGTGCGGGACGCCCTGACCGGGCTAGACCTCGAATTCGCCCACAACACGGCGCACCAAACAGGCATGGCATCTTCGCTGCGGGTGGGCCTGCAGGCGCTGCCGGCCGACATCGATGCCGTGGTGGTGGTGCTGGGCGACATGCCCGGCATCGATGCCGGTCACCTTGATCGGCTGGTCGCCGCCTTTGACGTGCGGCGCGGCAACATCGTGGTGCCGATGAAGGGTGGCCGGCGCGGCAACCCCATCCTCTGGCCGCGCGAATTCTTCGCCGAAATGCTGCAGGTGCAGGGTGACATCGGCGCGCGCGAGCTGCTCTCCCGTCATGCAGAACGCATCGATAGCGTCGCCATTGACGACGACGCGATTTTCGCCGACGTCGATACGCCGGCGGCCCTGGATGAGGCGAAGCGCAAATGAGCCAGACCGCCGCAAGCCTGCGCGAGCAGTTCCCGCTGCTGGCGGCAGCGCCGGAACTGCATTACCTGGACAGCGCGGCTACCGCACAGATCCACCGGGCGGCGCTCGATGCGGTGCTGCACCACGAAACCACCAGTCGCGCCAATGTCATGCGCGGCACCTACCGCCTGGCCGAGGCGGCGGACCGTGCCTATGGGGCGGCGCGGCAGAGCGTGGCGCGTTTCCTCAATGCCGATTCTGCGGATGAAATCGTGTTCACCTCGGGCGCTACGGCCGCGCTGAATCTCGTCGCCCATGCCTTCGGCGCCACGTTGCGGCCGGGCGATCGCGTGCTGCTCTCGGTTGCCGAGCATCACAGCAACTTCGTGCCCTGGCAGATGCTGCGCGATCGCTGCGGCATCGAACTGGCACTGATACCGGTCGACGCGGACGGGCGCCTGGACCTGGCGCACTTGCCCGAACTCATGGGCAGCCGCTGCCGCCTGGTCGCCGTCACGCAGTGCTCCAACGTCACCGGCGCCTGGACCGATGTCGCCGCCATCGTCGCCGCGGCGCGCAAGGCGGGAGCGCGGGTGCTGCTCGACGGGGCGCAGGCGGTGCAGCACGGCCCGCAGGACGTGCAGGCGCTGGACGTGGATTTCTACGCCTTCTCGGGCCACAAGTGTTTCGGCCCGGGCGGGGTCGGCGTGCTCTGGGGCCGGGCGGAGGTGCTGGCGCAAATGCCGCCTTTCCACGGTGGCGGCGGCATGATTGTCGAGGTCACGCTGCAGGCCACGACCTGGGCCGAAGCGCCGCAGCGCTTCGAAGCCGGCACACCGCCGATCGCCCAGGCTGTTGGGCTGGCCGCGGCACTGGAGTGGATGATGACGCTGGACTGGGCCGCGATCGCTGAGCGCGAAGACAGGCTGTGCCGGCAGTTGATCGACGGTCTCAGCCGCATCCCCGGGTTGCGCCTGCTCGGGCCGCTGGATGGCAAGCGCGCGCCCATCGTTTCCTTCGACATGCCCGGCCTGCATCCGCACGACATCTGCCAGGTGCTCGATGCCGGCAATGTCGCACTGCGCGGCGGCCATCACTGCGCACAGCCCTTGCTGACCGCGCTGGGCGTAGATGTCTGCACCCGTGCCAGCATCGCGCTCTACAACGACGAGGCCGATGTCCAGGCCCTGCAGGACGGCCTCGACCATGCGTGCAGGGAACTCGCATGAGCGACCCCGATGCCCTCTACCAGGACGCCATCAAGCAGTTCGCCCGGGCCGCGCACGGCCACGGGCAACTGGAAAACGCCACGGGTGAAGCAAAGCTCAACAACCCGCTGTGCGGCGATCGCGTGCGCATGCAGGTCGCGATCGATGCCGGGCGCATTGCTGCCATCGCCCACGACACCCGGGGCTGCCTGCTGTGCCGGGCGGCCGCCGCCCTGATCGGGGTTCGCGCGGCGGGGCAGGACGCCGCCGCGATGGATGCCGTCACCGATGCGCTCGACGCCATGCTCAAGGGCGTCGCACCGATCCCCGTCGCCTGGCCCGAACTGGCAATGTTCGAACCCGCGCGCGCTTATCCCAGCCGGCACAAGTGCGTTCTGCTGCCATTCCATGCACTGCAGGCGGCGTTGCGCAACGCAGCTGCGGCGACATCCTCCGGAGACCATCGTGACCAATGACGACAATCGCAAACTGGTGCATACGCGCACCATCACCTGCCGCGCCTGGCGCCGGGCCGACGGCTGCATCGAAGTCGAGGCCACGGTGACCGACCTCAAGGGCCAGGCAGTGCCTTTTCGCTCACGGCCACCGGTGCGCGCGGGCGAGCACATGCACGATATCTCGGTGACCCTGGTGATCGACGACGACCACCTGATCACGGACGTTCGCGCCGATACCCGCACCGCGCCGTGGCCGATGTGCGGCGGCGTCGACGCTTCCTACCGCAGGCTGATCGGGCTGCGCGTCGGGGCCGGGCTGTCGAAGGCGCTCAAGGAAAGGCTGGGCGGCATCGAAGGCTGCACCCACCTCACGGAACTGGTCACCCAGGCCGCCAACACCTACATGCAGGCCTCATGGCCCGACCGCATCAGCCGCCAGATGGCGATCGAGCCCGACCCGCGGCGCTGGCCGGCGCAGAACAAGCCCGCCTTCATCAACCGCTGCCACGCCTGGCGCGAGGACGGCGCCACCGTGATCCAGGAATACCCCGAACTGGTGCCGCCGAAATGAAGGCGTTGGCGCCTCGCCGGCATTCGAAATTGATTGAAGCCAGCCGCGGAGCATTGACACGCTCATGGCCTCTTGTCGCGTTGACGCTGCTGACCTTCAGCCTTGCCGCCAATGCCGGAACAGTCGGTTGCGTGACGACGACCTGGAAGCTGGTTGGTGCCAACCACAAGGTCTGTGTCGATGCCTTCGGCGACCCGAAAGTACCCGGCGTCACCTGCCATGTCAGCCAGGCCCGAACCGGCGGCATCTCCGGGTCGTTCGGACTGGCGCAGGACCCGTCGCAGTTTTCGCTGGCTTGCCGGCAGACGGGTCCGATAACGCTGCCGGCCAAACTGCCCGCCGAAGAGACGGTGTTTGCCGAGGACACCTCCATCCTGTTCAAGGAAACGAGGATCGTGCGTCTGTGGGATGAGGCCAACCGCGTGCTGGTCTACCTTGCGATCAGCCGCAAGTTGATCGAAGGCGCGCCGGCCAACAGCATATCGACCGTGCCCGTGATGCCATGGGGAACGAAACCCTGAATCGGCGATTGATGGGGCTTGCGGGACGAAATCGGCTGCGGCCGGCCGACGGCGGCCAGGCGCACTTGAAGGCTCAGGTAAGTTCCATTTCACGGCTTATGAAACGTTCGCCGCCGAACACCGGGCTGCCTGGCTACGTAGATTCCGCAGATTTCTGCGTAAAACACCGATAGGCCGGCTGATTCCGCTAGTGCACTATGGCTATCTTGCCGATAGAGCACGTACCGAGCCCATGTTGTGCCTTCCATTGCACTTCTGCAGATCTTTTTTTCTACCCAATTCGGAGAAAGCGTCTTGTTGTTCAAGCCGAAGATCGATATCAGGCTGGCGATGGACTGTGCCGTCACGTTCGCTGCGGCAAGTTGCGAGCGGGCCTGGCGCCGGCTGGTGTCAGATGCGCCCCTCCCTGATTTCCCATAAGCCCACCTGATTAGCCATGAAGTTCAGCCGGGCGACGTCTCCCTTCTCTTCAGGGGGAGGGCTGGGGTGGGGATGGGGGGCGTGCCGAAGTGTCCGACCCCATTCCCCTCCTAACCTCCCCCTTGAAGGGGGAGGAACTTGCGCTATCGGTGGTCGGCTGAACATTGTGGCTAATCAGGTAACCCACTGTTGTCGTGACAATCTGGCCTAGTCGACTGCAGCGATCCGTCACGCCGCAGACAGTGGCGGTGTTCCTGCTCGGACTTTTTGTCGCCGCAGGCAGCGCCTGGTGGCGGCAGCAAGTGATCGACCGGGAGGCCGCGACGCTGTTTCAGCACAGCGTTGAGCGGGTGTCGGCCGAGATTTCCCGGCGATTCCGTCAGCCGGTCTATGGCTTGAACGGTGCCAAGGGCGTGTATGCCGCCAGCAAGAGCGTGGAGCGCGCGGAGTTCCTGGCCTATGTCGAATCGCGCAACCTGTCTCGCGAATTCCCGGGGGTGCGGGGCTTTGGTTTCATTCAGCGCGTCATGCGCTCTGATCTGGATGCCTTTGTCGCCGCCGAACGGGCCGACGGCGCGCCCGAATTTGCCGTTCGTCAATTGGCCGACAGGGATCACGAGGATCTCTACGTCATCAAGTTCATCGAGCCTGCAGTGAGCAACTTCGGGGCGTCAGGGCTCGACATAGGCTCCGAACCCACGCGGCGCGCCGCGGCACAGCATGCCATTGACACGGGTGAGGCCACAATCACCACGGCAATCACCCTGGTGCAGGACAGCCGCAAAGCTGCTGGCGCGCTGCTGTATGTGCCGGTGTACGCCAAAAGGGCGAGCCTGAAGACGTCTGACGAACGTCGCGCGTCCCTGGTCGGCTTGTTGTATGCGCCGATCGTGATCGAAGAGCTTCTCGCCGGGATGCCCGACGTGGGGCCGGGGCGCATGGATTTCGAGCTGATCGATACCAGTGCCCGGGGAAGCGCCTTACTCTACGATGTCGACCATCACGTCGGCAGCCTGCCCGCAGGTCAGGATGCCGTGGCGGGGCGCCGTTTTTCCACTACCCAGGCAGTAGCGCTGCCGGGCCGCGAGCTGAGCCTGCGGGTGAGCAGCACGCCCGGCTTCGATGCGGCAATCGATCGTTCATCGCCATGGCTGGTATTCGCTTTCGGCGCAGTGCTCAGCGCCTTGCTCGCACTGCTGATGCACCAGCAAGCCACCGGCCGCCGCCGCGCCGAACTGCTGGCGCAACGCATGACGGAGGAACTGCGCCACGACGAAGAGCGTTCGCGGGATTTCTCCATGAGCGCTTCCGACTGGTTCTGGGAGACCGATGCACGGCACCGCTTCTGCTACTTTTCCGACAACCTCGAACAGACCTTTGGGCGGACTCCCGACCAGTTGCTGGGCAAAAGTCGCAAGGAATTGCTGGAGGCGGATGCGCTGAATCCACCCGAACTGATCGCAGCCCACCTGACCCAACTCGCCGCGCATGAGCCGTTCAAGGATTTCGAGTACTCGACCCGCGCCAGCGATGGCTCGATACGCTGGGTCGCCGTGTCCGGCGTTCCGTATCTTGATGCTTTGGGCCAGTTTGCCGGCTACCGCGGCACCGGCACCATCATCACGGAGCGCAAGCACCATGCCGAAAAGCTGCAGATACAGAACAATACACTCTGCGCCCTGGTCGATAACTTCCCCGGCGGCATTTCACTGTTCGATGCGAACTTCCGTCTCCAGGCGCACAACGCGCAGTACAAAAAGTTGCTGGACCTGCCCGACGCCCTGTTCGAAAAGCCGGATGTGTATTTCGAGGACCTGCTTCGCTACAACGCCGAACGCGGCGATTACGGTCCCTGCGATGTCGAGCAGCAGGTAGCAGCCTCCGTTGCCCGCGCCCGCGAGCGCCAGTCTCACAAGTTCGAACGTATCCGTCCCGACGGCACGGCGCTGGAGATTCGTGGCATGCCGCTACCCGATGGCGGCTTTGTCACCATCCACATCGATGTTACTGAACGCAAGAAGATCATGCAGCAACTCGAAGGCCAGAATGAAAGGCTGGAGGAGTTGGTGGCAGCGCGGACCATCGAATTGTCTCGCGCGCTTGATGTCGCCACACTGTCCGACCGGGCCAAGGATGAGTTTCTCGCCAACATGAGCCACGAACTGCGCACGCCCCTGAATGCCGTGATCGGCATGGCCGGTCTGGCGCGAAACCTCAGTACCGAACCCCGGCAGCGCGACTATCTGGACAAGATTGCCACCTCCGGCAAGCACCTCAACCGCATCATCAACGATCTGCTCGATCTGTCGAAGATCGCGGCCGGCCACATGGAATTCGAAACCATTCCATTCAGCCTGCGCGGGCTGATACGGCGAGGCAATTCGGTGATGGCTCATCGTGCCGCAGAGAAGGGTCTGGAACTCGTCGAGACGATCGACGATGCGGTCCCTGATGTTCTTCGCGGCGACCCATCGAGGATAGAGCAAGTCCTTCTCAATCTGGTCGGCAATGCGGTCAAGTTCACCGCGGCCGGTCGGATCGAAGTTCGTGTCAGCCTGCATGGACGCGAAGAAAGCCGGGTTTCGATTGATATCGATGTCAAAGATACAGGCGTGGGCATGCTCCCGGAAGATCTTGAGCGCTTGTTCAAACCCTTCGCGCAGGCCGACGCCACGGTGAGCCGCAAGTATGGCGGCACCGGACTTGGTTTGACCATCAGCCGGCGACTCGCGGAATTGATGGATGGCGATATCAGCGTCACCAGCCGCGAAGGAATCGGGACCACCTTCAAGCTCAGAATCTGGCTTTCCTGCGGCGCTGCCGACGATCTGGCGGCAACCGAAGCGGCGGCTGCAGCCGATGACGCGCCGCCACCGGGACGCTATCAGGACGCGCATGTACTTGCCGTGGATGATCAGCCGCTGAACCGCGAGATCGTGGCGGAACTGCTCGTCGCAGTGGGTATCACCGCACACATGGCGGAGAATGGCCAGGAGGCACTCGACATCCTGAGCGCAGCCGGCCCCGGTGCCTTCGATGCCGTGCTGATGGATATCCAGATGCCCGTGATGGACGGTCGCACCGCCACTCGCGCATTGCGCGCTCGTGCGGGATTCGAGTCGCTACCGATTATTGCCATGACCGCGCACACCATGGCGCATGAGCGCGAAGCCAGTTTTGCTGCCGGCATGAGCGACCATATCGGCAAGCCGTTCGACAATGCCGGTTTCTACGGCACGCTGGCGAAGTGGATTCCGGGGAGCAAGCACAGAGCTGTGCAGGCATCACTGGCGCTGCCGGAAGCAACGCCGCCCTTGAGCGCGACACCCGGTGAGCTGGGCAGTTTGCGTGGCCTGGATGTTGCTGCAGCGCTCGCCCGTCTTGGCGGCAACGAAACCCGATACCGGCACTGGTTGGCGGACTTTGTGGCAACGGCGGGCGCGATTCCCGGCCAGATGCGCAGCGAGCTTGCTGCGGGACACGCCGACAAGGCTGTCAGGATGGCTCACGCCTTCAAGGGGCGCGTGGGTATGCTGGGCATGACCGACCTGCATCTCGTCGTTTCGGCGCTGGAGCCTGTCCTGCGCGATGGCATGCCAAGCGGCGACTTGCTCTCAAGCCTTGACCAGGCGATCAGCCAGATGCGCGATGAACTGGCGCGGGTGCTGGCGACAGGTGCGTCCGATCCGGTGGCCGCCCCGAGCGTTCTTGAAAAAGTAGTGTGGGCCGATGCCTACAGCGTCGGCGTGGCGGCGATGGATGCTCAACACAAGAAACTGGTCGGCATGATCAACCAACTGGCCGACTGCCATGCGGGCCGGGACAGAACAAGTTCCGAGACGTTTCACCAGGTGCTGCGCGCCATGTTCGAATACACCCAGGTGCACTTCAGGGCCGAAGAAACCTACCTGCAAGAGATAGGCTATCCCCAGCGCACCGCCCATCTAGGAGAACACGATGCCTTCGTGGAGAAAATGACCGCCTACAGCATGGCGGCGGCAGACGGGACGCATGACTGTGCAGGCGCGTACCGCTACTTGAAAGAGTGGTTGCTTGCGCACATCCTCAGCTCGGACATGAAGTACCGCGACTACGGAAATGCAAACAAGATTCTGGCCGAGCCGGCGAGCGTGTCTGGAGGCCCATGAGCCGTTTCACCTGCGTTGCAGGATCCAGCACCTTGCGTTTCGGCGACAACCCCATGGAAGGAACGTAAATGAGTTACCCATTCAAAGTTTTTGCCATTGATGACGACCCCTTGATTCTCGAGATCATGGCCGAAATTCTTGGGGCGGACTATGAGGTCGAGACTTTCGAAAGTGTTGAAGACTGCCTGCCGAGGCTTGAAGCGGAGCGGCCCGGCATGTTCCTGCTCGACGTCAGCCTGCCAGGCATGGACGGCTATGCCTTTTGCCGCCAGATCAAGGACGATCCCGCCTTGCGCCAGATTCCGGTCACCTTCGTTTCCAGCAACGACACCATAGAGGCGCGGCTCGAGGGCTACGACGCCGGCGGCGAAGACTTCATCGTCAAGCCATTCGCGCCTGAGGAAGTGCTGCGCAAAGTCAAGATCGCGCAGCAGATCGTACACAACCAGCAGTCACTGCAGGAGCAGGCGGACGCTTCCGAATACCTGTCATCCCTGGCGCTGGCCAGCATGGATGAAGCCGGCATCGTGCTGCAGTTCATGAGCAAGCTGATCGGCTGGAACAGCGAACAGGA
>CAMBRI010000181.1 GCA_945870205.1 Sulfuritalea hydrogenivorans sk43H | reverse complement strand
CTGGTCGCGGTCAGCGATGTGTCGCTCGATCTATTTGTCGGTGAAGTCCATGTCGTGATCGGCCCCAACGGCGCCGGCAAGTCGACGCTGACCAACCTGCTTTCGGGCGATCTGCCGCCGACCTCGGGCGAGGTGATGTTCGGGGGGCGCGATATCGCCGGCTGCACTTCAGACCATATCTCGCGTCTCGGCATTGGCCGCAGCTACCAGAAGACCAATATCTTTCTGCCCTTCACGGTATTCGAGAACTGCCGCCTTGCTGCACAGTCGCGCACGCCGCATGCCTCGCGGGTATTCAGCCGGGCCGAGGCCTACGGCGAGATCAATCGCCTGGCAGAAGAGGCGATGGCGGCAGCCGGCCTCACGCACCGCGCCCAGCGCATCGCTGCCACGCTTTCGCACGGCGAACAGCGCCAGCTGGAAATTGCCATGTGCGTGGCAACGCAACCGCGCATATTGCTGCTGGACGAGCCGCTCGCCGGCATGGGGCCGCATGAATCACAGCGCATGGTGGAGTTGATCAAGAAACTGACTACCGATCACGCCATCATGCTGATCGAGCACGACATGGACGCGGTGTTTGCCCTGGCACACCGGTTGACGGTGATGGTCAATGGCGAGGTTCTTGAATCCGGCACACCGGAAGCCGTCCGCTCCAGTCCCGCGGTGCAACTGGCTTATCTCGGTGGCGAGGAGCTTCTCCATGAATGACGCGCTCCTGGAGGGCAGCGGCCTGCATACCTTCTACGGCGTCAGCCACATCCTTCACGGTGTGGATTTCTCCATAGGCAAAGGCGAGACCATCGGCCTCATGGGGCGCAATGGCATGGGCAAGACCACGCTGATCAAGACCATGCTCGGGCTGGTGCGCCCGCGCGAAGGAACGGTCAAGGTTCGTGGCATCGACATGACCCAGGCCGCGACACACACGATTGCCCGACGTGGGATTGCCTACGTGCCCGAAGGCCGCGGCATTTTTCCCAATCTGTCGGTACGCGAGAACCTGGTGATGTCCGCGCGTGCCGGCGTGGATGGTCGTCGCGAGTGGGACTTCGATCGCGTCATACAGACATTTCCGCGCCTTGGCGAACGCCTGACCAATGGCGGCGCGCAGCTTTCCGGCGGCGAGCAGCAGATGCTGACCATCGGCCGCGCGCTGATGACCAACCCCGACCTGCTGATCCTTGACGAAGCCACCGAGGGCCTGGCGCCGCTGATAGCGCGGGAGATCTGGAGCATCATCAAGACCATCCGCGCATCGGGTATTGCCACCGTGATCGTGGACAAGAACTACGCCGCCGTCATGGCACTGGCGGATCGCAGCGTGGTGCTGGTGAAGGGCAGGGTGGTGTTTGCCGGCGAGTCCAGGCAGCTTTCCGACAACAAGGAACTGATGCACCGTTTCCTGGGGGTTTGAGGCCATGCACAGCGGTTTCATCAAGGCCGCCGGCCGCAATCTCGAATACCAGTTGATTCCCGCGCACCAGATCAACCGGCCGACCCTGGTGCTGCTGCACGAAGGACTCGGATCGGTGGCGATGTGGCGCGACTTTCCGGCTCGTCTCGCGGCTGCGACCGGTTGCAGGATTCTTGTCTATTCGCGCTATGGCTATGGCCAGTCGGACGTGCTCGAAAAAGCATTCAAGCCCGACTTCATGCACCACGAGGCGCGCGAGGCCCTGCCCGAAGTCCTCGCGGCGCTGGATATCGAGAACCCGGTGCTGGTAGGTCATTCCGACGGTGCGTCGATTGCCTTGCTGTATTCCGGAGGAGGCTACCCGGCGGCCGGCCTGGTGGTCCTGGCGCCGCACTGCTTTGTCGAAGGCATCGCCATTCGCAGCATAGCCGCCGCCAAGGTCGCCTTCGAGACCACCGACCTGCCGGCCAAACTGGGCAAGTATCATCGCGATGCCAATCGCACTTTCTACGGCTGGAATGACATCTGGCTGGATCCCGGCTTTCTGGACTGGAATATCGAAGATTGCCTGCCACACATCCGCTGTCCCATCCTCGCGATCCAGGGCGAGGACGATGAATATGGCACCATGGCCCAGATCGAGGCGGTTGCGGCGCAGGCCTCGAACTCGCCTGATGTCGAACTGCTGAAGCTCGCCGACTGCCGGCATTCGCCGCACCGGGATCAGACGGCAGCGGTCATCGATGCGATAGCGCGTTTCACCGACATCGTATAGATCGCCGTAGAAGCGCCCAAAATCTACTGGCGTGCGCTTCCACCTGGTCTGGGAAGCGCTTGCCGAAGGCAGCGACGGTGCGCCGGTCGGGCTTGAAGCGGCACGCAAACGCTTGCTCAACACCAGTCGAATTGAGTGAACCGGCGCGACGGCGAAAAATGTAAAAACGGAGGCGGCACAATGGTGCCGCCTCCGTCAGACTTTGATGTCGCCGCCGCGGTCTTCTACTGAACCAGCTTCCATGTTCCGTTCTCGACACGCACCATGACACGGGCGCGAGCGTCGAGGCCGGCATGGTCCGTCGGGCTGTAGTTATAGACGCCGGTTGTCGCGACAAGGTTCTTGGTCGCCTCCAGTTCGTCGCGCAAGGTCTTGCGGAACTCGGGCGTTCCCGGCTTGGCCTTCTTCAGCGCACGCGTCGCGGCGCCATCGAGCACCAGCCATGCATCCCAGGCCAGTGCTGCGAACAAGGAGCGTGAGCCCGCGCCGTAAGCCGCTTCGTATTTCTGCACAAACTCCAGGCCGGCCTTCTTCGACGGATGGCTGTCAGGCAACTGTTCGGCAACCAGGTTCGGTCCTACGGGCAGCAGCGCGCCTTCCACCTGTTTGCCACCGACGCGAATGAAGTCACCGTTGGCAACGCCGTGCGTTTGATAGATCTTGCCCTTGTAGCCGCGTTCCAGCAGCGTCGCCTGGGGCAACACACCGGGTGTTCCGGCCGCGCCGATCAGGATGGCTTCCGGCGCAGCGGAGACCAGTTTGAGCGCCTGGGCGGTTACGCTGGTATCCGAGCGACCGAACACCTCTTTGCCGACCAGTTTGATGTTGGCCGCTTGCGCCAGTTTCGAAAACTCGGTGTACCAACCTTCACCGTAGGCATCGGAGAAGCCAAGGTACGCGACAGTTTTGACGCCGGCCTTGACCATGTGCTCGACGATGCCGCCGGCCACCAGTGAGTCATTCTGTGGAATCTTGAACACCCAGGCACGCTTTGCGTCCATCGGTTCGACGATGCGCGACGACGCCGCCAGCGCGATGAGGGGCGTCTGCTTTTCGGCGACGACGTCGATCATGGCCAGGGTGCTGGGAGTGATTGAAGATCCGATGATTACATCGACGTTGTTTTCGTTGATCAGCTTGTGGGTGTTCTTGACCGCGGCCGAGGGATCGGTTGCGTCATCGAGAAGGATCACTTCCACGGCTACGCCGGCGATGGTTTTCGGCAACAGGGCGAACACGTTCTTTTCCGGGATTCCCAGCGAGGCGGCCGGCCCCGTTGCGGCGAGTGTGACGCCGACCTTGATCTGCGCCGCCACAGACGTGCTTACCAGCGCCACGGTCAATACCGCAAGCAGTTTCTTCATTGCTTTCTCCTCGGACAAATATTATGTAATGGAGGAAATGAACACGGTTCGCCGCTTGACATGACGACGATACGGCGTCGCTGACACCCATGCCTTCCTCCTTCTCCCAACGGATCGAACGATACAGCAATCCCCGCACTGTGCAGCAGGTACTTGGAATGTTAAGGAGAACCCTGTTATGTGTAAATCTGACTACCCGCATATGCTTCATGAAATATATTCATAACCACGCAACCAGCGGGCGATGAAAAGCCGGCGTGACGCATCCGGAATCCACGACGGACAGGACTACTCCGGATAGAGCTCGAATATCTCTTTGACCAGCCGCCGCAACCAGCTATTTGCCTCATCGTGGTGATAGCGCGGATGCCAATGCTGACGCAGCGCAAAGCGCGGCAACGCAATCGGCGTGTCCACGATCCGGATCGCCTTGTACTCCGAAAATATCCGGCCCAGTTCTCGCGGGACGGTGGCGATCAGGTCCGTGTTCCCGGCGATCAGCAACGGTACCGTCAGGAAATGCGGCGTGGTCAGGAATATCCTGCGCGGCCGGCCATACTGGTCGATCACGCCGTCGTAGTACTCGTCGGCCTTTTCCGCCAGGGAAACCACGATGTGCTGCATTTCGAAAAACAGATCTTCCGAAAGCTGACTACCGATGCGCCGATTCTTTCGATTCACGATGGTAACGAAGGGATGAGTGAACAACTGCTGCTGAAACAGTCCGGACGGAATGGCGTGGAGGGAACCTATCGCCAGATCTGCGTTGCCGGATTCCAGTGCCGCGAAGATTTGCTTCGGTGGCAATTGCAGGGTCCGTATCGTGCAACCGGGCGCCTCGCGGCGAAGGGCATCGATCAGGGGAGGCAGGAACACCAGTTCGCCCATGTCTGTCATGCACAGGCTGAAGACGCGCTTCGCCTTTGTCGCATCGAAGCGCGTATGCACCAGCAGGTCGCTACGGATGGTGCCCATCACTGACAACACTGACTCGGCGAGGCCGGCGGCGCGCGGCGTCGGCTTCATGCCGTCGCCGGTCTTGACGAAAAGGGGATCGTCAAAGAAGTTGCGCAGACGCTTGAGGGCATGGCTCATCGCACTCTGCGACATGCCCAACTCATCGGCCGCCCGCGTGACACTTTGCTCCCGGATCAGGGCGTCGAAAACCGCAACCAGGTTGAGGTCAAGCGCCGCTTTATGCACGATTTTCATAGTGCCTATGTCGTTAGTTCGATTTACACATAATAGATCAAACCCTACCATTGATGCGATACGGGGTAGCAAGCCGGTGCTGCGGAACAGAACAACACGGAGGTGGAAATGTTCATCAAGAACTGCTGGTACGTCGCGGCCTGGGACAACGAGGTGCCTGACGGCGGCTTCCTGGCCAGGACCATTACCGGGATTCCGCTGGTCTTCTGGCGCGACTCGGAGAACCGGGTGATCGCCTTCGAGGATCGCTGCTGCCATCGCGGTGCGCCGCTGTCGAAGGGACGCCGCGAGGGTGATTACGTGCGGTGCATGTATCACGGTCTCAAGTTCGACCGTAACGGAGTCTGCGTCGAGATACCTTCGCAGCAGACCATCCCGCCGCAGGCCCGGGTGCGAGTATTTCCCACCGTCGAGAAGCATCGCTGGGTCTGGATCTGGATGGGCGATGCCTCCGGTGCCGACGAAACCCTGATCCCCGATACCCATTGGATGGACGACCCGGCCTGGAAAAGCAATGACGGCTACATTCATTACGACGTCAGCTACCTGCCGATCGCGGACAACCTCCTCGATTTCTCGCACCTGCCCTACGTGCATGCGACGACGCTCGGCGGCAGCGAGGATTACGCCACGGTCGTACCCAAGGTGGAACGCACGGGGCGTGGAGTAAAAGTTACCCGCTGGACGATCAACACCGAGGCGCCGGGCTTCATCCAGAAAGTGAGGCCATTTGCGGGCAGGGTCGACCGCTGGAACATCTACGACTTCGTGATGCCTGGAGTATTGCTGATGGATTCCGGCATGGCGTTGACCGGCACCGGGGCACCCGAGGGCAATCGTGTCGATGCGGCCGAATTTCGCGGCTGCCAGGCGCTGACACCAGAGACGGAAAACTCGACCCACTACTTTTTCGCCCACCCGCACAACTTCCTGATCGACCAACCGGAGGTCACTAGCTCGATCCATCAAAGCGTCGTCACCGCCTTCGCCGAAGATCGGACGATGATCGATGCGCAACAGGCCCGGCTCGCCATGGACCCCGGCTTCAAGATGGTCAACCTCGGCATCGACGCCGCCCTGTCGCAATTCAGGTGGATGGTGAACAAGCAAATCGAGGCGGAAAATCAAAGTGTCGCACCCGCCTGACACCCTGGCGGCAATGGTCGCGAGCCGGACGGAACTCGCCGACGGCGTCGTTCAGCTCGAACTGACATCGGCTGACGGTCGGCCGCTCCCGGCCTTCGAGCCCGGCGCCCACATCGACGTCTGCCTGGCCGACGGACTCATCCGCCAATATTCGCTCGCCAATTTCCAGCCGGCTCCCGACAGCTACACGATTGCCGTGGGGCTTGCCGAACCCTCGCGCGGCGGATCAAAGCAGATCCATGACGCGGTGTCGGCAGGAAACCTTCTCAGGATCAGCCGTCCCCGGAACAGCTTTCCAATCGATCCCGACGCGACCGGATACGTCTTCGTCGCCGGGGGAATAGGCATCACGCCGATCATCAGCATGGCGCGCTGGTGCGAAATGAACCGCAAGCCGTGGCGCCTGCTCTATGCCGCGCGCAGGCGGCAGCGTGCCGCCTATGCCGATGAACTCGCCGCGCTCGGCGGCGACCGGGTCAGGCTGCATTTCGATGATGAGGCGGGAAAGGTCGCCGATCTCGCCACCTGGCTGGGCACACTGCGAACCGGCGAGCATGTCTATTGCTGCGGTCCCGAGCCCATGATGAAAGCGGTCGAAACGGCGACGGCGACGCACCCTGCCGCCTGCGTGCACTTCGAGCGCTTCTCAGCCCCGGAACCGCCGACCGCGGCGGCCGGTCATTCCTTCACGCTAAAACTAAGATTGAGCGCGCGCGAACTGACGGTAGCCGCCGGCACCAGCATCCTCGACACGCTCGAACAGGCCGGCATCGACCACCCCTTCGGCTGTCGCGAAGGGCTCTGCAGGAGTTGCGAAGCCGAGGTCTGCGAGGGGATTCCCGACCATCGCGACTACGTGCTTTCCGATGCCGAGAAGGTATCCAACCAGACCATCATGGTCTGTGTCTCCAGGGCGAAGAGCGACTGCCTGGAGCTGAATCTCTAGCGGGACCGCCCGATGCTGGCTCTGCGCTTGTGGTCGGTGCGCCATGCCCGTGGCCTTGGCCGGCTGTACGAATTCATGGCAAGGCTCGCGCCCCTGCTGGCGCCGCTGGCGCGCTGGGTCGGCCTGCCACGCACGGAAGCCCTGCTGCGACCCGTGGAACGCATGGCCAAGACGACCCTGTTCGACTGTCGCATGTGCGGGCAGTGCGTGCTCTCGGCCACCGGCATGTCCTGCCCGATGAACTGTGCCAAGGAAATGCGCAACGGCCCCTGCGGCGGTGTGCGGACGGACGGACGCTGCGAAGTTCAGCCCGATGTGCCCTGCGCCTGGGTCGAGGCGGGGAATGGAACGAAGCGAATCGCCGCCGACCACCAGGCGCACCCGACCCCGTTGCTGCCCGCCATTGATCAGCGGCGGCGTGGTGCATCGAGCTGGATACACGTGCTGCAAGGACGTCCCGATCCGGCCTTCCAGCCGCCGGTCGGACAGCGCATCACTCCCGAGTCGAAGCAGGGTGCGCTGGAACAGGCCTGCAATTCGGGGCGCTTCGTCGTCACCGTCGAAGTCGCTCCACCCGACTCGGCCAAACCCGCCGCGCTGCTGGCCCGTGCCGGACTGTTTGCCGGCCAGGTGGATGCAATCAACATCACCGACGGCGCCGGCGGCAACTGCCACATGTCCAGCGTAGCCGCATCGGCCATTCTCGCCGCGCACGGCCATGTTCCGGTCTATCAGATCGCCTGTCGCGACCGCAACCGGATCGCGATCCAGGGTGACATCCTCGGCGCCGCGGCGCTGGGCGTGCAGAATATCCTGTGCCTGACGGGGGATGACGTCAGCCAGGGCGACCACCCGCAGGCCAAACCGGTGTTCGACCTCGACGCGGTTTCGCTGCTGCATATCGCGCGCGGCATGTGCGACCGTGGCGAGTACGCCTCGGGACGCCAGTTGCAGGATGCTCCCGACCTGTTCATCGGCGCCACGGCCAATCCTTTCGTGCCGCCTTACGCCGACCGTGTCGCCAATCTCGAAATGAAGATTATGGCCGGAGCCCGCTTCATCCAGACACAGTTCTGCTTCGACCTGGTACTTTTCGACGACTTCATGCGCGAGGTGCGACTGCGCGGGCTGCATCACCGCGCCCACATCATCGTCGGCGTCGGCACGCTCAAGTCGGCAAAGGCCCTGGACTGGATGGCGCGCCATGTGCCCGGCGTGCACATTCCGCCGCGACTCTTGTCGCGCATCGAAAACGCCCGCGACCAGCAGCGCGAGGCGCGCCAGGTCTGCATCGAGACCATGGACGCCCTGGCGGCGATGGAAGGTGTTGCCGGCATTCACCTGATGGGCCACAAGAACGAGGATGTCCTCGCCGGAATCATTGCCGAATGCGACTTGCGCAAGCGGCCCCGTTTGCATACCGTATGACAATACGAACAATACGAACAATACGAAAAATAGCGAACCAAGAGGAGACAGAACAATGAGCGACATGAATGAACAGGAACAGCAACTGGTCGGGTTCATGGCCGAAATGCAGGAGGACGAGGCGCTGGAACTCGCCAAGCGCATGCTGCTGGAGGAAGGTGCCGCCCCCTTGCGCGTGCTGGAGCTTTGCCGCAAGGCCATGGACATCGTCGGCAAGCGCTTCGAGGAAGGTGAGTATTTCCTGCCCGAACTGGTGCTGGCCGGCGAAATGCTGGAAACCATCGGCGCCATCGCCAAGCCGCTGATCAAGCACGTGCCAGGCGAAGA
>CAMBRI010000180.1 GCA_945870205.1 Sulfuritalea hydrogenivorans sk43H | reverse complement strand
ACCACAGAGGCACAGAGGACACAGAGGAAAAACAAGTGCTTCCCGTGTTTCATGCACTCACCCGTGGGGTGATTGGTATCGAATCGGCAAGCCATTGATTCTTTGACTTTCTCTGTGCCTCTGTGTCTCTGTGGTGAGGAATTTAGGTTAAAACGTCTCGCGCGACTGCTTGACCAGCTTGCTCTTGATCCGGGTCTGCTTGAGACGCGAAAGGTATTCGACAAACACCTTGCCTTCCAGGTGATCCATTTCATGCTGGATGCACACCGCCAGCAAATCGTCGGTCTCCAGTTCGAAAGGCTGGCCGTCAAGCCCCAGCGCGCGCACCCTGACGTGACTGGCGCGCCTTACCGTTTCGTAGATGCCGGGCACCGAAAGGCAGCCCTCCTCGCCTTCGCATTCGCCGGACTTTTCCAGCAGCTCGGGGTTGATGAAGGTCTGCAGCTGCGACTTGTCCTCGGAGACATCGATCACGATCAGGCGCACATGCTGATCCACCTGCGAAGCGGCGAGACCGATGCCGGGCGCGGCGTACATGGTCTCCGCCATGTCGGCGGCCAGTTGGCGGATGCGCGCATCCACCTGGGTGACGGGAACGGCTTTCTTGTGCAGCCGCGGATCGGGGTAACGCAAAATCGGCAATAGGGCCATGAAACCGCTCTTGAAAGAATTGATGCTGGGGGAATTGTCGGGCAGAATCGGGCAGATACCCGGATGGTTCGCCATCCACACGGACACTCGGCCAGGAGATCAAGCCATGCGTCGCATTATATCTGCGCTGCTCATCAGCATTTCAACCACTGTTGCGGTCGCGCAGGGAGCCAAGCCACTGGAGCTGGCCGATGGCGCGCCGGACCGGCATGTGGTGACCTCCGGCGACACCCTGTGGGGCATCGCCGCCAAATTCCTCAAGGATCCCTACCGCTGGGGCGAATTGTGGAAACTCAATGCGGAAGAGATCAAGAATCCGCAGCGCATCTACCCCGGCCAGGTGATTGCGCTCGACAAGAGCGGCAACCAGCCACGACTGAAGCTGGTAACGGTGGTCGAGCAAAGGCGCGAGCATATCGAGTCCCTGAAAAAGGACATCCCCTCGATCCCGCCCCAGGAAATCGAACCCTTCCTCAGTGAGCCGCGCGTGCTCAACGACGGCGGGCTCAATGCCGCACCCCGAGTGGTCGCGCTGCAAAACGACCGGGTCATCGCCGGCGCCGGCGATACCATCTATACCACCGAAGCCACCGCACGGCACAAGGTCTGGCAACTGTACCGCCCGGGCAAGCCCCTGCTCGACCCCGACACCAAAGAGACGCTCGGCCATGAAGCCGAGTTTCTGGGCACGGCGCGCCAGACCAAGGACGGCGTGCCGTCGAGCTTCCTGATACTGACCTCCAAGCAGGAAATCGTTCGCGACGACCGCCTGTTGTCGGCGCCACGCCAGGACGTGCCGAGCTACATTCCGCGCCCGCCAACGAAAATGATCCGGGGCAAGGTACTGGCCATCTACAGCGGTGTCAATTACGGCGGCCCGCAATCCGTGATCACGCTCAACCGCGGCACGGCCGACGGCCTTGAGCCCGGACACGTGCTCGCCGTCGACCTGGCCGGCGCGGAAATCACCAACCGCTACCAGGGCGATAAGACCAGCTACCAGCTTCCCGACGCCCGCAACGGCCTGCTGTACGTGTTCCGCGTTTTCGACCGGGTGTCCTACGCGCTGGTGATGAACGCCACGCACCCCATGGTCGTCGGCGACAGCGTCCGCACCCCCTGAGAGCTTGACAATAAATCTACTGCGCACGCCGGATCGGGGATTGGGCGGTGCTCGCTACGATTTTTTGGCAAGTTCCAACTGAATCGTGACGGACCGCCACGAACTCGCTGCCTGGCTGCGCCTCACGCTGATTCCGGGCGTCGGCGGCGAAGCCCGGCGCTCCCTGCTCAAAGCCTTCGGCCTGCCACAAGCCGTCTTTGACGCCAGGCCGAGCGAGCTTTCGGGAATCGTCGAACAAACCCTGGCCGAACGCCTGCTGGCTCACGAATGCGCGGCCGAGATCGAGCTCGCACTCGATTGGGCGGGGCAACCCGGCAACCACCTGCTGACCCTGGCCGATGCCGACTACCCGCAAAGCCTGCTGACGTCGGACGACCCGCCGATATTGCTCTATGCCAAGGGCAACCGGGCACTCCTCAATCGTCCGATGCTGGCCGTGGTCGGCAGCCGCAATGCCACGGCGCAAGGGCTGCGGGATGCGGAAGCCTTCGCCACCGCACTGGGCAATGCCGGTCTGACCGTTGTCAGCGGACTGGCGCTGGGCATCGATGCCGCCGCCCATCGCGGCGCACTGGCGACGGCGGCCGGCACCGTGGCAGTGATCGGTACCGGCGCCGATCGCCTCTACCCGGCACGCAACGAAGCCCTGGCGCGCGCCATTGCCGAAAAAGGCGTCATCATCAGCGAGTTCCCGCTCGGCACGCCGCCGCTGGCGTCGAACTTCCCGCGCCGCAACCGCATCATTGCCGGCCTCGGGCTGGGCTGCCTCGTCATCGAAGCCGCCCTGCGCAGCGGATCATTGATCACGGCGCGGCTCGCCGCCGAATCCGGGCGCGAAGTATTCGCGATACCTGGCTCGATCCACTCGCCACTGTCGCGCGGTTGCCATCAATTGATTCGTCAGGGCGCCAAACTGGTCGAATCGGCGCAGGACATCCTCGAGGAATTGCGCTGGGAGGCCATTCCTGCGGCAAACGCCACCGACGACCAGGCCGCAGCGACGGAAGGCCCGGACGACGAGCACGTGCTCGCCTTGCTGGGCCAGACCCCGTGCGCTCTGGACACGCTTTCCGTGCGCAGCGGCTTGACGCCTGCCGAGCTTCTTGCCATGCTGTTGCCCATGGAGCTCGCCGGCCGAGTGGCCCAGCTACCCGGCGGCCTCTACCAAAGGCTTCACTGACAGATCCTCAACGCTGGACGCCGAAGTACCCGACAAGTTGCTGACGCCACGCCTCACGTTTCGCCCAACAAGACAATGATCGACATCCTGGTTTACCTCTTCGAGAACTACCTGCCCGATGCCTGCCCCGAGCCCGCCGTGCTGGCCCGGAAGCTGTCGGCCGCCGGTTTCGAGAGCGACGACATCACGGCTGCCCTGTCCTGGCTCGATGGTCTTGCCGGCGACGACGCCGGCCGCTGCCTGAGCCCGACCTTGGCCGGTTCGATACGGATCTACGATGAGGAAGAGCAGGAAAGGCTGCCTGCGGCCTGCCGCGGCTTCATCGCCTTTCTCGAGCAGCACGGCGCCGTCGATGCGTCCCTGCGCGAAGCCATCATCGAGCGCGCCCTCGCCCTGCCAGACGCCGAAGTCAGCGTCGATCGCCTCAAGGTGATCGTGCTCGCCGTGATCTGGCGCTATCGCCATGAAGTCGACGCCCTGATCCTCGAGGAACTCCTCGCCGAAGAGGGTGAAGAAGAAGATTTTGCCGTCGGCGACGACGTCACCCGCATCCTGCTCAATTAATTCCCGGCTTGCCTAATTGAGAGAGGCGCGCTTATGATGCGCCGCTGTCGAAGGCCCATTTTGTCCAAATTGTCCCATTTCGAGCATAGCGAACCCTCGTCACCCACTTTCCCGAAAAGGGGCCCGGGGGGAAAGCCCACACCATGAAGCAGTTGATCATCGCCGAGAAACCTTCCGTCGCCCAGGACATTGCCAAGGCGCTCGGCGGCTTCACCAAGACCGGGGACTACTTCGAGAGCGACGACTACGTGTTGTCCTCCGCCATCGGCCATCTGCTGGAACTGGCCGTGCCCGAAGAGTTCGACGTCAAGCGCGGCAAATGGAGCTTCACGCACCTGCCGATGATCCCGCCGCATTTCGCGCTCAATCCTATCGAGCGAACCCAGGAACGCCTGCGCCTCCTGACACGCCTGATCAAACGCAAGGATGTGACGGGCCTCGTCAATGCCTGTGACGCGGGCCGCGAAGGCGAGCTGATTTTCCGCTACGTGGCGCAGCACGCGCTGGGCGCCAAGCAAAAGCCCGTGCGCCGCCTGTGGCTGCAGTCGATGACGGCCACCGCGATCCGCGACGGCTTTGCCCATTTGCGCACCGACCACGAAATGCTGCCACTGGCCGATGCCGCGCGCTGCCGCTCGGAGGCCGACTGGCTGATCGGCATCAACGGCACCCGTGCCATGACCGCCTTCAACTCGAAAGAAGGCGGCTTCTACAAGACACCGGTGGGCCGCGTGCAGACGCCGACGCTGGCGATCATGGTCGAACGCGAAAGCCGCATCCGCGCCTTCGTCTCGCGCGACCACTGGGAAGTCGAAGGCGAATTCCAGTGTGTCGCCGGCACCTATCGCGGCCGCTGGTTCGACGAGAAGTTCAAGAAGGCCGACGATGAACACGCCCGCGCAGAGCGCGTCTGGGACAAGGCCAGGGCCGACGCCCTGCGCAAGAAATGCCTGGGCCAGCACGGCACGGCGGACGAGGAAAGCAAGCCCAAGACCGAAGCCTGTCCGATGCTCTACGACCTCACCTCGCTGCAGCGCGAGGCCAACGGCCGCTTCGGCTTCAGCGCCAAGAATACACTGGGGCTGGCCCAGGCCCTGTACGAAAAGCACAAGGCCCTGACCTATCCGCGAACCGACAGCCGCCACCTGCCCGAGGACTACATCGCCACGGTCAAGGAGACCCTCGCCGCGATGGCCGGCACGCCCTATGCGACATTCGCCGGCGCCATCATCAAGAATGGCTGGGTGCATCCCAACAAGCGCATTTTCAACAATGCCAAGGTCTCGGACCACTTCGCCATCATCCCGACGGGGGCAGCGCCGAAGAACCTCTCCGAGCCGGAACAGAAAATCTACGACCTCGTCACCAAGCGCTTCCTGGGCATCTTCTATCCGGCCGCCGAGTACAACATCACGACCCGCATCACCCGCATCGAAAAGGAAGCCTTCAAGACCGAGGGCAAGGTCCTGGTGACGCCGGGCTGGCTGGCGGTGTACGGCAAGGAATCACAGGAAACCCGCGAAGAAGCGGGTGAAGCCGTGAATCTGCCGCCGCTGGAAAAGAACGAGCGCGTCTGGGCCAAGGATGTCGAGGTCAAGACCAAGGCCACCCAGCCGCCGCCGCGCTTCACGGAAGCCACGCTGCTAACCGCCATGGAAGGTGCGGGCAAGCTGATCGAGGACGAGGAACTGCGCGAGGCCATGTCCGAGCGCGGCCTCGGCACCCCAGCGACCCGCGCAGCCACGATCGAAGGCCTGCTGGCCGAGGAATACCTGCATCGCAACGGCCGCGAGCTGCAGCCGACCGCCAAGGCCTTTTCGCTGCTGTTCGCCCTGGAAAACCTCGGCGTCGACGAAATCCGCTCGCCGGAACTGACCGGGGAATGGGAATACAAGCTGAAGGAAATGGAGCACGGCCGCCTCGGTCGCGACGAGTTCATGAACCACATCATGGACAGAACGCGCGAAATGGTCGAACGCATCAAGACCGGCGAGTTGCCCGAAGCCGCCTTCTCGACGCTGAAGACACCCTGCCCGCGCTGCGGCGGCGTGATCCAGGAGAACTACAAGAAGTTCCAGTGCAAGGCCTGCGACTACAGCCTGTGGAAGATTGTCGCCAGCCGGCAATGGGAACCCGAAGAAATGGACGAACTGCTGACCAAGCGCGTGATCGGTCCGCTACAGGGCTTCCGCAGCAAGATGGGGCGCCCCTTCGCAGCCATGATCAAGCTCAAGGACGACCACATGCCGGAATTCGATTTCGGCCAGTCGGATGCCGACGCCGATGCCGAGGAAGTGGATTTCTCGGCGCAGGAAACGCTGGGCGCCTGTCCAAAATGCGGTGCTCGCGTTTTCGAGCACGGCATGGCCTATGTCTGCGAGAAGGCCGTGGGTGCCGGGAAAACCTGTGATTTCCGCTCGGGCAAGGTAATCCTGCAACAGGAAGTGGCGCGCGCCGACATGCAAAAGCTGCTGGAAACCGGCAAGACCAACCTGCTCAAGGGCTTCATCTCGAACAAGACGCGGCGCAAATTTTCTGCCTATCTGGTGCGCGACCCGGCCAGCGGCAAGGTCGGCTTCGAGTTCGAACCCAGGGCCGCCAAGGCCGGCGCCAAGCCCGCTGCCGCAAAGCCTGCCAAGCCCGCAAGCGCGAAAGTCATTCCGCTGGTCGACAAGGCCGAGCCCGTGAAGAAGCCCGCGCTCAAGAAGGCAGCCGCCAAGAAACCGGTCGCAAAAAAGACCGCGACGAAGAAGCCAGCGGCCAAGAAAGCGGCCGCCAAGAAGGCAGAATGAACGAGGCGGCGCCGCTGGTTCGCGCCGTGCTCGACTTCTGGTTTCTGGCGCCGGACCATCCCGGCCACGGCCAGTACCGGACCGAGTGGTTCCGCAAGGATGAGGCCTTTGATGCCGCGATCCGCGAGCGCTTCGCGCCGGACGTCGAAGCAGCGTTGGCCAGCACGCCCGGGCCCGACCCGGATGAAGCCTTACTGACGCGCATCCTGCTGCTCGACCAATTCACCCGCAACATTTTCCGCGGCTCGCCGCGCGCCTTTGCCGGTGACGCGCAAGCCCTGGCGCTGGCCACAACGCTGGTCACCGCGGGGCGCGACAAGAACCTGACGCCCTGGCAGCGCTGGTTCGCCTACCTGCCCTTCGAACACAGCGAAACGCTGCTCGATCAGGAGCGCAGCGTGGCCCTTTTCGCCGGACTGCGGCGCGAGATGCAGGATGGCGCCTTCGACAATGCCTACGATTATGCGCTGCGCCATCGCGAGGTCATTGCCCGCTTCGGCCGCTTTCCCCATCGCAATGCCATTCTCGGACGCGCCTCAAACGCCGAGGAAATCGAGTTCCTCAGCCAGCCCGGTTCGTCGTTCTGAGGCGACTTTGCCGCGGGGCGTGGCGGCGACTACGCCTGCGGCGCCAGCGTTTTCATTCGCGCGGTCATCGCCGCGCAGATGCCGCAATCCGCCGCAGCGTCGTGCAGGTGGGACAACAAGTCGCCGTGACCCTGCTCGACAATCGAATCGACCATCCAGTGCAGGCATTCCAGGTCCATCGGCGTCATCCGGTACTCCTGAATGTCCGAAATAATCCTCAGCGCCGAGCCAACGACCCCGACGCGACTGACACCTTCAATGGACATTTCGACCGCCGCGAGTTGCTTCAAATACTCGATGGTGACGCATTTCGATTCCACCGGATCTCCTCGTTCTGGCTAATATTTCGGGGTTTCAGCGCCTATCTATAACCATGGTAATAAAGCTGGGAAGGATTGTCCACCCGAAAAATCCCGGCGAATTCCCGCAAATGCCATGTGTCATGGGCTTGCGCGGCGATACAGCAAATTTGGCAAAGCATAAAGACCCGGCTAAAATGTCGGGTATTTGGCGAGCTTGGGGAAGCTGGAATTCGGCCCGCATTACCTTCCAATCAGGACACCTGCATGCCTGCAAAACTCCTGGCAAGGCATTCTCTCAAGACCAGAATCACCCTTGCCACGCTGTCCATTTTCATGATCAGCATCTGGCTGCTGGCGTTCTATGCCAGCCGGATGCTGCGCGAAGACATGCAGCGCCTGCAGGGCGAGCAGCAGTTTTCTGTGGTGTCGTTGGTCGCCGCCGACCTCAATCAGGAACTGGGAGACCGGCTTAAAGCACTGGAAAAGGTGGCCGGGAAAGTCACTCCGGCAATGCTGGCGAATCCGGCCAGCTTGCAGGCCTCGCTCGAAAGTCGCCTGATTCTCCAGGCGCCGTTCAACGCCGGCGTGGTCGCGGTCAGCGCAGCGGGCGTGGCAATTGCCGAAGTGCCGCGTTCGATGGGCCGCACCGGCCTCGACCTGAGCGACCGGGAACATATTGTCGGCGCGCTCAAGCAAGGCAAATTGACTATAGGCCAGCCGATCATGGGCAGGAGGTTGACGGCCCCGCTGCTCGCCATGGCGGTTCCAATTCGGGATGCCCAGGGCAAGGTCATTGGTGCCCTGAGCGGCCTTACCGATCTGGGCAAGCCCAATTTTCTGGACAAGATCGCCGGCAATGCCTACGGCAAGACGGGCGGCTACGTGCTCGTCGCGCCGAAGACCCGGCAGATAGTCACAGCCACTGACAGGCGACTGATCATGACCGCGCTCCCGGCTCCCGGAACCGCGCCGCTGATTGATCGCTTTGTCGAGGGTTTCGAAGGTTCGGGCATCCTGGTCAATTCGCTGGGCCTGGAGAATCTGTCCTCGGCCAAGGGCATTCCCATTGCCGGCCTGTATCTTGCGGCTGGACTGCCCACCGCGGAGGCCTTCGCACCGATCCAAGACATGCAGCAGCGCATGCTACTGGCTGCCATTCTGCTGACCGTGCTGGCCGGCGGTCTGACCTGGTGGCTGCTCAGGCGCCAGTTGGCGCCGATGCTCGCCGCAGTGAAGTCGCTGGCCATACTTGCGACCGGGGGCCGAACACCATCGGCACTCGCAGTCACCCGCCAGGACGAAATCGGCGAGCTGATCGGTGGCTTCAACCACTTGCTGCAAACCCTGGGCCACCGGGAATCCGCGCTGAATGAAAGCGAGCGCCGCTACCGCACCCTGATCGAATGGTCGCCCGAAGCGAACGCCGTTCATCGCGACGGCAAACTGCTGTACGTCAATCGCACAGCCAT
>CAMBRI010000179.1 GCA_945870205.1 Sulfuritalea hydrogenivorans sk43H | reverse complement strand
ACGCTATCGGCGATGTCGAACTCGATCGAAATCTCGTGGCCGCACTTCTGCAGTTCGGCGCCGAGTCGCTGGGTCAGGCTGTTGAAGGCGTGGGTCAGGAGCAGGATTCGCATCAGTCGACCGCTAACAAATACGCGGCAACTGGTCGCCGGCCAGCCAATCGACAATGCGCTTGCCGCCGAAGGCCGTGGTAAGTTGAACGAAATGGTGCTCATCGGCGATGACGTTGCCAATCTGCACAGCATCGCGCCCCTGGGGATGGGCGCGCATGGCGGCCAGCAGGCGGTCGGCATCGGCCGCGGCGCAGATGGCGATCAGTTTGCCCTCGTTGGCGACATACAGCGGATCGAGACCAAGGAATTCGCAGGCGGCGGCGACCACCTGCTTCACCGGAATCGCCTTCTCGTGCAGCATCATGCCGACGCCCGACTGGCCGGCAATTTCGTTCAAGGTCGCGGCCAGCCCGCCACGCGTCGGGTCTCGCAGGCAGCGCAGATCGGCGCCGGTAGCCAGCATGGCGGTGATCAGGCCGTTCAGGGCCGCGCTGTCGGACTCTATCGGCGCGTCGAAGCTCAGGTTCTCGCGCTTGCTCATGATCGCCACACCATGATCGCCGAGCGAACCGGAGACGATCACCACGTCGCCAGGCCGCGCCCGACTGCCGCCGAGTTCGAGGCCTTCGGGCAGTACGCCGACACCGGTGGTGGTGATGAAGACGCCGTCGCCCTTGCCGCGCTCGACCACCTTGGTATCGCCCGTCACCACAGGCACACCGGCATCGCGCGCCGCACGGGCCATGGATTCGACGATGCGCGCCAGGTCGGCCAGCGGAAAGCCCTCTTCGAGGATGAAGCCGGCCGCCAGGTACAAAGGCGTGGCCCCCATGACGGCAACGTCATTGACCGTGCCATGGACCGAAAGGCTGCCGATGTCGCCGCCGGGAAAGAACAGCGGCGACACAACATGGCAGTCAGTTGACATCACCAGCCGCCCGCTGGCAGCCGGCAATATCGCTCCATCGTTGCCCTGCCCCAGGTATTCGTTGCCCAGATGTTTGGTGAACAACTCGGAAATCAGTTGCACCATGGAGCGACCGCCCGAGCCATGCGTCAGGTCGACTCTCCCCTGCTTCAAGTCCAGCGGTCTCACATAGCCGCGTTTGACCTCGCCCATCAATGCATATCCTTGTAACGACCATAGCTGTAATGTGCGGCACATGCCCCTTCGGAACTCACCATGCAGGAACCTATCGGGTTCTCGGGGGTGCACACCGTGCCGAATATCTTGCAGTCCTGCGGACGCTTGACGCCGCGGAGTATCGCCCCGCATTCACAGGCCTTGTTGTCGGGTACCGACTGGTAGTCGAGCTTGAATCGTCGCTCGGCATCGAAGCTGGCGTACTTCCGGCGGATGCGCAGCGCCGAGTAAGGCACCACCGAAAGGCCGCGCCACTCGAATTCGCGGCGCAGCTCAAACACCTCGGCGACGCGGTCCTGCGCCTTGAGGTTGCCGTCACGGCTGACGGCACGCGCGAATTCATTCTCGACTTCGGCTCTGCCTTCATTCACCTGTCGCACCAGCATCAGGATCGCCTGCATCACGTCCAGCGGCTCGAAGCCGGCGATGACCACCGGCTTCCTGTATTCCTCGGCGAAGAACTCGTAGGGCCGGCTGCCGATTACTGTGGACACATGCGCCGGCCCGATGAAACCGTCCAGCGGCACCGTACCCCACTGGCGCACTTCCGGCGATTCGAGGATGTTGCTGATCGCGGCGGGCGTCAGCACGTGGCAGCACAGCACGCTGAAATTTTTCAAACCCTCGGTGTCGGCCTGCTGGATAGCGACGGCCGTGGGCGGCGTGGTGGTCTCGAAGCCGATGGCGAAAAAGACCACTTCGCGCTGTGGATTGTCGCGCGCGATCTGCAGTGCGTCGATCGTCGAATACACCATGCGGATGTCTCCGCCACGTGCTTTCGCCTTCATCAGCGACAGTCCCTCAGAGGCCGGCACGCGCAGGGTGTCGCCATAGGTGCACAGAATCACACCTTCCTTGAGTGCCAGATTGATCGCGAGATCGACGCGGCCGATGGGCAGCACGCAAACCGGGCAGCCGGGGCCATGCACCATGCGCACGGTCGCCGGCAGCAGGTCACTCAAACCGTAGCGCGAAATCGCGTGGGTATGCCCGCCACAGAATTCCATGAAGCTGTAATTGCGACCGGGCTCGACTTCGGCCGCAATACTCAGCGCCAGGTTCTTCGCCAGTTCGCCATCGCGAAATTCGTCGATGTATTTCACGTCGCGGCGAGGGCCGTCTGGTTGATCTCGGCAAACAGCGCGAGAGTCTTTTCCGCTTCTTCTGGATCGAGCTTGGAGAGGGCATAGCCGACGTGAAGGATCACATAGTCGCCGACCTGCACATCCGCCAGCAAAGCCAGCGATATTTCCTTTTTTACACCACCGAGATCGACGATCGCCGTGTCACCAGCGCCGAGTTCTACCACCTTCACAGGCAATGCCAGACACATGTCAGTTTTCCAGTACGTGAAGCGCGACCCAGGCTTGGCCGAGCGCCAGACCGGCATCGCCGGGAACCAGTTTGATCGGGGCCAGCACACGCAGGCCGCAGGCTTCGAGTTCGTGGCGCAAACCGACCGCCAGCAGCCGGTTGAAGAAGCAACCGCCGCCGATGGCGACAGTCGCGATGTCTCTCTCGGTACAGGCACGCACGGTCCAATCGGCCAGCGCCGCCACCAGCGTGGCGTGGAACAGCGCCGCGCCCTGCCCGGCATCGCGCAGGTCGGCAAGTCGCCCCAACAGGGGTCGCAGGTCGAGCACACCCTCGTCGATGCGCCAGCCCTCGGCCATGGGCTCAGGCCAGCCGTCGGACTCGATGCGCCGCGTCGCCGCCTGCTCGAGTTTGATCGCGGCCTCGGCATCCATGTCCATTTTCAGGCAGAGCCCCAGCAGACCGGATGCCGCATCGAACAAGCGCCCCGCGCTGGACGTTCGCGGGCAATTGAGGTTCTTCTCCAACATCGCCAGCACCGTGGCCGCGGCCGGCTCGTCGGGATAGCGCCCAGGCACTTCTGCGCCGCGACCTAGATCGTGCAACAGGGCCGCCGCCATGCGCCATGGCTCGCGCGCGGCACGATCCCCCCCCGGCAAGGCCAGGGGCGCAAGATGACCGAGACGCTCGAAGCGAGAGCCATCGACCAACAGCAACTCGCCGCCCCAGGGCGTGTTGTCGGTGCCAAGCCCTACGCCATCGAGCGCCAGGCCGATCACCGGGCCACGCTCGCCATGCTCGGCGCATACTCCGGCAATATGCGCATGATGATGCTGCACCGGCAACGCACAGGCGCCCAGGCGCGCCGCGATCTCAACGGCGTGGCGCGAGGAATGAAAATCCGGGTGCAGGTCGTGGGCGATCACCGCCGGCTGGCCTAGCCAGTCCAGCATGGCGGCGGTTTCGGCCTCGTGACCGACGCAGGCTTCAGGCGTATTCAGATCGCCTACCACCCGCGCCATCATGGCTTCACCGGCCTTGACACCGCAGACGGCATTCTTGAACCAAGCCCCTGCCGCCATCACGGGCGGCGCCGAAGCAAAGGCAGGTAGCGGGATTGCGAGAGCGCTCATCAAGCCCCGGCGCGTGTTTCCGTCACGGCGCTGCGAACTTGCGGCACACCGCCCGCCACCGTTTTCTGCGCAGCAGCCAGTTCGGCGCCACGCGCCAGCCAAGCCAGCCACTCGTCCATGCCCTGCCCCGTGGTAGCCGAAACCTGGATCACCTCGATGCCAGGATTCACCCGACGCGCGAACTCGATCGCCGCCTCGACCTTGAAGCTGAGGTAAGGCAGCAGGTCGCACTTGTTCATCAGCATCAGGGTGGCAGCACGGAACATGTCGGGATACTTGATCGGCTTGTCCTCGCCCTCGGTGACGGAGAGAATGACCACCTTGTGCGCCTCGCCCAGGTCGAAGGCCGCCGGACAGACCAGGTTGCCGACGTTCTCGATCATCAGCAGCGAATCCGCGGGCAGTTCCAGCTTGCCCATAGCATGGCCGACCATGTGGGCATCGAGATGGCAGCCCTTGCCGGTGTTGATCTGAATCGCCGGCGCACCCGTGGCGCGGATGCGTTCGGCATCCTGGCTGGTCTGCTGGTCGCCTTCGATGACCGCGACGACAGACTTGCCCTTGAGCATTTCGATGGTCTTGCACAGCAGCGTGGTCTTGCCCGAACCTGGGCTGGACACCAGGTTCAGCGTGAAGATGCCGAGTGCGGCCAGTCGCTGGCGATTTTGCAGCGCGTAGGCGTTGTTCTTGGCCAGGATGTCCTGTTCGATCTGCACCATGCGCCTGGCGCCGAGGCCCGGCGCATGCGAATGCGCGGGTGCAGCGTTGGAATGCACAGGTGCATAGCGATGGCCATGCGCTGACTCGTGCGAGTGATCGTGCGAATGTTCGTGAGCCTCGCCGGCACCGTGCTCATGACCATGGCTATGGCGCGTGCCGTCGGCATGGACATGCTCGTGCCCATGGTGGGGATCATCGCCGTCGATCTTTACATCACCGGCAGCACAGCCGCATGTCGTACACATCGCCTTCTCCTTCTAACGCTCATGGCAGCGAGAGCCACTCGCTGATGATGAAACACGCGAAAGGCGAATTGAAGGCCCGCCCCCCATCCCCCCTCACGGGGGGCTACTGATCGGCTCGCTTCGCTCGACTGTCACCAGCCACTTCGAACGAGTTGTTTCACGCTAAGCTACTTCGAGTTCCTTGACCCGCATTTCAGTGCCGCCCGTAACCTGCATCTGGTGGCTGCCGCATTGCGGACATTCGCCGAACACCTCGCTCATCGGGACCGACATTGAACATTGCATGCACCAGCCGGTGCCCGGCGTGGCGACAATCTCCAAGAGCGCGCCATCGGCGATGCTGTCACGGGTGACGGCATCGAAACAGAATTTCATCGCCTCGACTTCGACCCCGGACAACTGTCCGATCTCCAGCCAGACCGTCGTCACCCGCTCGAATTGCTGCTCCGTGGCGGCATCCTCGATCAGTTGCAAAACCCCCTCCGCCAGTGACATTTCGTGCATGGTCTCAGTTTACGCTTTCCGGACCCCAAGCATACCCCGCAGAAAGCCTCTGCGGCTTGTCGGGGCATGGATTAATGAACGTCCGGCGAGGCGGGCTGCCTCGCGCTCATCGTTCGCTTCCGAAGGGTTCCCGGCGAACAGGCCAACCATGACTGCCTCGGCCGTCTCCACCGCGCTCTCTTGGTCGCCGAACTCGAAGGCCGGAGAGAACAACGAACAAAACTGGTAGGGGCCGCATTCCGGCTCGTCCCCGCCCATGAATTCGTAGCTGCCGCAAGCAAAATCCCAGGTCTGCCGTCGGTCGGCCGCCAGTTGCAAATCACGCGACCCGACGTCGCCTATCAGGATCAGGTTGATCGCCCACGGCGTAATCAGGACGCCGACCTGGTGCCCGTCATCCAGCGACCGAAAACCCACCGCCCGCACGCGCAGCGCCGGATTGTTGAGCGGCAGCCCGGCCATGCGGGTCCCGGCGATGCGATCAAAAGCCGCTTCGAGCGCGCGAACGGCCTCAGTCGAATCCATCGTCGAGCAACAGGAAACGCTCCCGCGAAGCCTCGCAACCGGGACAGACCCAGTTCTCTGGCAAGTCTGCGAAGGATGTCCCGGCCGGAACCTGCGCAATCGAATCGCCCTCGGTCGGATCGTAGACCTGCCAGCAGACCCCGCACTCGAACAGTGCCAGCGGACTTGCCGCCACCTCGCGGCC
Organism: Sulfuritalea hydrogenivorans sk43H; assembly: GCA_945870205.1. GTDB lineage: Bacteria > Pseudomonadota > Gammaproteobacteria > Burkholderiales > Rhodocyclaceae > Sulfuritalea > Sulfuritalea hydrogenivorans_A. Next base: position 2,858 of record CAMBRI010000179.1, on the reverse strand, counting down.
GGTTCGCTCGAATGATCCTTCGGGGAACTTCATGAGTCGTGATCGATCGCGCTTTCGATCGACACGATCCACTCTTCAAGACGAATCGTGGTTTCGTCGTAATCCTCGGTGGCGGCCAGCGCCACCGCCGGCAGGTCGACGATCTCGATCGAGTTCAGGATCAGCTTTTCCATGTTGTTGAAGTACTGCACCCACCAGACATAGGGCAGTGCCGTCGCGGTGATGCGGCAGTTGCCGAAACCGCGCGACAGGATGGAAAAGGAGATCCGTCCCAGTTGTTCGTCCAGCCAGGCCAGGTCGTCCGGGGTGGCCGGCAGCAGTGACAGGTTCACGATGTGCGCGGCGCGCCCGGCGCGCCAGATGCCGGCCAGGCTGCGGATTTCATGGTAGATCGACGGGGCGTTCATCAACCCGGCCGGCGGCTCGGCATCCGGCGCCGCAGGCATTTTTCTGGACAGGGCAAGTTCGCGTAAGGCCAGCGGAAAGGCACTGGCCTCGACGTCATCAACACCCTCGCCGCGGACACGCCAGATGCCGGTGAAGGCGGTTTCCTGGGCGCGCAGCTCGCCGCCGGTGAGTACGCTGACCTCGCCCTCGCCGAGCAATTCGTTGATCTCGGCGCGCACCGCTGGCGTGTAATCGAGCAGCGAGAAGCGCACCACCTGCATGGACGAAAACGGTGTGGCGCGCAAAGCCGCAAGCAGTTGGTGCAGAAACGCCAGCGCCGGCCCGGCGACCTCGGGCGGTGCGTCGAGCTCACTTTGCGGCGGGCGGAAGGCGTGCACATCGTTGGGAACATCCAGCGTGATCAGGACCTCATCTTCCAGCGGTTGTGAGCCGGGACCGATGTTCGGCTTGTAGGCGACAACGGGTATCGGGAAAGTCATCATGGTGTTGTTCCTCGGGCCTCAGTGGCAATGGGAAGATGCATTGGCGTCCATGATCGGAATGCCGATGCCGGGAGGACGCGACGCCGCCGCCGCGAGAAGTTCGGGCAGCAGGCGGACATAAGCACTCCAGTCCTTGAGCCCTTCGATCGTCCCCAGGTACTGGCCGTCGCGCAAGCAGAGCAAGGCGGGCCAGATGCGAATGCCGTACCGCGGCGCCAGTGTCCGGGCGGCCTCGGGCGCCAGAATTCCGACGCGCACGAGGGCCCCTGCGCGCTCCACCGCCTCGGGCAGGATCACGGTTAGATCCCAGGTTTCCGGAACCTTGGCCGGGTCGTCGGCGAACAGGATCAGGGCGGCGCCGGGTTCGGCGATAAAGCCGACGAAGGAGTCGGCGTCGAGCCGACGGTAGCCGTAGCGAGATTGCAGGAAATCGATGCGCTCGTTGAGGCGCTCGATGCTCGGCGACAGGCTCATGAAGTTGCTCCTTGGGTGGGTGTCGGCCGGAGAAATTCCGGCAATTGCGGCTCACGGTCGATCAGGTCGGCGAAGGCCGTATGGATCAGGTCGTCGGTACTGTCCCCGCCGTGGAGGATGGATTCGAGCGCAAGCAAGGCATCCTCCACCTGGGCAGCACGTTCGGCGTCGATCACTTCGCGCGCGGCGCCGAGAAAACTCAGGATCCACTGGCCAGGTTCCAGCGCGCCGGTGATCAGCGTATCGATCCGCGCGACACCGTTGCGCCCCTGGCACAGGGCAGTCATTCCTTCCATCCTGATCACCTGCATGGGCAGAGCGAGGCACATATCAGGCGGCCAGAAAACGTGCGTCGCCGATGCGGCTGGCGGCATCGGCCGAGGGGCGGCCCGCTTCGTAGGCTGCCATGGTCAGCGCCCTGTCGTTCAACTCCGCCACGCCCTGGCGCGGGGTCAGCTCGAAACCCCACGCCGCCAGTTGCGCCACGGCCAGATCGACCGCCTCGCCAAGGCGCGCCTTCACCACGGGACGCAGGCTGCCGCCGTAGTCGTCGAGTTCCTCGGGCTGGACACCGATCAGCAGCATCTCTTCCGGCAACTGCCCGGTCAGGTCTGCCGCCGCAATGACTTCCTGGAAGCCGGTCTGGTGCAGGCTCATTTTTTTGGCACCCATGAAGCGCGGCACCTGGTCGCCCTCGACGCGCTTGAGGGTTCCCGGTTCCAGACCGTAGTCGATCGCGTCGAAAACGATCAGGCGGCGCGCCGCCTGCACGTAGGGCAGCAGGTAAAGCCCCTGGGTGCCGCCATCCATCACGCTGATGCCGGCCGGCACCTGCCATTCGGCCGCGAGCATCTCCACGCAGCGCACGCCGAAACCTTCGTCGGCCCAGAGCAGGTTGCCGATGCCAAGCACCAGGACTTCGGATTGGATGTCACGCATACCGAAAACCCAGCATGAACCACAGAGACACAGAGGCACAGAGAAAAGCGGGAGAAGGCTTTGTGCGGTCCTCTGTGTCTCTGTGTCTCTGTGGTGAAGATTTGTTCTTCATGTTCATCACTCCCGGAACGTCCGCTGGCCGCTGATCATGGTGCTGATCATGGTCTGGCGGCTCATGATGTCTTCGCGCACCGCGGCATAGACATGCAGGATCACGAAACAAACGATGCCCCACATGCCCAGGTGGTGCCAGCTGTGCGTGGCCTGGCTGCCGCCCAGCAGCGGGATGACCCAGCCGAAAAGGCGATCCTGCCAGCTGCCCAGCCCTGCCCCCTCGCTGTAGAGCGCAAAGCCGGTGCAGATCATCAGCACGGCGGCCACGGTGACGAAGATGAACATGAACAGATGGCCCATCGGATTGTGTCCGACGTACTTGTAGGGCTGTCGCTCCAGGAACAGATACCAGCGCAGCTCACGCAGCAGACCGGCCCACCATTTCGGATTGTTGACGGGCAGGTAGAACAGCTCCCTCGCGTGATGGTTGCCCACCACAGC
>CAMBRI010000178.1 GCA_945870205.1 Sulfuritalea hydrogenivorans sk43H | reverse complement strand
TAGAACACCCGGTAACTGACCACCCGGGTGGCGGCGAACAGCCGCTTGGCCTCCTCGACCGTGACGATGTCCGGCAGGCGCTGGGTCTTTGGCTGCTTGATCAGGCCGGGCGCCACCCAGGGCTTGCGCAGAACATGGACTTGAAGCCATACAGGTCGAGTTTGACGGTGGTCCAGGAGTGCGAGCCAATCAGGTCGGTGAAGTAGTCGGTGAGCTGCGCTTCGGTCAGGGCGTCAATCTGGTGGTCAAAATACGCGCCAACCCGGCGAATGGCGCGTGCATAGGCGTCGATGGTCTTGGGTCGCAGTCCCTTGAGCTTGAGGTGCTTGAGATCCGTTTGGTATTGCCGATCAAAGTGGGTGGCGGTGTCGGTCGTCATGCTGGTTTATCCTCACGAAATATTGCAGAATCACCCCCCGGGATTGAGGGGATGAAGGTGCAGAATAGTTCGTGGTGCCGCAGCAAGCGATTCCTCCGCGTAGCGGCTTCGTCCAACCCTGCGGTCTACCGGAGCTGCGCGATAAAGCCGCGCAACGCCGGTGGCCTCAACGTTAGAAATATTGAACGGCACCCGTTGCAGTATGGTGACAAAAGGCACACATCGGCGTAGTATTTCCGCATGAAGCCATTCCGCTGGTCACCTGAGAAGAACGACACCGTCAAGGCGGAGCGCGGAATTTCGTTCGAGAACATTGTTGTTTCTATCGAGGCTGGCGGACTGCTGGACATCCTGGCTCACCCGAACCAGGCGAAATACCCCAGGCAGCGCGTTCTCGTCGTCGCGTGCGACAACTACGTCTACTTGGTACCGTTTGCCGAAGAGGAAGAGTTTTTCTTTCTCAAGACCGTAATCCCGAGCCGCAAAGCAACGCGGAGCTATCTGATTCAAGGGGAAACAGATGCCGAAAATTGACGCCTACGAGCTTGAAGTCCTTACCGCTTTTGACAAAGGCCAATTGAAGTCCGTTGCCACCAAAGCCGAGCTTGCGAAGTTCAAGGCAGCGGCGCGCGCCACCGCCATTAAAGATCGCCGGGTCAACATCCGTCTGTCTTCTGGCGATCTGAGCGACATTCAAGTCAAGGCACTTGAAGAAGGTGTGCCGTATCAAACGCTCATCGCCAGCGTTCTCCACAAGTATGTTACCGGCCGCTTGGCCGAGCCGCGTGCAGCGAAGCAAGCTTCAAAGCCTTCCGCAAAGCGTCGCGCTGCGTAGTCGGCTGAAGCCGCGCCATGACCAAGAGCCCAATCGGGTAAGGGCCGGCGTCTAACCGACCCTCCCCACACCACCCGGCATGCGGGTCCGCAGCGGGCGGTTCATCAACAGGGCCCACACGATTTGCCTCATGCGTAGCCGTGAGCCTTCATCCAAAGATCACGGATACTCACCATGCCAGACAGATTGAGTGGCCGAACCCGTCTTTCCAGAGGACGCTGCGCGATGAAGCCGCGCAGCACCAGTAAATTCTGCGCAGGCATTTTCCCAAGTACGCCAAAGGGGGCCGGAGACATTCCGATTTCATTTCACATCATCGAGTCCCGAGGCTTCCGGCCGCAAAGGACAGCCCAGGATGTGAATTGGGAACAAGGCATCGCTTCTATTGCGACCCGGAATTCAGGCCTTGCTGTGCATCGCTCAGGGTTTCGAAAATCTGCGGATCGCCTACCTGCCTGCCGAATGACTCGCCGAGCTTCGCCCGCAGGAAGGTGCTCGAGGTATAGCGCGTAACGCCGGAGTAGTGACGCTCCATGACGCCCTTGACCATCACCGTGTAGTCGTCGATCAGTTCCGGCGCGATGCTGAATCGGTCGTAATTGACGATCGCCGCCACCTTGTGGCCGATGGGTGCAAGGCATGATTCGACGGCGTCGAGGATACGCCCGATATCCTCGGCGCTGCGCACTGAAAGCCCTTCGAAATTGACGAAGAAGACATTCTGTCCGGCGTCGTAGCTCAGTCGGTCCCCGAGCGGCATTTCGAGCAGCAGCGGGCGCAGGCCCATCGGTTCTGCGGCGAATATCCTGGCATCCATCAGTGCCGGCGCGCGGCGCTGGATCGGGACAAATGCCATGCGGTCGAGGATGTCGCGCTGCAGATCGATGCCCGGCGCGATCTCGATCAGCTCCAGCCCCTCCGCGCACAGCCGGAAGACGCAGCGCTCGGTGATGTAGAGCACGGTCTTGCCGCTCTTGGCCGCCACCGGGCCGCTGAAGGTGCGATGCTCGACTTCCTCGACGAACTTCATCGCCTTGCCGTCGGCGAGAATTTTTATGCCGCCCGCCTCCAGCGCGATCTCCAGGTTGCCGGCGGTGAACGTGCCGACGAACACCACCTTTTTCGCGTTCTGGCTGATATTGATGAAGCCTCCGGCGCCAGACAGCTTGGGGCCGAACTTCGAGACATTGAGGTTGCCCTGCCGGTCGGCCTGGGCCAGTCCGAGGAAGGCGATGTCGAGCCCGCCGCCATCATAGAAATCGAACTGGCTGGGCTGGTCGATGATGGCCTGGGTATTGGTCGCGGCACCGAAATTGAGGCCACCGGCCGGCACCCCACCGATCACACCGGGCTCGGCGGTCAGCGTGATAAGGTCGATCACCTTTTCCTCGGCGGCCACCGCGGCAATGCCCTCCGGCATGCCGATGCCGAGATTCACCACGTCGTTGGGCACGAGTTCCATCGCGGCGCGGCGCGCGATGATCTTGCGCTCGTCCATCGCCATGGGCGCGATGGCCGACATCGGCACCCGGATCTCGCCGGAGAAGGCCGCACTGTAGGGCTCGATGAAGGTCTGCATGTGGTACTCGGGCCGCTCCGCCACCACCACGCAATCCACCAGCACGCCGGGAATCTTCACCTGGCGCGGGTTCAGGGTATTGGTTTCGGCGATGCGCTCGACCTGGACGATGACGATGCCGCCCGAGTTGTGGGCGGCCATGGCGATGGCCCGCGCCTCCAGCGTCAGGGCCTCCTTCTCCATGGTGACGTTGCCTTCGGAGTCGGCCGTAGTGCCTCGAATGATGCCGACATTGATCGGGAAGGCCTTGTAGAACAGGTAGTCCTCGCCATCGATTTCCATCACGCGCACCAGGTCGACACCGCTGGCGACGGTCTTTTCGTTGAGCTTGCCGCCGCCGTGGCGCGGATCGACGAAGGTGCCCAGGCCGACCCGGGTCAGGGTTCCCGGTTTGCCCGCGGCGATGTCGCGGAACAGGTGGCAGAGCACGCCCTGCGGCAGGTTCCAGGCCTCGATGCGATTGGCCACCGCGAGTTGCTGCAACTTGGGCACCAGGCCCCAGTGCCCGCCCACCACGCGCCGCACCAGGCCGTCGTGGCCGAGGTGGTTGAGGCCGCGATCCTTGCCGTCGCCCTGGCCGGCGGCATAAACCAGCGTCAGGTTGCGCGGGTGGCCCAGACCGTGAGCGTCGGCCTCCTGGGTCTCAAGGAAGAGATTCTCAAGCGCGACTGCAATGTTCTCCGCAAAGCCGATGCCGACGAAGCCGCTGGTGGCGACGGTATCGCCGTCGCGAATCAACTGCACGGCCTGGCGCGAACTCATCACCTTGCCGGTATCGCCACCGCGCAATGATGCAATCAGAGGATGCTGGGGCATGAGGAATTCCCTATATCACTGTGTGGCTGCCAGCGGCGAGCATACCCCGCCGGCATGGCTGTAGGCGGCCACCATCGATCAGCCGCGCGGATCTGGACCACAGTCTACACAATGATCGCCGGGAGCCGCAGGAAGGGATCGCTCAGGTCGTGGCGTGATCCTCGAGAATCATGTCCGAGGCCTTTTCCGCGATCATCACCACCGGCGCATTGGTGTTGCCCGACACCAGGGTCGGCATGATCGAGCAATCGACCACGCGAAGCCCAGCCAGGCCATGCACGCGCAGGCGCGCATCGACCACGGCCAGCGGGTCGTCGCCCATCTTGCAGGTGCCGGACGGATGGAAGATGGTGGCGCCATAGTTGCGCGCCCAGTCGAGGATTTCCTCATCGCTGCCGATGCCGGGCCCGGGGCGGTATTCCTCGCTGATGTAGTCGCCCAGCGCGGGCGCCGCGGCGAGGTGGCGCGCGTACTTGATCGAGGCCACGGCGCAGTCGCGGTCGGCCTGGTGCGAAAGGTAGTTGGGCTGCATGCCCGGCGCCGCCAGAGGGTCCGTCGACTTGAGGAAGACCGCGCCGCGCGACTGGGGCCGCAACTGGCATACCGAGAAGGTACAGCCGGACCAGGGGTGCGGTTTCGCACCGGCCATTTCGGCCGAGACCGAGGCGAAGTGGAACTGGATGTCCGGCGTTTTCGCACCGGGCAACACGCGGGTGAACATGCCGCCCTGATTGATGCCGATGGCGAGCGGCCCCTTGCGCTGCGTGATCCACTTCACGCCCATCATGAACTGGCGCCACCAGGACTGCAGGTCGTCGTTGGTGGTGATCGGCTTCTTCACCTTGTACATCAGGCGCAGTTGCAGGTGGTCCTGCAGGTTCTCGCCCACGCCCGGCAGGTGATGGGTGACGGCAATGCCCAGCGCTTGCAGGCGCGCCGCGTCGCCGACGCCGGAAAGCTGCAGCAGCTGCGGGCTTTGCAGGGCGCCGGCGGCGAGGATGACTTCCTTCGCGACACGCGCTTCGTGCTCCTGCCCGTTCTTGCGATAGCGGATACCGACCGCACGGCGGCCCTCGAAGATGATTCCCGTGGCATGGGCGTCGGTCTCGACGCGCAGCCTGGCGCGGCCACGTGCCGGCTTCAGGTAGGCCACCGCGGTGCTGCAGCGCCAGCCCTGGCGGGTAAACAGCTGGTAGTAGCCGACGCCTTCCTGCTGCGCGCCGTTGAAGTCGTCGTTGCGCGGCACGCCGCGCTCATTGCCGGCACGGATGATGGCTTCCATCAACTCATGCTCTTCACCGATGTCCGAGGCCCACAGCGGTCCGCCGCTGCCATGGTATTCGCTGGCGCCGCGCGTGTTGTGTTCGCACTTGATGAAATAGGGAAGTACATCGCGCCAGCCCCAGCCGGTGTTGCCGGCAGCCGCCCAGGCGTCGTAGTCCTCAGCCTGGCCGCGCACGTAGATCAGGCCGTTGATCGAACTCGAACCGCCCAGCCCCCGGCCGCGCGGCCAGTAGATCTTGCGGTCGTTCATGTGCGGATCGGGCTCGGTGTAATAGCCCCAGTTGTAGACCGGGTGGAACATGGTCTTGGCATAGCCGATGGGGATGTGGATCCACAGGTAGCGATCGGCGGGACCGGCTTCCAGCAGCAGCACGGAGTAGCGACCGTTCTCCGAAAGACGGTTAGCCAGCACGCAGCCGGCGCTGCCGGCGCCGACGATGACGAAATCGTGGGTGGCGGCACTCATCCCATGTTCCAGCCGTGGCTGACGTTGATCGATTGCCCGGTGAGCGCCGCCGACGGAAATGCGGCGAGGAAGACCGCGACCTCGGCGATATCGGTGTCGGCAGTGAATTCGCCATCCACGGTGGTCTTGAGGATCACGTCGCTGATCAGTTGCGCTTCGCTCAGCCCCAGGCGCGCCGCCAGTTCGGGAATCTGCTTTTCCACCAACGGCGTGCGCACGAAGCCGGGACAGATCAGGTTGGCGCGCACGCCGTGGGCCGCACCCTCCTTGGCTACCGTGCGGCACAGGCCGAGCAGTCCGTGCTTGGCCACCACGTAGGGGCCTTTGCTCACCGAGGCTTCCTTGGAGTGGATCGAGCCCATGAGAATGATGGCGCCACCACGCCCCTGCCGGTACATGTGTCGCAGCGCTGCGCGCGTGGTGAGGAAGCCACCGTCGAGATGCACGGCCAGGATGCGTTTCCAGTTCTCGAAGGAAACGTCGGCAATTGTGTCGAGATGCTGGAAGCCGGCGTTGCTGACCAGGATGTCGATGCCGCCAAAGGCATTGGCCACAGCCTCGATGCCGCCATTCACCTGCGCTTCGTCGGTGACATCCATCTGCAGCGCCATGGCCTCGCCGCCGCTGGCGCGAAGTTCGGCAACCGCCTTCTGCGCCGCCGCGAGGTCGAGATCGGCGACGCCGACCCTGGCGCCTTCCCGTGCGAAGGCCCGCGCGATCGCCAGGCCGAGGCCGCTGGCGGCGCCGGTGACCACGGCCACCTTGCCATCGAGTTTCATCGAAGTATCTCCATTACATGAATTCAGAGCGACAGCACGAGCGCCGAAACCATGACCAGGAAGATCAGGGTCCAGCGCCGCATGGCCGCGGCATCGATGCGGCCGAACAGATGGGATCCGAGCCAGACGCCGCCCAGATACAGGGGGCTGAGCAGCAAGGCGGTGAAGCCGTTGCCGCTGTCGAGCATGCCGCGCCAGGCCATCGCGGCGAGTGCCGCCAGCGAAATGATGGTGACGAACAACGTCAGGTTGGCGCGCGTCACATTGGGCGCGTCCGAGCTTGCCAGCAAATAGAGGATCACGGGAGGGGCGCCGACGCTGGTGGCGCCGACCAGCACGCCGCTGGTGGCGCCTAGTGCCAGCGAAGTGCCCAGGCGCTGCGCGCCACGATAGCGGACGCCGGTCAGCAGCAGCAAGGAAAAGATCAGCACCGTCGCCGCGATGGCACGCCGCATCAGCAGTGGATCGAGCGTGGTCAGCAGCCAGGTGCCGATGGGTGCGGTCAGGCAGGCCAGGGCGCAGATCGGCAGGATGGTGCGCCAGCGTGCCGTGCGCGCCGCCGCCGGCAGCATCGAAAAGGCGGCGAATGTTTCCAGCAGCAGGGCGCTGATCACGGCGGGAATCGGGCCCAGCAGCAGGGACAGCGTCGGCGTCATCACCATCGCCCCGCCGAATCCCGTGGCGCCGCGCACCACGCCGCCGATCCCGGCGATCGCCATGGCCCCGACCAGGGTCGCGGAGACCTGCACTCAGCGTCCCCGCCGGCCATGTTGCTCAGTGCTCGACTTCGAACTCGTCATGGATCAGGTCGCGGATCTTCTTTTTCAGCTTGACGAAGTCGGGGCTGTCCTCGTCGCGCGGCCGCGGCAGCTTGACCTCGATATTGGCCTTGACCCGGCCGGGACGCCTCGTGAGCACGATGATGCGGTCGGAGAGGAGCACGGCCTCGTCGATGCTGTGGGTGACCAGCAGCATGGTCTTGCGCAGCACCGGGTCGGCGTTGGCCAGCAGGCGCCCCATCTCCTCCTGCATCAGCGCGCGGTTCTGCGCGTCGAGCGCGGCAAAGGGCTCGTCCATCAGCAGCACCTTGGGGTCAACGGCGAGTGCGCGCGCAATCGACACACGCTGCTTCATGCCACCCGACAACTGATGCGGATAGCGGTTCTCGAAGCCGTCGAGGCCGACCAGTTCGATGTGGCGACGGATGATCTCCTCGCGGTCGACGGCCGCGATGCCCTTCATTTCCAGGCCGAAGGAGACATTGTCGTGCACCGTCATCCAGGGGAACAGCGCATAGTCCTGGAAGACCACGGAACGCTGCCAGGTCGGTTTGCCCACCGGCTTGCCGTCGACCAGGATGCGGCCCATCGAGGGCTGCTCGAAGCCGGCCATCATGGTCAAGAGCGTGGTCTTGCCGCAGCCGCTGTGGCCGAGCACGGAACAGAACTCGTGGTCCTCGACGCGGAAGCTGACGTCGTCCAGCGCCAGCACCGGCTCGTCATCGGCATTGTGGCCGGGGTAGATCTTGGTGACGTTTTCTACGGTCAGGTTGCTCATGGTTATCGGTCCATTCCGCGCGACCAAGGCAGAAGGCGTCTACCGAGTTCGCGGATGATCTGATCGAGCAGCAGGCCGATGAAGCCGATCGAAGCCATGCCGACGATGATGTAGTCGGTGCGCAGCACCGTACGCGCGTCGTTGATCAAAAAGCCCAGGCCCGAGTTGGCGCCGACCAGTTCTGCCGCCACCAGGGCCATCCAGCCGACGCCGAGGCCGATGCGGATGCCGGTAAGGATCTGCGGCAGCGCCGCCTTGACCACGATGCGCCAGAGGATCTGCGCCTCGTTGGCGCCCAGGCAGCGCGCCGCGCGGATCAGGTTCGGCTCGATGCCCTTCACCCCGTTGATGGTGTTGAGCAGGATGGGAAAGAAGATGCCGAGGAAAATGATGAACTGGTTCTGCTCGTCGCCGATGCCGAACCACAGGATGGACAGCGGAATCCACGCCAGCGGCGGGATCGGGCGCAGCATTTCCATGATCGTGTCGAGTTGCTCGTCGACGATGCGGAACCAGCCCATGGCGATGCCGATCGGGATCGAGATGCTGGCCCACATGAAGGCCACCATTTCGCGCTTGAGCGAGTCGCGCGCATGGCGGAAGAGCTCGCCGGAACTGATCAGTTCCCAGGCGGCGGTGAAGATCAGCGTCGGCGGCGGCAGCAGCGTGCGCGAGGTGGAATCCAGCACGCGCAGGCTGACGTACTCCCATATGCACAGCAGCACGGTCATCAGTGCGAGCCGTCGCAGCTTGCCGAATGCCCGCACCAGCAAGCCGGGTGGGCGCGGCTTCGGCGTGACGCCTGTGGTCATTGGATTCCTCCCAGAATGCCTATGCTATTAACCTTAAAACCTCAGTTGAACCACAGAGGCACAGAGGACACAGAGGAAAAACAAGTGCTTCCCGTGTTTCATGCACTCACCCGTGGGGTGATTGGTATCGAATCGGCAAGCCATTGATTCTTTGACTTTCTCTGTGCCTCTGTGTC
>CAMBRI010000177.1 GCA_945870205.1 Sulfuritalea hydrogenivorans sk43H | reverse complement strand
CAGCTTGCGCTGGAGCGCCCGCCGCTGCAATGCGGCGACAGGGTCGGAGCGGGTGGTCACGCACCATTCAAGAAAATTCCCCGTTGACTCGCCATCATCGAAATCATCGATGCAGAGCACCGTATAGCCATGCGCCTCCTGCAGCAGGCGCTGGTAGTCCGTCAGTTGGATGGCCAGCGCCTGTGCCACTTCTTCTTCGCTGGGCGACCGGCCAAGGCTGTGACCGAGTTCATGAATCGCGTGCTCGACGCGGCGCATCGCGCGACGCACCATTCGCGATCCAGGATCATTCAGGCGCAAGCCGTCGAGCATGGCCCCGCGAACTCGCAGGGAAAGATATCGTTGAAACTGGTCGCCGGCCCGTTCCTTGGTCGCCTGAAGCAGAGCACCCAACAACCCGATATAGCCATCCTGCAGCAGATCATCGAGGGCGACGTTGGCCGGCAATTTCCTCAGCAGCGATTGGGCGATGGCCTTGACCAGCGGCGCGTGCGCGGTGATGAGCCGTTCACTCTCGCTCTCGGTCAGCTTGCGCCGTGGCCGGAGTTCAGCCACAAGTTCGGCACCGTTCGCTACGCACTCCGAAGACCTGCCGATCCGCGTCCATTTCTGCCTGGCTGCTCATATTCGCTGAGTCCAATGACAAACCGGCGCTTGCCGCTGCCGGGCCCTATTCACCGCATTTTGCTTCTCGACCCGGGTGCGCCGTCGGCCCGCGGATTTCCGCTTATCTGGCGGAGGGAAAATACTGCTCCAGCATCTGGTTGAATTCCGTTCGCGTGGTATAGCGCAGGCGGATCTGGTTGTAGGGAAAGGTTCGGCCAATATTCTCTTTGCCCAGGCGATTTTCCGGCTCGGTCGTTACCACGATCAGCAGGTTCTGCTCCATTGACGCTGGCAACCATTGCTGCTGTTGGCACATGGCGCGGGTGATCTTTTTTGCCAGGTCGGGATTCGGGCGCCACCCGGCATCACGTGCCTGGTAGGGAATATTTTCCCGCTTGGCCAGTGCATGCCCGATCGCGGCCAGCGGCACCTGAAAATCTTCCGTCAGCACCTGCTCCAGTTCCTTGTTCTTGCGTTGCGCCCAGCGATGGGCCAGTTCGAGTTCGGCGGCCGAGATCACTCCTTCGGCCGCCAGGGCTTCATAGCGCTTGGGCAGCATTGCCGCCACCTTGATGCGCTGGAACAGAGCCAGCGCCAGGGTGGCCGTCAATGCTTCAAGGCCCTCTTCGGCCACCTTGTCGAAGCGCCCATCGACCCGCTGATTGATCAACTGCAGCACACCGACCAGTTCCCTGCTGAGTCCCTGCAACAAGGGTGCGGCAAGCATTTGCCGCGATCTAAAGCCGGTGGCACGGTCGACCTCATTGAAGAAACGCAATTCCGGGTCGATCGTCTGCAGTTCCTCGGCGTCGTCGAGATTGCCGATGCGCACCGTGCTGCGCGTCAGTGCCACATACCCGGCGATGCTCTGGCGATCGATGGGCAGGACCAGTTCCTTGTCCGAGTTGATGCCCATCTTTACCTTGGACACCAGAGCCCCCTGCTCCTTGTTGACCGCATACAAGGTCAGTCGCTCGCAGTGGAACACTTCGCAGATCTCGGCAGACAGGTCGAGCATGATTTGCGAGACCTTGTCCGTAGCGTGGATCTTGTTCGTCAGGTCCTGCAGGCGCCGGCCAAAGTCGATGCGGTCCTGCATTGCTTCCAGTTGCGATTGCGGGGCTTTTTGGGCGAGTGTCTGGTTCATATGGGGAAAGGAAATTCGAGCACAACCTCAAGTATCCTAGTCCGTCGAGTTCCGGTCAATGCCCGCTTTTTTGGCGCCGCTGCCCTGGGCCTTGATCCATCTCGATTCCGGCTTCCGCCGGAAGGACGATGCGGGACTTGATCAGCGCGTTCTTATGCGAGGTGCTTCCTGAAGTGCGCGACCGTGCGCTCCCACGACAGCTTCGCGGCGGCTTCGTTGTAACGCGGTGTCGAGTTGTTATGGAAGCCATGCTGCGTTCCCGCATAGACATGCACCTGATATGACACGCCGGCCGCGTTCAGCGCCGACTCGAACGCGGGGTAGGTCGCATTGATGCGCTCATCATGCTCCGCCAGATGGCACAGCAATGGCGCCTTGATCTTCGCCACGCTTTCCGTGTCGGCCGCGACCCCGTAGTAAGGCGCGCCGGCATGCATCTCGGCACCGAGGGCCGCGGCCAGGTAGTTGACCACGCCGCCGCCAAAACAGAAACCGGTGACACCCAGCTTGCCGGTGGACATCCGGTGGGCCTTGAGGAAACGCGCGCTGTTCAGCAAGTCGGTGCGCAGCTTTGCCTGGTCGAGGGTGGCCTGCAGCGTGCGGCCGTCGTCGTCGTTTCCGGGATAACCACCCACGGGAAACAGGCCGTCGGGAGCCAGCGCGAGAAACCCCTCCAGCGCGGCCCGCCGCGCCACGTCCTCGATGTAGGGGTTGAGTCCGCGATTCTCGTGCACCACCAGCACGGCCGGAAACGGGCCCGGGCCCGTCGGTTGCACCAGATATCCGCGCATGCTGCCCGAGTTGCCTCCCGGCGAGGGATAGCTGACGTAACTGGCCTTGATGCGCGTATCGGTGAAGGAAACCGTCTGCGCCAGCGCATAGCGCGGCAGCAAGGCCTGCGCCATCAGCAAACCCATTGCACCCAGCGCCGCAATCGATGCCGCACGACTGAGGAATTCGCGCCGGTCGATCCGTCCGTGGCAATACTCGTCGTACAAATCGAATACGCGCTGATCGATTTCCAGCTGGGTGATTCCTTGTATCGCCGGACGCTGGGCCAGTCGCTGCTCGCTCATGACTTTCTTCCTCCCTGACAATTGGCCATTTCCATGAATCCGCCGGGCATATTCCAGCCTACCGATATCGTTACGGCTGTTTGGCCTCGGCGAGCTGCTTGAGCGTAAAGGTATAGCTGGTGGTGTCGAGCGGCTTGTGACAGGCGAGGCACTCGGCCTGGTTCGCGCCCGCGCGGTGCTGCTTGTCGGTGGTGAAGACCGCGTAGTTCCAGTCGCTGTTGCGAAGCATCTCGGGAATATCCCTGCCCCAACCCGCATCGCGTGCCATCGCCGTGTAGAACAGCAGCTTGTCAGCCACGTAGAAACCGTCGCCACCCATGACCGGCTTCTTGTCCGCATCCAGTTTCGCCGCATGCACCTCGGCGAACAGCACCGATCCGTCCGGCAATGCCTTGCCGGCCTTGGCTGCATCGACCGCGAGCTTGTTGGCGAAGTAGTGACGCACCTGCCGGGTTGCCGGGAAGTTGATGGTGTGGTACCTGACGAAGCTGCCCTGATAGCCCTCGGGAAAACTCACGCCGGTCTTCGCCGCGTTGGGTAGGAACGCGGATTTGCTCCCCGCTGCAGCACCCGGCTGCGAGGCAAACCAGGCGGCGACGTTGGTAATGTCATCAGCATTGAGCTGCGCCGCGATGGCGTTCATGATTGGATTCTTGCGGGTGCCATCCTTGAGCCCCTTCAGCTGCGCTTCGAGGTAGACCGCCCTTTGGGCAGCGAGATTGGGGACGGTATCGCTGACGCTGACGCCATTCGCGCCGTGGCAGGCGGCGCACACCGTGGCCACTTTCGCCTTGCCCGCCTCGATATCGGCGGCTTGCGCGGCAGCCCCCGCAAGGGCAATGACAATTACAAGTAGACGCTTCATGGGGTCCTCCCTATTCATTGACGGGATTGGCTGAACGGTCTATGCGCCTTCGCCTGGTCGTCTGGCATTGGAACAGCCGCCCACCTGTTCTGCCTGCGATACGTTACGAAGCATTGAGCCGCCGCTACGAAAACCGATCACCCGAATGCCTCGCAAACGCACTAAAG
This sequence comes from Sulfuritalea hydrogenivorans sk43H, assembly GCA_945870205.1. Taxonomy (GTDB): domain Bacteria; phylum Pseudomonadota; class Gammaproteobacteria; order Burkholderiales; family Rhodocyclaceae; genus Sulfuritalea; species Sulfuritalea hydrogenivorans_A. The sequence goes on along the minus strand of CAMBRI010000177.1, from coordinate 4,844 downwards.
TATCTGCGCCGGTTTCGCCTTCGTCAATGACAATTGCTGCCCGGAAAACCATGATTGCAACACTGCTTCTCGCCTTTCGGCAGGCACATGGGCCACTACCGACCGCCTGCCGGTTCTTCGCCGGGCGTCGCACACGTCCCTGGCGAGACTTCCTCGCGTCAGCCGCGCTTCCACCGCGTCATGGCCTTGAGGCAAACCAATACGAACATGATGCCGCCGATCACGGCGATCAGGCCGCCCAGACCCATCATGCCCATGCCGATTTTCTGCGGCAGGGTGGTGAGCGCCTGCTCGGCGCCGGCCACCTTGCGCTGCACGCCGTAGCCGCCCGACCAGGCCAGGCCGAGCACATGAATGAGTTGTCCGCCGCCATACACATAGGGCTGCCAACGCGCCATGCGTCCTTCCACGGCGCCAAAACCCAGTTGCGGCAACAGCACGTAGGCCAGGCCCATGAAGGCCAGTGTCACGCCGACCGTGGAGCCGTGATAGTGCGCCGGAATCACCACGTTGACACCCTGGATCATGTAGGCCAGCACGCCGCCCACGGCAAACAGCGAGAAGGAGGCGATGAAGGCCGACTTGGCGCCGCCCGCCGGCGCCCCGCGCGTCGTCCACATGCCGAGGAAGCCGACCAGGATCAGTGGTGCCATGTAGGGATGGCCCCAGATCATCAGCTTGGCGAAGAGTTCCATGTGCGGCAGTTCGCCGGCGGGTATCGTGAAGTAGATCGCCGGCACCACCAGCAGCGGCAGGGCGGCGATCCAGAACATGGCCGACAGCGCACGCGGTGAAACAGGTACCCCGGCCCCCAGCCCCAACGGCTGTCCAAGATGGGCGGCGATCCACAGCCAAGCCACCACCATCAGCAGTGCATGCTGGAACTGCAACGTATGCCCCCCACCCCAGAAAAGCACCTCGAAATAGATCTTTTCCTCGATCCGCGGCACCACGGCCCAGGACCAGACGAAGGCCGCCAGCGCCAGAAAGCCCGCCACCGCACCGAGAAAGGCGCCGAGCTGCAAGGGGGCGCCGAAGGCGGGACGCGGCCATGTCGTGATCAGTGCGCGCAGCACAGCCATGCCGAAGCCGGCGCCACAGATCCAGAGCGAGGCGTAGAACACCTGTTGCTGCAAGACCGGAATGTAGTTGTTGAGCACCGGATCGGCGCCGGGCAGAAAGGGCGAAACCGTCATCACCGCGGTGCCCACCGCTGCCAGCGCGAAACCACTCCAGCCCAGCCAGGCCACGCCATCACGGCCCAGCGCACTCCATATCACCGCGGCAAAGGCCATGAACCAGACCGCGACGGACAAATCGACATGCACCACCAGCGCGGCGCGGAACATGTCCTTCAACGGAAAGACATCCTGGATGCCGGGCGTGCGCGACAGCACCAGCAGGATGGCCAGCAGGCCGGACCCGATCAGCGCCATCAGCCCCAGCCACAACCATGCCCTGGCGAGCGTTTGGGGACTTCCCCCGGCAACCGTGACGCTATGCGAATTCACTATTACTCCCACCAAAAGCATGGAAGTATACGGCAAGGCCTGCCGGAAAACCGAGTACACTAATGGCCGCTCCCACCATTCCCCTTCCCGCATCCCATGAAGCTGTTGTCGGCCCTGTTGCTATGCCTTTCCCTGCTGCTGGGTGGATGTTCCGGACCGCCGGTTTTCGTCTCGACCGATATTTCCGCGGTTCCCTGGGGCAAGGATTTCAGCCTCACCGATCACCACGGCAAGCCGGCCCGCCTCGCCGATTTTCGCGGCAAGGCCGTGGTGCTGTTCTTCGGCTATACGCAGTGCCCTGACGTCTGCCCGACCACACTGTCGACCATGCGCGAGGCCATGAAACTTCTCGGTGACGATGCCAAACGCGTGCAGGTACTGTTCGTCTCGGTTGACCCGGCGCGCGACACGCCGGCCCTGCTGGCCCAATACGTGCCGGCCTTCGACCCGAGCTTTCTTGGCCTCCATGCCGATGAAAACGGCATTGCCGCAACAGCGAAAGAGTTCAAGGTCTTTTACGCCAAACAGCCCGGATCGACCCCTGGCAGCTACAGCATCGACCATTCCACCGGCAGCTATGCCTTCGACCCTCAGGGCCAACTGCGACTCCTGCTGCGCCATGGCGAAACGCCCGCCAATGTCGCTGCCGACCTGAAACTGCTGCTGGCCGGCAAATGAGCCATACCTGACACTCGAGAGACCCCGATGAAACCATTCCTGCTCCTGCTCGCCTGCCTTGCCCTTCCCGTTGCAGCCGCCGAGCCCGCAATGGATCCCGCCAAGCCGGCCATCAACCTGGACATCGGCACGCCGCCGGTGGTCATCACCAAGCATTCCATCGCGCAGCGTTCGTCGCGTCTGATACGCTTTTACGAGGCCGGTGAAATCGGCCTCGGCCACGATGGCCTCATCTACCTGCGCGAAGGCGTCAAGCTCTCGCTGGCCAAACGCCAGATCGCCGAAAAGCTGATCGACCTCGAAAACACCGAACGCAAGACCCTGGTGTTCACCATCGCCGACGGCAACGGCCGGCGCGACGCGCAGCCCGAAGTCTGGGAAATGATGCGCAGCCGCTGGAACCAGCAGTGGAAGTCGGGCTGGTGGCTGCGTAACGCCGAGGGCAAGTGGAACAGGAAGCCCTGATTCTGCGGTGAGCCGGCCGGATCGTCGACTGGCGTCCGCATGGTGCCGACTTGCGCCATCTCGCCGGACTCAACCGATATCATGAAACGCAAACTGCCCCCGCTTGCAGTATTGCTTCTTGCAGCCTGCATGCAGCAGGCCACCGACCAGGAATCCTACCTCCCGCGCTACACGGGCAATACACCGTGGACCATCAACGGGGCGCGCCCGGGAATGACGCTGGATGAACTGCGGCAAAAGCACGGCGAGCCGACGCGGTCGTTTGGCACGCCGCCGACGAACTACTCGTGGGAGTCAACATCCTGGCGCACGCTTTCGGTCACCGTGGATGCGAATGGCCGCATTGTGCAGGTATCGGGCAATGCCCTGATGGCGGGCGACCAAACCATTCTCAGCGGGAGCGTCAGCGATGCCGATGTCAAAGCCGTACTCGGCGACGGCGACATCTCCAAGTCCACGCAAGCCGGGTCATTCGTCATTCCAACGCCGGGAAAAGTGGTCGGCACGCATCACCGCTATCGCAACGGCAACGTGACTTTCGGTTTTTCCCTGACCAAAGAGCAAGGTCTGCGTGGCATCACCGCCGAGTAGCCGGCATGCTGGCCCTCAGTGGCTGGTGCCTTCCGAGCGGTTGATCTTGTTGTAGAGGTTGTACTTGCCCACCGGCTTGTCCATCGGGATGCGCTTGACCTCCTTGAAGCTCGCCGCATCGAACACGATCAGTGCGCCGCCGTCGGCCTTGCGCTCCCACAGGCTGGCCAGGACAAACTTGCCGTCGCGCGTGAACTCTACGTGAGCCAGGGTCTTGCCGGGATCGGTCCTGATCTCGGCGACCTTCTCCAGCGTTCGCTTGTCGAGCACCTGCAGCGTGTCCTTCGCCTTAGACATCATCGAATCGGTCCAGGCGTAAGGCGTGTTCTCGTGGCTGCGCATGAAAAAGCCGGGGCCCAGCGTGGGAATGGTCTTGAGCGTGCTCCAGTCCTTCATGTCGATCACCGTGATCAGGCCCTCCTTGAGGTTGGGCGTGGCCATCACCATGCGGTCCTGCGCGCCCTGCGGCGGCCTGTAGTTCCACGTAATGCCGGAGCCCAGGTGCGGCATGCCGGGCAGTTTCAGGTCGGCGATCTTCTTGCGCACATCGAGGTTGACCACCTGGCCCTGGCCGGCGGTGCGCGAGGATCCCATCAGTTCGGAATAATTCTGGGTGAAAAAGAAATCGTCGAGCGGCTCGGACAGAAAGCTGCGGCGCGGGTTGAGGAAGCCGGGGATGAACGCGCCCTCCTTGTACTGAAAATCGTGCACCATACCGACCGGGATGTCGTCGGCCTGCGGGTTATAGCTGATCTCCCAAACCTCGGGTACATCCTTCAGCGCGGCGACGAAGCTTTGGCGCGGCGCGGCGTCATACACCGCCGAAACGCGCGAACTCTCCTTGCGGTCCTTGTTCAGTACCTGATGAATCTTCAGCAAATTGAGGTCGGCGTCGAGCAGCACGAGGGTGTGCGGCAGGTAGTTGGCCACCGCGAGATATTTGCCATCGCCGGAGACGGCCACATTGCGCGTGTTGATGCCGGCACGGATCTCGGCCACCACCTTGAGGTTCCAGATGTCGAACTTGGTGATCCAGCCATCGCGCGAAGCGAAGAAGACGTAGCGCCCGTCGGGCGTGAACTTCGGCCCGCCGTGCAGCGCATAACGGCTGGGGAAGCGGTGTATCGGTTCCAGCTTGTCGCCGTCGAGCACCGTGACATGGTGGTCGCCGGTCTCGACCACGATGAACAAATTCATCATGTCCACGCCCTTGAAGATGTCAGCCGGTTTCGCCGGCAGGCTGCCCGTGGCGTGAGTAACGATGCGCGAAGCCTTGATGTCGGCTTCCGTGAAACTCGGCGTCGGCGACACGGCGGTGTAGATGTAATCGGCCAGCGCGGCAATTTCATCCTTTCCCAGACGCTCGGCAAAGCCCAGCATCTGCGTCGCCACGCGGCCATCGCTGACAGTCTTGATCGCCTCGGGCTTTTTCAGGCGGGAAAGGCTTTCAGGCAGCAGCGCCGGGCCGGTCAGGCCGAGCCGGCCGGGGCCATGGCAGACGGCGCAATGCTGCTGGTAGAGCGCCGGGGCGTCGGCAGCGGCGGGAAGCCCAGCAAGTGCCAGCAATGCGGGAACAGACCGCGCAGCGCGACGGATGCT
>CAMBRI010000176.1 GCA_945870205.1 Sulfuritalea hydrogenivorans sk43H | reverse complement strand
ACGGCGGTCGAACTGATATCCACCCCGATCAGCGGACGCAGCTTCGGGTTAAAGATCGACTTCAGGGCCGATACATCGATCTGCAAAGGATTTTCCCTTTAAAAATATTACGTTACAAGCTATACAGATAATTTACTTCAGATGCTAGCAGCAACTATATCGACTGTAAAGCAAAATTATTAGGAATGGGCCGTCACGGCGTGTCTTCAGCGCCACAGCTATAATCAACCGCGCCGCCCTTTATCCCGTCAATCCGTGCCCATTTCAGCCTTGCCCTCCCCCGTCCGCTGGGGACTCTACCTTCTGTTCCTGATTGCCGGCACCGTGATCGGCGCTGCCGCGCTTGCCGGCATCGTACTGATTCTCGCCTATCCGCAACTGCCCTCGGTGGATGTGCTGACCGACTATCAGCCGAAAATCCCCTTGCGCATATATTCCAGCGACGGCCACCTGATTGGTGAGTTCGGCGAGGAGAGGCGAAACTTCGCCCGCATCAAGGACGTTCCCGCCGTAATGAAACAGGCCATTCTTGCCGCCGAGGACGAACGTTTCTATCAGCATCCTGGCATAGATACTCTGGGCGTGTTGCGCGCAGCATATTCCAATTTCGTCGGCGGCGGCAAGCGCCAGGGTGCCTCGACAATCACCATGCAGGTGGCGCGCAACTTCTTCCTTTCCAGTGAAAAGACGTTGACCCGGAAGCTCTATGAGATGTTACTGGCTTTCAAAATTGAGAACAATCTGGGAAAGGACCAGATCCTGGAAATCTACATCAACCAGATTTACCTCGGCCAACGCTCCTACGGCTTCGCGGCGGCAGCCCAGATCTACTATGGCAAGGCCTTGCAGGACGTCAGCATCGCCGAAGCGGCCATGCTCGCCGGACTGCCCAAAGCACCGTCCGCCTATAACCCGGTGGCGAATCCGAAGCGGGCGCAGCTGCGTCAGCGCTATGTGCTGCGGCGGATGCACGAGCTCAACTACATCAACGACGTCCAATGGAAGTCGGCACAGACGGAAGCTTTGCACATCAAGCGCGACGTCAACGACTTCGGGGTCCACGCCGAGCATGTCGCCGAGATGGCCCGCCAGATAGCTGCCGAGCGCTTCCCCGATGACGTCTACAGTCGTGGCTTGCAAGTGATCACGACCGTCAATCGCAGCGACCAGCAAGCAGCGTATGCGGCGCTGCGGCGCGGTGTTATCGATTACGATCGTCGCCATGGCTACCGCGGTGCCGAAGCCTACGTGGATGTGAAGGACATCGCGTCGGACCAGGACGAGGAACTTGAAGAACTGCTCACCGACTTCGACGACAGCGATGATTTGCTGCCCGCCATAGTCCTTGAGGCCACACCGAAGCTGGTGCGCGCCTACTTGCGCGGCGGCGAGATACTCAAGATCAGCGAGGACGGGCTAAAGTTTGCCGCGCGCATGCTGGATGACAAGGCGGCACCGAACAAGCGGGTGCGACGCGGCGCGGTGATCCGCGTGCAGAAGTCGGAGAAAAGCTGGCAGATCGTCCAACTGCCGGAAGTCGAAGCCGCCTTTGTTGCCGCCAGCCCGGTGGACGGAGCGATCCGGGCGCTGGTCGGCGGTTTCGACTTCAACCGCAGCAAGTTTAACCACGTCACCCAGGCCTGGCGTCAGCCGGGCTCCAGCTTCAAGCCCTTCATCTACTCCGCCAGCCTCGAAAAAGGCTACACGCCCGCCTCCGTGATCGCGGACGAACCCGTGTCGATCTCAGCCGAAGAAACCGGCTCGCAGGCCTGGGAGCCAAAAAACTACGACGGCAAGTACGAAGGCCCGATGAGCCTGCGCACTGCGCTGGCGAAATCCAAGAACATGGTATCGATCCGTCTGCTACGCTCCATCGGCACCCACTACGCGCAGGATTACGTGACACGCTTCGGCTTCGAAGCGGACAAGCACCCGCCCTACCTCACTCTGGCCTTGGGTGCCGGATCGGTTACACCGTGGCAGCAGCTCGCGGCCTATTCGATATTCGCCAATGGCGGCTACCGCGTTCAGCCGTACATCGTGCGCCAGATTGTCGATGACAAGGGCGTCGTACTGGCGGCGCTGCAACCGACCCTGGCCGGTGACGAATCCTTGCGGGCAATCGACGCCCGCAACGCCTGGCTGATGGACAGCATGATGCACGACGTGGTGCGGCGCGGCACCGCAACCCGCGCGGCCGCCGTGCTCAAGCGCAGTGACCTGGCCGGCAAGACCGGGACTACCAACGATTACATCGATGCATGGTTCTGCGGCTACCAGCCGACCGTGGTCGGCATCGCCTGGATCGGCTTCGATCAACCCAAGCGCATGGGCAATGGCGAAACCGGCGGGGCTGCGGCACTACCGATCTGGATCGGCTTCATGGAACATGCCCTGAAGGGGGTGCCCGAGAGTTGGCAGGAAACCCCGGGGGGACTGGTGTCGATCGTCGCTCATGACCCGTCGGGGAAAACCAGCAAGGAACTTGTGTACGGCGAACATCTGCCGCCCGCCGACGACGACAAGGAAGACGCGAAGCCGGTTCCTGCCCCGGTACAGGACGCCAAACCGAAAGCCGTTGAGAAGCCGGTTGCCGACAAGGCTGCGTCTGCCGCGGAAAAGAAAAACTAGAGTTTGACAGTGACCCCGGCCTGCTCGGACACCGTGCGGGCCAAGGCCGCCAATAGTTCCTCGCCATCACGCGTACCCAGCCAGCGGCCCCCTTCGGGTCGGAAGTGATAGCCACCCGATTTCGCCGCAACCCAGATTTCTCTCGCAGCACCGTGGCGATTGACGATTATCTTCGAAGCGTTCTCGAACTCGATTTCAATCACGCCGCCGGGCTTGGTTTCGACATCGAAATCGGCAACGCCACTTTCACTCGCCACCTCGAGTGCCGCCTCGATGCGTGCCAATTCGGCGTCGGCTGCCAGCATGAATTCCCGCTCATCCATTGCGTTGTACCTTCAGGAGAGAAAAATAAAGTTGCAGTGCAGGCGGACGCCAGCACCATCGGCGCCGAGCGCAGCGACCGCAATTCAGACAGCCGACAGGATACAGAATGTCACTGGCGCTGCGCGCCGCATATACTTATGCCTTCAGCCCTCAAGCCCATGAAACCCATGCGTCCCCTGCCCCGCCTTGCCGCCCTGTCCGCCCTGGTCGCCCTCACCGGCTGCGGCACCAAGACTTCGCTCACCCTGCCACCGCCGGTGCCAACAGCAACCTCGGGAGCCGCAACCCCTGCGCCGACTGTCGCGCCCGCCACTGCCAACAAAGCTGCCGAGCCACGCCAATGAGCCTCACCGCGATGGGCAAAAACGGACTGCAGGTCGAGTCCGTTGCGTTGAGCGACATCGCGGCGCGCTTCGGTACGCCCTGCTATGTGTATTCCCGTGCCGCGCTCGGCGCCGCCTACGCGGCCTACCGAGACACGCTGCTGGCGCATGGCATGCTGGACCGATCGCTGATCTGCTACGCGGTCAAGGCCAATTCCAACCTCGCCATCCTCAACCTCTTTGCCCGACTCGGCGCCGGCTTCGATATCGTTTCCGGCGGCGAACTGGCACGCGTTCTGGCCGCCGGTGGCAAGGCGGACAGAATCGTATTTTCCGGTGTCGGCAAGTCACGCGCGGAAATGCGCAGCGCGCTGGAAGCCGGCATCCACTGCTTCAACGTCGAATCGGCGAGCGAGCTCGACCAGCTCAGCGAGGTCGCCGGCAGCGTCGGCCGCCGCGCGCCGGTATCGCTTCGGGTCAATCCCGACGTCGACGCCAAGACCCATCCCTACATTTCCACCGGCCTCAAGAGCGCCAAGTTTGGCGTGGCCTTCGGCGCAGCCTTCGACCTTTACGTTCGCGCGGCATCGCTGCCGCATGTCGCGCTAAAAGGCATCGATTGCCATATCGGTTCACAACTGCTCGATCCGGCACCCGCAGCGGAAGCGGCAGACAAGGTACTGGCACTGGTCGACCGCCTGGCCGCAGCGGGGATTCTGCTGGAGCACATCGATCTCGGCGGCGGCATGGGTATTCAGTACCGGGGCGACGAACCCGCCCCCGCTGCATCAGATTACCTGGCACCGATGCTGGCAAAGCTTGCCGGGCGCCGCGAAAAGCTGGTGTTCGAACCGGGCCGCTCTCTGGTCGGCAATGCGGGGCTGCTGCTGACACGCGTCGAGGTGCTTAAGCCCGGCGAGGAAAAGCACTTCGCGGTGGTGGATGCGGCAATGAACGATCTGATGCGTCCGGCGCTGTATGATGCATGGCATGACATCGTGAAGGTCATGCCAGAACCCGGCGACAAGGGGAATGCCACAGCGATGACCTACGAAGTTGTTGGCCCGGTCTGCGAGTCGGGTGACTTTCTCGGCCACGACCGCGAACTCGCATTGAATGAAGGCGACCTGCTCGCCATCCTCTCGGCCGGAGCCTATGGCATGGCCATGGCCTCCAATTACAACAGCCGGCCGCGCGCCGCCGAAGTCATGATCGACGGAGCATCCATGCACCTGATACGCCGTCGCGAAGAAATCAGCCAGCTCTTCGCTCTCGAATCCATCCTCCCATGACAATGACACGCTCGATTCTGCTGATCGCGGCCGTGCTTGCGGCAGGCGGAGGGTCGGCGTGGTTTTTCAGCAAGGCCGATACATCCGGTGCAGGGAAAAAGGCAATGAGTCCGCCTTCGGTTCCGGTCAAACTCGTGAAAGCAGCAGTGCAGGACATGCCCTTGCGACTTGAAATCACCGGCCGCACTGAGGCCTACGAAACAGTGACGCTCAAATCGCGCGTCGACGGCCAGGTGCATAGCGTGACATTCACGGAAGGCCGGCACGTGCGGCAGGGCGATGTACTGCTGCGACTCGACCCGGCCGACTTCCAGGCCCGACTGAATCAGGTGGAAGCCAATCTTGCCAAAAGCCAGGTACAGCTGGCAAAGGCGCGCGCCGACGTCGAGCGCTATATTGCTCTGCGTGCCAAAGGCTTTGTCTCCGAAGAAAAAGTCGGCGACATGCGCAGCGCTGCCGCAGCTGCCGAGTCTGCCGCAAAGGCAGATTCGGCGAGCGTGGAACTCGCCCGCCTGCAATTGTCCTACACGATCGTCAAAGCGCCATTTGGCGGAGTGATCGGAGCCAAGCTGGTTTTCCCCGGTGCTGCGGTAAAGGTAAATGAAACCACGCTGGCGGTGGTCAACCGCGTACGCCCTCTGTATGTAGCCTTCGCCGTCCCGGAAAAGTACCTGCTCAAATTGCAAGCCGGCATGCGCTCGGACAGGAAATCGATGAAGGCGGCGATTTCCCTGCCTGGTGGCGGCCCGGCCTGGGAAGGCGATGTGCGCTTTCTGGATAACGGGGTCGATGTGACCACCGGGACCATCCAGCTCAAGGCCATCTTGCCCAACGATGATGAACAACTGGCGCCCGGCCAGTTCGTTGGCGTCAGCCTGGTACTTGATACGCTGAAAGAAGCTGTCGTGATTCCGGCAGAAGCCGTGCAACAGGGGGCGGAAGGCAGCTTCCTGTTCGTAGCGAAGGAGGACAACACCGTCGAGATCCGCAGGATTCGCGTCGCCTCCGTACAGAAGCAGTTCGCGGTGGTGGCCGAAGGCCTGGCCGGCGGTGAAAGCGTCGTTACGGAAGGCCACTTGCGCCTGACGCCTGGGGCCAGAATCAAGCCTGCGGATACGCCCGAGCGAAGCCCCGGCAAGGCCGGCGCAGCTATCACGCCCGAAAAACCCGGCAAGCCCAACTAGGAGGCCACGATGCAGCTGTCAGAACTCTGCATCCGCCGACCGGTGATGACCACGCTGCTGATGGCAGCCTTTCTCATCTTCGGCGTCATCGCCTATCGCGCGCTGCCGGTCTCGGAATTGCCCAGCATCGACTTCCCCACCATTTCGGTAACCGCCCAGCTGCCCGGCGCGTCCCCGGAAACCATGGCTGCCTCAGTCGCCACGCCACTCGAAGGCCAGTTCTCGACCATCTCCGGCCTCGACTCGATGACATCGACCAGCGCCCAGGGCGCAACCACCATCACGCTCCAGTTTTCGCTCGATCGCGACATCGATGCCGCGGCCCAGGATGTGCAATCGGCGATCGCCGCCGCCCAGCGCAAGCTGCCGCCGGACATGCCGACGCCGCCGTCCTTCCGCAAGGTCAATCCGGCTGATTTCGCCATCTTCTACATCGCCATGAACTCGGCGACGCTGCCGACCTGGGTGGTCAACGAGTACGCCGAAACGCAGCTAGCGCAGCGCCTGTCGACGCTGCCCGGCGTGGCCCAGGTCAATGTCTTCGGTTCGCAAAAATACGCCGTGCGCATCCAGGCCGATCCGGCCCAGCTCAGTTCGCGAGGGCTGGGCATCGACGAACTGCAGGCGGCCGTCAGGAATGCCAATGTCAACCAGCCGCTGGGCACGCTCGATGGCACGCGACAAAGCTTTGCCCTGAAAGCCAACGGCCAGTTGCTGAATGCCGCCGCTTATCGCCCGCTGACCGTGGCCTGGCGCAACGGCGCACCGGTAAAGCTGGAAGAGCTTGCGCGCGTCATCGACAGCGTCGAAAACGCCAAAGTGGCCGCCTGGTTCAACGACCGGCGCACCATCATGCTGGCGATATTCCGCCAGCCGGGGTCGAACACCATCGAAACCGTCGCCTCGATCAGGCAGGTATTGCCTGCCTTTCAGGCCAGCCTGCCGGCCTCGATCGATCTGCAGATTCACTACGACCGCAGCGTTTCGATCCGCGAGGCGATCGACGATGTGCAGCTCACCCTGATCCTCGCCGGTTTTCTGGTGATCATGGTGATCCTGATGTTCCTGCGCAATCTGTCGGCCACGGTGATCCCCGCGCTGGCGCTGCCAATCTCGATCATCGGCACCTTCGCCATCATGCAGGCGCTGGGCTACAGCATCAACAACCTGACCCTGCTGGCCCTGACGCTGTCGGTCGGCTTCGTCGTCGACGACGCAATTGTCATGTTGGAAAACATCATCCGCCACATTGAGAACGGCGAAGAACCTTTCCATGCGGCCATTCTCGGCGCAAGGGAAATCGGCTTCACGATCCTGTCGATGACGCTCTCCTTGATCGCCGTATTCATTCCAGTGCTGTTCATGAGCGGCATCGTCGGTCGCCTGCTGCACGAGTTCGCCGTCACCATCTGTGCCGCCATCCTGGTTTCCGGCTTCGTCTCGCTGACGCTGACGCCGATGTTGTGCAGCCGCTACCTGAAACACGCCCAACCCGAACAGCACGGCCGTATCTTCATGGCCTTCGAGCGTTTCTTCGAAGCGCTGCTGGCTGCCTACCGGCATTCGCTCAACTGGTGCATGAAGCGTCCGCACTGGGTCATGCTCTCCTTCATCCTCACCCTGGTCATCACCGTCGCGCTCTATGGCGCCGTGCCCAAGGATTTTCTGCCCAGTGGCGATACCGGGCAGATCATCGTGTCCACCGAAGGGCCGCAGGACATCTCCTTCCCGGCGATGATGCAAAGGCAACGTGCCGTGGCTGCGGTTCTTGCCGCCGATCCGAGCGTAAAAACCATCGGTTCCTTCCTCGGCGCCAGCGGTTCGCGTCCGACCTTCAATACCGGCACCCTGGTGCTCAACCTCAAGCCGCACAGCGAGCGCAAGGAGAAGCCCGACCAGATCATTGCCCGCCTGCGCCCGCAGTTGGCCGCGGTGCCGGGCGTACGCGTCTTCATGCAGAACCCGCCGCCGATACGCATCGGCGGGCAGATCACCAGCGCACAGTTTCAATACACCTTGCAGAGCACCGATCTGGCCGAACTCCATCACTGGAACGACATCCTGCTCGACCGTCTGCGTCAGTTGCCCGGCTTCATCGACGTCAACACCAACCTGAAGAACCAGAGCCCGGTAATAACACTCGACATAGACCGCGAAAAGCTGGCACCACTGGGCATCAACATCGGCCAGATCGAAGACGCCCTGCAAAGCGCCTTCAGTTCGCGCCAGATATCGACGATCTACGCCGCAACCAATCAGTACCAGGTGATTCTCGAAGTGGCGCCGGAGTTGCAGGCCGACCCCGTGACCTTGTCGAAAATCCATGTTCGCGCCAGCAGCGGCAAACTGATTTCGGTCGATACCGTGGCCCGCATTGGCCGCAGTACCCAGGCGCTGACCGTCAACCATCAGGGCCAACTGCCATCGGTGACGCTGTCCTTCAACCTGCTGCCCGGTGTCTCTCTGGGCGATGCCGTGGATCGCATCCGCAAGATGGAGCGGGAGATGAACATGCCGGCGTCGCTCACCACCAGCCTGCAAGGCGCGGCGCAAGCCTTCGAAGCCTCGCTGAAGGGTCTTGGTGTGCTGCTGCTGATTGCCATCCTGGTGGTGTATATCGTGCTCGGCATCCTTTATGAGAGCTTTGTGCACCCGCTCACCATTCTCTCGGGCCTGCCCGCTGCCGGCCTGGGAGCGCTGCTCACGCTACTGGTGTTCAAGGTCGACCTGAGTCTCTACGCCTTCGTCGGCATCATCATGCTGATCGGGATCGTCAAGAAAAATGCCATCATGATGATCGACTTCGCATTGGACAAGCAGCGCAAGGACGGCGTGGCGCCAGCGCAGGCAATTTTCGAGGCCTGCATGGTGCGCTTCCGGCCGATCATGATGACCACCATGGCCGCACTGGTGGGCACGCTGCCGATTGCCGTGGGCTGGGGCGCCGGCGCCGAAGT
>CAMBRI010000175.1 GCA_945870205.1 Sulfuritalea hydrogenivorans sk43H | reverse complement strand
CCTCGGCATCCTTCTTTGCCTGTGCCTTGGCGTCCGCTGCCGCCTTGAGCTTCGCGGCGGCCTCTTCTTTGGCCTTGGCGGCTGCCTGACGCTTGGCTTCCGGGCTGCCAGGCTTCGGCTTCGCGGCAGCTGCGGCGGCCTGTTCCTCAAAGGTGGTGGCAGCCAGCCACTCGGAGATAGTACGAATCTCGGCCGCCGATACCGATTTGAGCTCGTTGGCGTGGGCGGTGGCCGCCGAAATTGCCGCCGAGGTTTTTGCCGGGTCGCCCTTCAGGCTTCCTTTCATCGCCTTAACCGACGGCGCGGTGCTGCGCGCCTCGAAGAAATGGCACAGGTTGCACTGCTTTTGCTGGAACAGGCGCGGCCCCTGGGCCGCAGTCTGCGCCTGCACCGGGGTCGTGCACATCGAAAGAGCGCCGATGCTGGCGAGCAGGCGCAGCGGCTGCGCGAAAAACCTTGGATTCATCTGATCGACCTCAGGAGCCGGGCTGGCTGTTGAACAATTCCATGGCCTTGACCAGGCTGCGCCGCATGCGGTTGAACGAGGCGCTGAGCTGGGCGACTTCATCCGAGCCCTGTTCGTTGAATTCGCCCATTTCGAAGTTTCCTTTGCTGATCTCGTCGGCAATGTTCGCCATCACGCTTACCCGGCTGATGACCAGTGCATTGAGCATCAGATTGAGGAGCACGAAGACGGCCACGAAAACGCCGGTGAGGGTGGTCATGAAGGTGATGAACATGCGATTGGCGTTTTCGACGGGCACCGAGAGCGGCACGGTAACGATCTGCGCACCAATAATCTCCTTGAGTTTCCATCCATATCCATTTTCGCTGCCGTATTTGGCAACGAGCTGCACTGGCGATTTTTCGGGCGTGGTGTGACAACCAAGGCAGCCGGACTGTTTGATCTGGATCGGGTGCGCGAGGTAGAGAATCGGTCCCTTCGCGCTTTGCCGTATGCCCCATTCTTCCAGCTTGGTGACGTCGCTACGGAAGGAGTTGACGATCTTCGCCTCCCAGTCGGCCGGGCGATGTTTGACGTTGGTCGGATTCAGGGCGACTTCGCGGTAGCCATAGTCTGGGTAGCGCTTCTGCACCGCCTCCATGACTTTCTCGGCGGCGTAGGCCGGCACGCCCATCATGAGCATTTCTTCGTCATCGCCGGTTTCCCTCAGGTTGGGCCCGACTTCGTTGACCGCCCAGGTGCGCGCGGAAAGTATGGTTTCCATCAGCACACTGGCATTGGAGAGGACCTCGCCGCGGGCATTTTCGTTGAGTTGCCGGTGAGAAAAGTAGCCGGAGGCGCCCAGCGCCAGACCGAATACCAGCAACAGCATAGAGTTGAATTTGCCCCGCAGTTTCATGGCTGATCTCCGCCGAATTCTTCAAGTGCAAAGCATAACATGAGCCATTCCACGAAATCGCATGGATGTCCCGGCACGCTTGTTTGCGGCGCACGGGCCGGCCGTGATGAGCGTGCGGTCTGGTCGCGCACCCGCAATCGCGTCCGTCGGGTAATATATCTAAAGTATAAAATATCAAAAGGGCGTCTTGTTGTCATTCGAGAAACACCAGCCCATCAATCCCGGAGGATCGTCACACCGTGGCGTCGCAAGTCAGTGCACCTGTTTCAGCAACGGTCATCGCCTTCGATCTGGTCGGCGCTGACTTGGCCGACCCTGGCGTCTCGGCGAAATTCGACACGCTCGGTGCCGTGGTTCGTGGGCTCGGCCATGCCACGCAGGATCCCGGCAAGCCGAATCTCACCTTGACCCTGGCACCCGAGGCGGCGATTGCCGCCGCTGTGAGCCGGGTTGCAACTGCGATTGCACAGTTCGACGCGGTGGCCGCACCTTCGCGGATATGCGCCATAGTCCATTACGGCGTGGTATTTCGCAGCGAAACAGGAGGCGTGTCGAGTTTCTCCGGTTCCGCGATTCGCGCGACACAGAGCGCCTTGCGCCGCGCTCCGCAAAGCGGCAGCCTGATGGCGACCCGCGATTTTGCGACCCAGGCGTCCACCTTGGCGGATCTGCCGTTTCGCTTTGAGGCGATGGGCGGTGCATCGGGGGCTGAAGGCTTGAGCCATGTGGTGTTTGGCGCGGCAGCGGCAGCGTCGGCGAACGTCGGCTACACGTTGCCAAGCAACGATCAGGCCTTTGTCGAATTCGTCAAGCGCCGCCTGGCAACTGACATCGGGCCCTTTGCGGGCGCTTTGGTCGACCGCGCCCTTCGCTCATCGTCGGTGGCGACTCAACTGGTGAAGGCCTTGAGCCGTGAGATCGACAATCCCGATGCACGTGTCAGCTTCGAACACGAGGTGTTTCAGTTCATCAAGTCTCGGGACAGGAATACGTAGCAGCGCGAAACAGTTATCCAGGGAACGAACAAATGGGGTTCTTCAGCAGTCTCTTGAAACAGGCGCCGACGGTGACATGTGTCCTGCCTGACTCGCATCCGGTAGTTCGGCAGATCGTTGCCGTGCTCGGCTATGACGTCGTCAAGACGCTGGAATACGCTACCCATCTGGTGCCGGCGATCAACGCCGCGGTCGAGTATTTCGACAAACAGATCGCGGTTATTCCCGGACCCTTCGATATCTCCGCTGCGCAATACACCCACCACCCACTGATTCATGCGCTGTTTCCCGCACGGCAGGAAATCGCCCACGCTCTCGGTCGCAGTCGGGACGTCAAGCAGCCTTTGGCTTTCCTTGCCGGTGCCGACCAGAAAGAGGTGTTTGCCCTGCTTGGCACCCGCCTCAGGCCTGATTCGCAGCAGGCCGGCGCCGACCCGATTTATCATGATCACACCTTGCGCACGCTCGCCGCAAACGAACCGGCGGCGCGACTGGGATTGCGGACCGCAGCCTTGACGCGTGTGGTCACCGCTTTTGGTGAGCACGTCCAGAAACTGCGCAAGCCCGGCAGTTTGCCCAGGGAAGCGTGGAACATAGAGAACCGCAAGGATTTTCCGGTCGCCGACAGCGAGAAGGGTACGCCCATCCTGGCCATTGACGAGTTGCAACCAGAGAAACTGCTGCAGGGACTGGTCGCCTGGATGCAGCGTCCGTCCGAGCATTTCCAGGTGCGCGCCGCCGCGAGAACCGGCGCTGTCGGCGGCAACCAGGACGCAATGCACCAGATCGACTTGTTGCCGCAATTGGTGGTCTGCGATCGCCGCCACTGGATCGTTTGCATCGTCCGTTTTCCGACCGGCGAAGGCGTTGCCGCGGTCCAGAACGAAACGCGCCAGCATCGCTACATCCTCATCTGAAGAGCAGCCCCCGGCGCATGGCGCGATGCCATGTGCTGTGCGCCGCTCGGGTCAAACCTCGGTCAGCGCGGCCTCGGGAGTCAGGATGCGAAACATTTGGCGCAGGCTGTCGCGCCTTGCCAGGCGCAACAGGGCCTTGTCCGAAGTTACCAGCCAGTCGGCCGCGGCGTCGCGCGCCAACTCGAGAAACTTCTGATCGTCGCGGTCGCGGCAACGCGGAAGGCTTGCGGCCGTTGTTGCGGGATGGCCGGCCATGAGTGACACGCTGGCACGATAGGCGGCGAGCGCCGAGCTTTGCTGAGCTTCACTCAGCGCAAACATGGAATAGGCCAGGACGCGGCGAAACTCCTCGGTGCAGGCATCGTTGCCCAGCGCCAGCCATGCCCCGCTTTCGATCTTCGCCCGCAAGGGCGAGAAGCGGCTGTCGGAAAAGATGTAAAGCGAGACCAGAACATTGGTGTCGAAGACCACCCGCCGTGGCGCAGGGGGCAAGAAAACGGGCCTGGGATCAAGCGACCCCAGGCCCGTTGTCAACTCCGGAGGAACGTCCCACAACGGGGCGCCCTGCGGGTTTGCGGTCATTTCATCTTCTTTTGAGTGTCCAGGCGGAACTTGACGAAGGAGCCGGGTGCATCTTCCAGCGCCTTGAACTTGCCCTTGGCCGGATCGCGTGCCGGTACCTTGTCGTCGTTCAGCTTGGTGATCCACTTCTGCCAGTCGGTCCACCAGGAGCCTTCGTGCTGCGTGGCGCCCTCGAACCATTCATCGGGGGTTTCCGGATTCGTCTTGGAGTCGTTGGTCCAGAAGCCATACTTGTTGGCCGATGGCGGATTGACGATGCCTGCGATGTGGCCCGAGCCGCCCAGCGCGAAACGCACGGGGCCGCCGAGTGCGGTGGAACCCAGATACACGCTGCGCCACGGGGCGATGTGGTCTTCGATGGTAGAAATGAAGTAGGACGGCGTCTTGACCTTGGCGAGGTCGATCGGCGTGTCGAGCAGGGTGATGCCGCCCGGTTGCCGCAGCAGGTTGTTGAGGTACATGTTGCGCAGGTAGTAGCTGTGCATCTTGTAGGGCATGCGCGTGGAATCGGAGTTCCAGTAGAGCAGGTCGAAGGGGAAGGGTTCCTTGCCCATCAGGTAGTTGTTGACGACGAAGGTCCAGATCAGATCGTTGGAACGCAGCATGTTGAAGGTGGTGCCCATCTCCGAACCTTCCAGGTAGCCGCGTTCCTCCATTTTCTTTTCGAGGCTGGCGACCTGGCCTTCGTCGATGAAGACGCCGAGTTCGCCCGGGATCGAGAAGTCGAGCAGGGCGACGAAGAAGGTCGCCGAAGCGATGCGCTTGTCCTTCTTGGCGGCCATGTAGCCCATGGTCGAGCCGAGCAGCGTACCGCCGAGGCAGTAGCCGATCAGGTTGAGTTCCTTCTCGCCGGTCTGCTGGCAGACCACGTCGATGGCCGTCAGCGCGCCCTCGGTCAGGTAGTCGTCGAAGCCCTTCAGCGCAAGCTTGGCATCGGGATTGACCCAGGAAATCACGAATACGGTGTGGCCCTGGTCGGTGCACCACTTGATCCACGAGTTGCTCGCCCGCAGGTCGAGGATGTAGTACTTGTTGATCCAGGGCGGAATGATCAGCAGCGGACGCTTGTACTGGTCCTTGGTGGTCGGGCTGAACTGCAGCAGCTGGATCATCTCGTTCTGGAAGATCACCTTGCCCGGCGTGGTGGCGACGTTCTTGCCCATCTCGAAAGCCGAGGGGTCGGTCATCTTGACGCGCAACTGGCCGTCACCTTCCTCGATGTCGCGCAGCAGGTTGTTGAAGCCCTTGAGCAGGTTCTGGCCGTGGCTCTTGACCGTTTCGCGCAGCACTTCGGGATTCGTCATGGCGAAGTTCGACGGTGCCAGGGCGTCGATGAACTGGCGCGTAAAGAAGTTAACCTTCTTTTTCGATATGTCGTCGAGGCCCTCGACATTTCCCACGGAATCGTGAATGTGACGGGCGGTGATCAGGTAGGACTGCTTGATGAAATCGAACAGGAAATGCTCCTCCCATTGCGCATCGGAAAAGCGCTTGTCACCCTTTTTTGCCTCGGCCACAGGTACGCCCTGCATGCCCATCATGCGCAGCGTCGAGTGCTGCCACAGCGAAAAATAGTCCCACACCAGGTTCATCTGCGCCTGCGCCATCTGGTAGGGATTGGACAGCATCTTGGCCATCATTTCCATGAAGGCCTGGGCAATGCCCAGGTCGTCGGATGGCGCGGACACGCCCTTTTTCATCTGGCGTTTGATGTGCGAGGTGATCAGGCTGGAGGCGCGCTGGGCGACTTCGGCGTAAGTTTTGGCGATTTCCTGCGGATCGGGCAAGGCTTTGGCTTCGTGGGCGGACATTGTGACTCCTTGGGTTAACGTGAAACAACTCTTTCGAAGCGACTGGTGATAGACGAACGCAGCGAGCAAATTAGAAGCCTCCCCGCGAGGGGGCGAGGCGGGAATTCGCGACGCATGCGTCGCGCCGCCGTAGCCGGCTGGCTGTGCAAAGCCAGCCGTGGGCCGCGTAGCGGATGGGAGGGGCAGGCCTTCAATTCGCCTTTCGCGTGTTTCATCATCAGGGGTGCCGAGCTACGCATGAAAGTTAACTGGTGTAACGGGTAAGCCCGTTCTGTTCGACGCGGTGCAATTTTCCTGCGTGTTCCAGGTAATTCAGATGGGCAATGGCTTCGCCCATGGCAAACATGGTTTGATGCGGATCGGGCAGTTCGCGGCCGAATAACACCCCGATCAGATCGGCGGCGCTCTTTTCCTTGCCGCGGCACGCATCGAGCAGTACTTCGCAGCGCTCGGCATGATGGGCATGGAGCTGATCGACGCGGGCATGCAGGCCGCGGAAGGGTCGGCCGTGGGACGGCAGCACCAGCGTGTCCGCCGGCAGGGAACGAAAGCCGTCGATGGAGGCGAGGAACAGGCCCAGCGGATCACTGTGCGGGTTGCTCGCCATCACCGAGATGTTGGTCGAGATGCGCGGCAGCAGCATGTCGCCGGAAATCAGCACGCCGAGTTCATCGCTGTACAGACTCATGTGCTCGGGCGCGTGGCCATGGCCGACGATGGTGCGCCAGTCGTAATCGCCTATCTTCAGCACCTGCTGGTCGAACAAGCGGCGATAGGTGGCGGGAATCTCGGGGACGCCTCGCTTGTAGCCATTTCCGCGCGCCACCAGGCCATCGATGCGCGCCTGGTCGAGGCCGTGCTGGCGGAAGAATTCGACCATGGAGCTGATCGCATAGCCGGCGATCTGCTCGACCATCATGTGCGCAGCCAGGTACTCGCCCTGCGCGATCCACAGTCCGGCGCCGGTTTCCTGTTCCAGCCAGGCGGCCAGACCGAGATGGTCCGGGTGGCAATGGGTGACGATGCAGCGCGTTAATTGCCGTCCTGCCAGCACCGTTCGCCAGGCGTCCTTGATCGGGTCCTGGGCAAAGCCGGTATCGACCGCCGCGTAGCCGTCGCCGTCGGCGAGCAGCCACAGGTTGATGTGGTTGAGCGCGAAAGGCAGCGGCATGCACAACCATTCGATGCCCGGCGCGACAGGAACTGCCACGCCGGGGGCGGGGGCGGTTTCGTGCGGGTAGGCAATGGGAGCGTTCAAGCCGGGTCTCTTTGCATCGGTCGGAGAAATCTGCTTAACTTGTCGACAGTTGGTCTGACATCATATCCAATTTTCGAGGTCTTATGTGCGGTGCAGCATAAACCGCCTTTCCGCGTTGCCATGAACGAAACCCAAACCATCACAGAACTGGCCCGCGAATTTGGCGTGACCACCCGCGCCATCCGCTATTGGGAGTCGCACGGACTTGTATCCCCGGCCCGCGAAGGCGGCAACCGCATCTACAGCAAGCGCGACCAGACCCGGCTCAAGCTGGCGCTGCGCGGCAAGCGCTTGGGGCTTTCCCTGGCAGAGATCAAGGAACTGATCGACATGTATGACACCGTCGAGGACGAGTCGACCCAGCTGCAATCCTTTCTCGACGTGCTGGCCCAGCGGCGAGCCGCGCTTGAACAGCAGCGCGACGACATTCAGGCCGTGCTCAAGGAAATCGCCCGTTTTGAACGTCAGTGCCGCGAGATGCTGAAGTCCGACGCGGACCAGTCTGAGCGCGGCCGGAGTTCCATGAAACGCCGGAGTAGTTGACGTTGACGTCAACGTCAACTACCATGCGACTTGTTTGCAGGAGGAAAAATGCCCCATACAGCACGCCCTGCCAGGAACGTCTTCGAGCCGCGCAATCCCGACTGGGAAGCCGCGGTGCGGGGAAGCTTCGCCCGGCAGAAGGTCATGCAGCTGCTCGGCGCCGAAATGGGAGCGCTCAGCCCGGGCCATTGCGAGATTCGCCTGCCTTTCCGCGATGACCTGACCCAGCAGAACAGCTATTTTCATGCGGGCATTACCGGCACCATTGTCGATAGCGCCGGAGGCTACGCCGGCTACACACTGATGCCGCAGGGTTCGGACGTGCTGACCGTGGAATTCAAGCTCAACCTGCTGGCCCCCGCCGATGGTGACTACCTCGTCGCCGAAGGTCAGGTGCTGAAGTCCGGCCGCAACCTGATCATTGCGCGCGGCGAAGTGTATGCCATCAAGAACGGCCGCGCGACCCACTGCGCGACCATGCAGCAAACCCTAATGACCATGCACGGCAAGGAGAAAACCTGATGCTCGGACTCAACTTTGACCTCGGTGACGACATCGACATGCTGCGCGATGCCGTCTGGACTTTCGCCCAGAAGGAAATTTCGCCGCGCGCCGCCGAAATTGACCGGGTGAATGAATTTCCCGCCGATTTGTGGAAGAAGTTTGGCGACATGGGCCTGCTCGGCATGACCGCGAGCGAGGAATACGGCGGTACCAACATGGGATACCTCGCCCACATGGTGGCCATGGAGGAAATCTCGCGGGCTTCAGCGTCGGTCGGCCTCTCTTATGGCGCCCATTCCAATCTCTGCGTCAATCAGATCCGGCGCAACGGCAACGATGCGCAAAGGAAGAAGTACCTGCCGAAATTGATCTCCGGCGAGCACGTCGGCGCGCTGGCCATGTCGGAACCGGGCGCCGGGTCAGACGTGGTGTCGATGAAGCTGAAGGCCGAGCTGAAGGGCGACCGCTACGTGCTGAACGGTTCCAAGATGTGGATCACCAACGGCGGCGACGCCGACACGCTGGTGGTGTATGCCAAGACCGACCTCGCGGCGGGAGCGCGCGGCATGACTGCGTTCATTGTCGAAAAGGGCTTCAAGGGTTTCTCCAAGGGCCAGCACCTCGACAAGCTCGGCATGCGTGGCTCCAATACCTACCCCTTGTTCTTCGACGACTGCGAAGTGCCCGTCGAAAACGTGCTGGGCGGCATCGGCAGCGGCACCAAGGTGTTGATGTCCGGCCTCGACTACGAGCGCGCTGTGCTCTCAGGCGGGCCGCTGGGCATCATGGCCGCCTGCATGGACGTGGTGCTGCC
>CAMBRI010000174.1 GCA_945870205.1 Sulfuritalea hydrogenivorans sk43H | reverse complement strand
GCTGGAGCAACTGCTCCGTGCTTACCGCAGTCGCAAGGCTGCCTTGGCCAATCCGTCCTCCGCAGACAGTGACATTTTCGGGGAGGAAGGCAAGTGACCATGCTTGGTGACACTGAGTTTGGTGCCATTCGGATCTGTGCCAAGGCAGTGCGTGTGCTCGATAACGTCAGTTTCCTGACGATGAACAAGGAAGATGATGCCGCCGTTGTATTGGCGCGCAATCAGCTTTTGAGCGTCATCCAAGGTAACGGATACCAGATCGAGTACGAAACGTACCGCGTAATCAAGGCCGACAACCGCAACTAGGCGCAACGAATCACCGCGCTTATTCAAGGAGGCGGCCATGCACAGGGAAGACGGTCTGGTGCGTCAACTCAACCTGGCAGGCACGGCAGGAAGTGAAGCGAATTTTGGTGGCGAGCCCCCATGGACCGAGGATGAGATCCTGCGGCTACATGGCCTCCTGCTGGAGAAATCGCTGCACGACCTGTTTGATCGCAGGGTGTCTGCCGCAACGCGGTTAGACATCCTCGATTGGATGCAGGCGCCACGGACGGAGTCGAGCGCATTTGCCTATCGGGCGTGTTGCCGTCTGTTTGGCCTCGATGCCGAAGAGATTCGGGATCAGGTGCTGCAACGCTACCGGCAACGTTACACCCATTAGCTTTTTGCATTTCAACCCAGGCGGGACAGTCGCATTCCCGTCCAGGGATGCGGTTGCCTGCCATTTTTCATGGAGGCATCATGCAACTGCAAGCATCTATCAAGGTCGGGAACATTCTTCCCGGTCGAAATCCTCGTGGTTACTTCGATCCTGCTGAGATGACGGAGCTGGAAGAGTCCGTCAAGTCAAAGGGAGTGCTGCAGGCGATTCTGGTGCGGCCTCGCGATGCGGGACGCTACGAGATCGTCGCCGGCGAACGTCGCTGGCGTGCGGCGAAGAAGGTGTTCGGGGATGAGTATGAAATCCCTGCGCTGGTACGCGACCTGGACGATGGTGAAGCCGACGAGGCGGCGCTGATCGAGAACATCCAGCGTGCCAATATGAGTCCGACCGAAGAAGCTGAAGCGGCCGCCAAGATTCTTGGCCGTTGTCAGGGGGATCGGGACGAGGCATCACGCCGGCTGGGCTGGTCGCGCACCACGCTCGACAAACGCCTGGCGCTGATGAACTGTTCGGAACGGGTCCGTCGGGCCTTGTCCGAGCGACGCATTCAGCTGGGCCATGCCGAGCTGCTGGCCGCAGTCACACGCGACAAGCAGGACGCCGTCCTCGATAAGTTGCTGTCCCAGGCCTGTCTGCCTACCGTGGTCCAGTTTCGCGGACAACTTGAGCAGATATCGCGGGCCTTGGGCAGCGCGATTTTCGACAAGGGCGAGTGCACGTCTTGTCCCCACAATTCGGGGAATCAGCAGGCACTCTTTGGCGAGGCGATTGCAGCAGGTCATTGCACCCACGGTTCGTGCTTCGATAGCAAGACCGATGCGGCGCTGGATGCCAAAAAGGCTTCGCTTGCCGACGACTATCCGACCATTCGGATCGTTCGCCCCGGCGAGAACTTCACGCTGCTGCGACTGGTGGCCGTCGGCGATACCGGAGTAGGCGAGGATCAGGCGAAAG
Source organism: Sulfuritalea hydrogenivorans sk43H (assembly GCA_945870205.1). Lineage (GTDB taxonomy): Bacteria > Pseudomonadota > Gammaproteobacteria > Burkholderiales > Rhodocyclaceae > Sulfuritalea > Sulfuritalea hydrogenivorans_A. The sequence goes on along the minus strand of CAMBRI010000174.1, from coordinate 7,168 downwards.
CCTGCCGTGCCTGCAAGAACTTCGGTGCCGCAATTTCGGCCGTGCCAGGCAAGCTGGGCAATGTCTATTCCGATCTGTGCTTCGATGCGAGCTGCAATGCCAAGAAGGTGGCGGCACGCCTCAAGCAGGAAAAGGAAAAGGCGGCGCCGGCAGAGGGTGCCACCAAGGTAGCTACCGGCAAAACGGCCACCGGTGGCAAGTCCATGGGAAAGGCCGAAACCAAGTCTGAAGCCAAGGTCCAGGACTCGCAACGGGTCAAGGACTACCGACTGGAAGTCTGGCGCAAGGCGCTGCGTCGGGAGTTGATGGCCAACCGTGAAATCAATCTCACGGTGCTCATCGCCCTGGCGTTGTCGGGCAATGCCCGGCATATCAGCGATACCAAGCTGGGCAAGGCATTTGCCGCGATCACCAAGCAGGAGTTCACCAGCTTCGTGTTCAAGACGGATGAGGCAGCACGCCTGGTTGCGCAGTCGGATGAGTCTGTTCGGGACAAGCTGTTCCTCGGACTGGCGGCATCCGCTGCGGACGGCATTGAGGAAAAGACCTTGGTCCAGCTCCTCAACTATCTCGAGATCGATCTCGGGCGGCACTGGAAGCTCTGTGAAGAGTTTCTCAAGCTGCTCACCAAGAGCGAAATCGAGGCGATGTGCGACGAGATCGGCTTGAAGGCAGCGATGGGCGGGGCATTTGCCAAGGCCATGAGCGGCAAGAAGGACGACATCATCAAGGCGCTGTTGAACGTGGCGGCCTTCCCTTATGAGGGCAAGGTGCCGCGGTCGATGCGTTTCAACATCGCGTAAGACAATTTCTTTCCACCCAAGCGGGGACCACGTTCCCCGCAAGGGGCGTGGTGCGCCTGCCATTTTCTCTTTGGAGGTACCACCATGTTTTTTCAGGAACTCAAATCGTTGTTGGACGGCTGCGCGGCACTGGCAGTCACGTTGTCATCTGCCCGGGAAGGATTGATCACCGTCACGGTGCGACCCACCCCGAAAGATGCGAAGGATGCCGAGGCATTGGCGATCCCGTTGGTCCTGACCGGAACGGCGGAGGAGCTGGATGCACAGTTCGTCGGTCTGCTTCGCAGCTTTGCTGAAGAGCACCAGTCGCTTGCCGAGCAATTGGAGGCGACCCGCAGCATTCTTGAGGCGGCGAAGAAAGACGCCAGCAAGAAAGCCGAAGGCGCGCTCAGGAAAGGCACCGCCAAGGTAACGGCGGCGGCCGATGTCGATGATGACAATGAAGTCGAGAGCGGGACGCCGGCAGTCGCCGATGTTTCGGTCGAAGACAACCTTTTCGCATGAGGAGGCGGTCATGACCATTACCGTTCAGAAGCTTCAGCGTTCGTTTGCCTACAACGGCATTGCCTTGCCCGATCCCGGATGCGAGTTGTCACCGGAGCAGGTGCGGGATGTCTATTCCGCCACCTACCCGGAGATCACGACGGCCTCCATCGAGGGGCCGGAGCAGAAGGGTGATCGATTGATCTACACCTTCCGGCGTGCCGTCGGCACCAAGGGTGCCTTGTCGGCCAATGCATCGCGAACCTCCCGGATCGTGGTGCGGCGGCGCGATGACGGCCTTAGCTATGTCGAACCGCAATCGGCTGTTGTGACACCGGTTGAACGCCTGACGATCGCCTTGGGACGATTGGTCAGGTGGCTGGATCGGCGTTGGCCTGTCGTCCTGCGCAAGGAGTAGGTCATGGTGTCGCTCAAGGAACGGCTGCAAGCCGCTGCCGATGGCGACTTCTCGCACTTTGAAGGCGGAATCCCGAACGGGGTTCCTGCCTTCGATCACGAGGAGATGAAACGATGCGTACAAGCCTTGCAACGCTTGGTGATACGGTCTCAAGCAACCGTCGCACCCGGCGATCGCTGTCAGGTGGCCGCTTCCGTCCAGGCCCTGATCCTCTGAGCCTGCCGCAGTTTGGCGCTGGCCTCACGGTCAGCCTCAATCCCAGTCTCGATGTTCGTCGCTGGGCGATGCTGGCCTTGCGCTGGCTGGAGGTTGGGGAGCTTCCCGAGTCTGCGAGCGGTCTGCCGCCTACGCTGGTGCAACAAGCGTTGGTTGCGTGGATCAACCGCATGGTGGGGCAATTGCAGCACATTGCCTTCGAGGTTCATGCGGCCGCTAGTCCTGCAACATTGGGCTATGGATCGCTGTTTCCCGATGCCAGTAACGACGATGACCGGTGGTACTGGGCCATCCAGTCTGAACAGGTGGAATGGCTTGGCATGAAAGATCGGCTGACCCGGATCGAGACGCTATGTCCCGGTCTGGGCGAGACGGCGCTGCATTGGTTGCAACGGGCTTCGGGGCGCACGCTGTATGCCCTGACGCCGCAATCGGCGCGCGATCTGTGCGAGTACATCCACTGGCAAGGAAGTGGCGATCAGGCCGACTGGCTGGAAGAAATGCGCTCGATGGGAATGACCGAAGAGGATCTGGGGGATGCAATTTCTCCGGATTGGTATGACGGTCATTTCCCGGATTGGGTGCTTTGCGCCAAGCCGGTGCTGGATGAGGATGCCCTGTCAGGCATCCAGGCCACTTTGCCTGAAGTCGCTCCGGTGGCTGCCATGGTGCTCGAAATCGGGCAGTTGCTGGCGGACGGCGGGCAGCTTCCCGGCCTGGACGGCATGGAGGTCGAGTGCGTCTATTTCGGGACCTACCTGAGGTGGGATGTCGATGACCCCATGGATCGGGTGTTCGATGACTTTATCGAATACGCGAACTGCGCCAGCGATGGCTATACCGATCTGTTCGGCGCCCAGGCAGTTCCTCTCGATTCCGAGGGGTTCCATGTCTGGCTCAACAAGACCGGTCTGGGGTTGCATTTGTTGTCGTCACTGGATCGGCTGATCGCCCTGATCGCCGAGCCGCTGTGAGTTCCATTAACCCGGTGCGGGTGATGTCCTGCCCGCCGGGCTCGACACGCCTGCGCCATTTCAACAAGGAGGTCGCGATGGCGATCAATGTCAGTACGTTTTCAAGGGAACAGTCGTACCGGCTGACCCATGCCGTGCTGGTCTATCAGGATGTGCAACGTAAGCCGGCGTTCGTGTCTGTCCATGACGTGGGATCGGACGATGGCAATCGTCCGGTCATTCAAGCCGGCGTTCCGGCCAGCAAGGCGGGACTGCTGGCGCTGATGCGGATTCTCGATCCTGAAACGATGCTCAAGCCGGCGATCAAGCCGGCGCATGTGCTTGCGGAAGGATCGGGGTTCGTCGTCTGGTACAGCTCCCCGCAGGACAGGCAGGTCTGGTTCGACTGCAAGGAACTCGGAGCGCGCACTGCGCGGGTTCCCTGTCCGGGACTGGTGTTCGTGGTGACCACGAAGGCATGGAAGGTGTTTGCGTTCAAGGGGCGGCAACGTCCCGATGCCGATACGCCGCTGTTCGTCGCGCCATTCTTCAATGTCTGGCAAAACGGCACGATCTGTGTCGGTAGCGCCCGATTGCCGAAAGGCGATCAGGTGCACAACCACCTTGCCTGGGAGGAGGCCTTTTTCCGCTCCTACTTCACGCATCCGAACATCCATACCCCAAGGGGGCTGACCCGTTACCGGGCCGGTCCGTTTGCCTTGTGGCGGGATCTGCTGGAGGGTCGCCTGAGTCGTTTTCCAACGCGCACGCTCATTCCGACGGGTTGGACGCTACGGCAAGCCTTTGAGGCCGCCGTTCTGGAAGGAGATGGATGATGGATGCGAGAGATGTCGCCTTGCAGCAGTCAGCGCCGGTGGTGACAGTGCCGCGTTATGGCGGATTCGCACCGTTGGCCGGTAATGGTCATCGCTTTTTGGTGACCGGTGACGGCCTCTGGCTCGAAGCTCGGCGTCCGTGGTTGTATCTGCGGGTGCCGCTGGTCAGCCAGAAAAGCGTACCCATGCCCTATGGCTGGGTGGGCCGGGAGTTGTCCCTGACCTTTGGCAAGATTCCTCGCCATCTGGTCACGGAGTTCTACCGGTACGCGCTCGATCGGTGTCCTGAGGAGTGCGTGGGATGGATCGTGTGGCATGCCATGTCCGGCGATATGCGGCTGGTGTTCCCGACGGAAGAATCGGCGGGATGCTGTCATGTCCGCTATCACCGGCCGGTGCTCGACGAAGACGAGCATCTGGTTGTCGATCTGCATTCTCATGGTCGCCTTTCGGCATTCTTCTCGACGCAGGATGATCGAGATGATCGCGGCGAGTTCAAGATTGCCGGCGTGATTGGCAATTGCGATCGCGGGCAGTGTTCGACGGCGTTTCGTCTCTGTGCCAATGGGCTGTTCGTGCCGTTGGCATTCGACGCTACCGGTTTGAGCGATCAGGCAGGAGGAAGCGATGGCTATCCATCATCTTGCGCCTGAGTTGCTCTCGCGGGAGGTTCGTGTCGCCGTGATTGGGGCCGGGGGAACCGGTTCCCAGATGCTGATGGGTCTGGCCCAGCTGCACACGGCCATGCTCGCGCTGGGCCATCCCGGTGGTCTGGATGTGACCGTCATCGATGCCGATCAGGTGTCGGAAGCCAATGTGGGGCGGCAGATGTTCTATCCGTCCGACGTGGGGTTGCCCAAGGCCACGGTGCTCGTCAATCGCATCAACATGGCGATGGGCACCGGCTGGAAGGCGGAGACAAGGCGAGTGACTGCAGCCGAGAGTTTGCGCACCGATCTGGCGATTGGTTGTGTGGACAATCGGCTGGCGCGTAAAGCGATTCTGGAATCGGTGGCACGGTCTGGCGGCGGGTATTGGCTCGATCTGGGCAACCGCCTGCATGACGGTCAGGTCATTCTCGGCGAGGTGCCGGCGCGTTGGGCCAAATCCGATGCGCATCGGTTGCCGCATGCCGTCGATCTTCTCCCGGAGATCGCGGATGAGTCGCAGGAAGCCGACGATGACACGCCATCCTGTTCGCTCGCCGATGCCCTCGAAAAACAGTCGCTGTTTGTGAATCGCGGCGTATCGCTGTATGCCCTGAATCTGTTGTGGGAGTTGTTTCGCTACGGACAGATTGGCTATCACGGCGTCTTCGTCAATCTCAAGAACGCCCGGACGATACCGCTTCCCGTCGATCCTGAAGCATGGGCCCGATTTGGCTACCCAAAACCCAAGCGCAGCCGCAAGCGCAAGGGTGGCTGATGACAGGCTTCTTTCTCCCGGCACACACATTTCTTCGTGTGCCGGGCTTTCCAGAACGGGTTTCGTTCCATTCGACGATAGCCCGTTGTGGAAAGCTCCGGTTTCGTTGTTCCTCTATGGGGACGGCTGAAAGGCGGTAGCTGGCCGCTGGAAACAAACAGCATTTACTTAACCCTGTGGGGGCGCGGCCCCCACAGGGGATTCGTGTCTCCCGACTTTGACTGGAGGCACCATGAGGCAACACTTATGCATGCTGCGCGAAGCGATTCGCATGGCAAGGGGATGGTCATGATGTTTGATCGCTATCCCCGCTTTGAAGGATTTCGGGACACCCCGAGAAAGCGATCAGCCGTTCTGCGCAAGCAGAAGGCCGAGCGCGATGCCTTGCCGCTTTTCGCGGATCAGGTCGCCGCGTTGCAGCCATCGGTGGATGAAGTCATGTCCCGCCGTGCGCAGCGTGCAGACGTCGTAGAGATCGAGCACCGCAAATTCACCGCCAAATGGTGGCGGATCGCCCGATCGACCTACTTCAGTCTGCCGGTTGAGCAGAAAGCCAAAGTGCATGCCCGCTGGCGTCGATGGTGGGGACCGCGCAATTCGAGCTGTCTGCTGTATCTCTGTTCGCAAGCCAAAGCGGAACAGTTGTAATTTCTTTCGGCCTCACGGCCATTACCCGAGCGGGGAACCCTCCCGCACGGGAATGGGTGTCTCCGCCTTTTATTTGGAGAGCACCATGGGCGTAGGTAATTGGCTTCCGAATCGGGAGCATCGTTTGTTTTATGTGGATATCGATTCCTGCTTGGATGAAGGCGAGTTCTCAAGCCTCGTTCAATCCGGAGAAATCGAAGCCTGTACGCGCTACGAGGATTTTCTGCAGGAATCCTACGATTCCGAGCTGGAGATGATTACCAGTGCGCTGGAATCTACAGCAGGGCTGCTACGGCAGAACGGTATCCCGGTCGAGTCATTCCGCCATGCCAAGCGTTCAGAAATGAACGCTGTCGAACGCGCGGAATGGATGTATCCATTGCTGGAGTGCGGTTGGGTACGTGTGGCAGTCAAGGAGATTGAAATCTCCAAGCTATCAGTCGTGACGTACCCACTTCAGCATCAGGATGACGATAGTGATTTGGCCAATCTGCCCCGTGCGGAATTTGTTACCGAGCATGGAGTGACACCGGAGCGCTGCATCACGGCTACTTCATTACAGATGAATGCCCTTGATCAGTTGCTGGTTGCGGTCATCGAAGCAGAGATCAGTGCGGTCAGCGCCAAGACGGTTACGCGTCGAGGCTGCGCCTGGACGAGTCGTCTTGTGGATGAGTCGATGCCGGTAAAGACAGCTCTATCGAAATTCAGCAATACATACCGATACGGCTTGTCGAGACGGCACCAGAAGCAGGCGGCATAACCGATGTCTGCGCTGTTTGAAATATTGCGGTTCCGTTCTGTTCATTTGTACCGCAGCACTTAGTACTCAAAAAGCATCACGAGGTCATCTGACGGGTGGCGAAAGCTGAACGTCCATGACGAGTAATCGATTTTCAACCCATCCGGGGACACACCCCGGATGGGGACACGTGTCTCCGGCATTTTCAGGAGATAAACGTGAAACTCAAGAAACTGGCGGAAGTCACCATGTGGCTGCCGGGGTTCGCTCCGGACGATCCGCTTCCGATGATTTCCCACGTCGTACCGTCGGCGGAAATCATCGCATTTCCCTTGGCGGCACCGTTACAGATCACCGTACCGGTGAGCAATGACGACGTCGAATTTGTGTCTCCCGCACTGATCGGGGAGACGCAACCTCAACGGCCGCCTAGGGTATTGTGGCCCAGCTTGGATGCCACCGTGCATTCAATGCTGCGAGGCGATGTCACCAAGTTCGATGCGAACCTCGCTGCTGTCGCACTGTTGTCAATGCTCGACGCGGAAAACCGTCCGCCGACAGTGGATGAGCGCATGGTCCTCAACCGGTACACCGGGTGGGGCGGCATTTCCAAAGCGTTCAATCCGGATCAGGATGATCCGGCA
>CAMBRI010000173.1 GCA_945870205.1 Sulfuritalea hydrogenivorans sk43H | reverse complement strand
TCTGTCGACAAACTGGCTTTGGTGATGCCGTGCAGCATGAAGTCGTACATGGTCGGCGTCTTGCCGGCCGCGATCAGGCGATCATTCTCGTCAAGCACTGCGGCGCGTTCGACCTGCTCCTCCTTGATGAAACTGGAGTCGCCCGGATGGGTGATAACCACGCGACGCAGCATCTGACGCACGATGACCTCGATGTGCTTGTCGTTGATCTTCACGCCCTGCAGGCGATACACGTCCTGCACTTCATCGATGATGTAGCGCGCCAGTTCCTCTACACCCTTCAAGCGCAAAATGTCATGCGGATCGGCCGGACCGTCCACAATTACTTCGCCTTTATTGACGACCTGGCCGTCGTGGGCCATCACGTGCTTGTCCTTGGTGATCAGGTACTCGTGCGCCGTACCATCGGGTTCGGTGATCACCAGTCGCTGCTTGCCCTTGGTATCCTTGCCGAAGGAAACGGTACCAGTGACTTCCGCCAGTACGCCGGCATCTTTCGGAATACGCGCCTCGAACAGTTCCGCAACGCGCGGCAGGCCGCCCGTAATATCTCGGGTCTTTGACGATTCCTGCGGAATCCTGGCCAGAATGTCGCCCACGGCAACAGGCTGCCCGTCCTTCACAGTGATCAGCGAGCCGACCTGGAAGGTGATGGTCACGATGTGGTCGGTGCCATGAATCTTTACTTCCTGACCCGATTCGTCGATCAGCTTGACCTGCGGACGCACCCCCTTCGATGCCTTGGCACCGCGCTTGGGGTCGATGACGACAAGGGTAGACAGGCCGGTGACCTCGTCCATCTGCTCGGCCACGGTTGCGTTCTTCTCGACGTTCTCGAACTTCACGGTACCCGCATATTCGGTAACGATCGGCCGGGTATGCGGATCCCATGTCGCCAACTGCGTGCCGGCCTTGACCGCCTTGCCGTCATCCGCCAGCAGGGTTGCGCCGTAGGGAACCTTGTGGCGCTCGCGCTCGCGACCGTTATCATCGGTAATCATGACTTCGCCGGAGCGCGAGATCACGATCTTCTCGTTCTTCGGGTTGGTGACATAACGCATGGTCGCCGTAAAACGAATCACGCCGGAACTCTTGGCTTCGATGCTGCTTTGCGCCGCCGAGCGCGAAGCCGCGCCACCGACGTGGAAGGTACGCATCGTCAGCTGGGTACCCGGCTCACCGATCGACTGGGCAGCAATCACGCCAACCGCTTCGCCGGCATTGACCAGAGAACCACGACCCAGATCGCGGCCGTAGCACTTGGCGCACAATCCGTAGCGGGTCTCGCAGGATAGCGGGCTGCGTACGCGAACCTCGTCGATGTCGAGTGCCTCGATCTCATCGACGGCATCCTCGTCCAGCAAGGAACCAGCCGTGAACAGGACATCCTGTGTGTCGGGATGAATCACGTCGTTGGTGGTGACGCGGCCGAGGATGCGCTCGCGCAGGGGCTCGATGACTTCACCGCCCTCCACCAATGCCTTCATGGCAAAACCGTTCTGGGTGCCGCAATCGTCCATGATCACCACCAGATCCTGGGTTACGTCTACCAGGCGGCGGGTCAGATAACCCGAGTTGGCGGTCTTCAACGCCGTGTCGGCCAAGCCCTTGCGAGCGCCGTGGGTCGAAATGAAGTACTGCAGAACGTTCAGTCCCTCGCGGAAATTGGAGGTAATCGGCGTTTCGATGATCGAACCGTCCGGCTTGGCCATCAGTCCGCGCATGCCGGCGAGCTGGCGGATCTGGGCGGCGGAACCGCGCGCCCCGGAGTCGGCCATCATGTAAATGGAGTTGAAGGACTCCTGGCTGACCTGCTTGCCGTCAGGACCCGTTACCGTCTGATGCGCGAGCTGGTCCATCATGGCCTTCGCCACCTGATCACCGGCACGGCCCCAGATATCGACAACCTTGTTGTAACGCTCGCCGACGGTCACCAGACCCGAGGTGTATTGCTTTTCAATTTCCTTGACCTCGGTTTCAGCGGCCGCAATAAGGCTGTGCTTCTGCGTCGGCACCAGCATGTCATCGACGCAGATCGAAATGCCGGCCCGGGTCGCCAAACGGAAACCGGCTTGCATCAACTGGTCAGCGAATACCACGGTCTCCTTGAGTCCGCAACGTCGAAAACTCTCGTCGATCAGCTTGGAGATTTCCTTCTTTTTGAGCGGCTTGTCGATCACCTTGAACGGCAGGCCGCGCGGCAGTATCTCCGACAGCAGGGCACGGCCAGCGGTAGTCGAATAGCGGGTGATTTTCGGCTGCCACTGCTTGTCGGCATCCAGCTCATATTCCCGAATGCGGACCGTTATGCGCGCATGCAGGTCGATCTGCCGCGAGTCGATGGCACGGGTGATTTCGGCGATATCGGTGAACATCATGCCGTTGCCGCGAGCGGAAATATTCTCGCGAGTAGCGTAGTAGAGGCCCAGCACCACGTCCTGCGAGGGCACGATGATAGGCTGTCCGTTGGCCGGCGAAAGGACGTTGTTAGAGGCCAGCATCAGCGTGCGGGCTTCCATTTGCGCTTCCAGGGAAAGCGGGATATGCACCGCCATCTGGTCACCGTCGAAGTCGGCGTTGAATGCCACGCAAACCAGCGGATGCAATTGAATCGCCTTGCCCTCGATCAAGGTTGGTTCGAAGGCCTGGATACCGAGGCGGTGCAGGGTCGGGGCGCGATTGAGCATCACCGGATGTTCGCGAATGACTTCCTCGAGGATGTCCCATACCACCGGCGTTTCGGCTTCGACTTCCTTCTTGGCGGCCTTGATGGTGCTGGCAATGCCCATCTTTTCGAGGCGTTCGAAGATGAAAGGCTTGAACAGTTCGAGCGCCATTTTCTTCGGCAGGCCGCACTGGTGCAGCTTGAGCTGTGGTCCGACGACGATGACCGAACGACCCGAGTAGTCGACGCGCTTGCCCAGCAGGTTCTGGCGGAAACGGCCGCCCTTGCCCTTGATCATGTCTGCCAGCGACTTCAGCGGACGCTTGTTGGCACCGGTCATGGCCTTGCCGCGGCGACCGTTGTCGAGCAGCGAATCGACGGCTTCCTGCAGCATGCGCTTTTCATTGCGCACGATGATGTCGGGAGCCTTGAGCTCCAGCAGGCGCTTGAGGCGATTGTTGCGATTGATCACGCGGCGATACAGATCGTTCAGGTCCGAGGTGGCGAAACGTCCGCCGTCCAGCGGCACGAGCGGGCGCAGGTCCGGCGGCAGTACCGGCAGCACTTCGAGAATCATCCACTCCGGCTTGATGCCGGATTGCTGGAAGCCCTCGAGCACCTTGAGGCGCTTGGAGATCTTCTTGCTCTTGGCTTCCGAACCGGTGGTTTCCAGTTCCTGACGCAGGGTCTCGACGCTGCGATTCAGATCCAGGGTGCGCAGAAGTTCTCGCACGCCTTCGGCACCCATCACGGCGGTGAAGTCGTCGCCGTATTCCTCGACCTTGGCCAGGTAATCATCTTCGGTCAGCAACTGCGCGCGATTGAGCGGCGTCATGCCCGGATCGACCACGACAAAGGCTTCGAAGTAAAGGACGCGTTCGATGTCGCGCAGCGTCATGTCGAGCACCATGCCGAGGCGGCTCGGCAGGCTCTTCAGGAACCAGATGTGCGCGGTCGGCGAGGCGAGTTCGATGTGGCCCATGCGCTCGCGACGAACTTTCGACTGGGTGACTTCGACGCCGCATTTTTCGCAAATGACGCCACGGTGCTTGAGGCGTTTGTACTTGCCGCAGAGGCACTCGTAGTCCTTGACCGGGCCAAAAATCTTGGCGCAGAACAGCCCGTCGCGCTCCGGTTTGAAGGTGCGGTAATTGATGGTTTCCGGCTTCTTCACTTCGCCGTAAGACCAGGAGCGAATTTTGTCGGGTGAAGCGAGTCCGATGGTAATTGCGTCGAATTCCTCTTCTGCCGCCAGGTTCTGCTTGAAAAGATCTGCAAACAGGCTCTTCATATATTTATCTCCAGTGGTGCGCTAGCGGGTCAGTAACGCTCGAGATCGATATCGATCGCCAGCGAGCGGATTTCCTTGACCAACACGTTGAAGGATTCCGGCATGCCGGCATCGATCTTGTGCTCGCCCTTGACGATGTTTTCGTACACCTTGGTGCGACCGTTGACATCGTCGGACTTGACGGTGAGCATCTCCTGCAGCACGTAGGCAGCGCCGTAGGCTTCCAGCGCCCAGACTTCCATTTCACCAAAACGCTGACCGCCGAACTGGGCCTTGCCGCCCAAAGGCTGCTGGGTAACGAGGCTGTACGGGCCGGTGGAACGGGCGTGCATCTTGTCGTCCACCAGATGGTGCAACTTCAATACGTGCATGTAGCCCACGGTCACCTGGCGCTCGAATGACTCACCGGTGCGGCCGTCAAACAGGTCGACCTGACCATTACTGGGAAGACCGGCGAGTTCCAGCATGGCCTTGATTTCCGCCTCATTGGCGCCATCGAACACCGGCGTCGCAAAAGGTACGCCGCCTTGCAGATTTCCCGCAAGCTCGACTACTTCCTTTTCGGTCAGGCCGTCGATGTCTTCGGCACGTCCGGACGAGTTGTAGATCTTGTTCAGGAATTTGCGGATCTCTGCGGCGGCCGCCTGTTTCCTCAGCATTTCGCCAATCTTCAGGCCGAGGCCCTTTGCCGCCCAGCCGAGGTGGGTTTCAAGAATCTGGCCGATGTTCATCCGCGACGGTACACCCAGCGGGTTCAACACGATGTCCATCGGCGTGCCGTCGGCCATGTGCGGCATGTCCTCGACCGGAACGATCTTGGACACCACACCCTTGTTGCCGTGCCGACCGGCCATCTTGTCGCCGGGCTGCAGGCGACGTTTAACGGCGAGATAGACCTTGACCATTTTTTGCACGCCCGGCGGCAGTTCATCGCCCTGGGTCAGCTTCTTGCGTTTCGCCTCGAACGCCACGTCGAAGTCCTTGCGCGTCTGCTCTACGCTGTCGCGCAGATTTTCAAGTTGCTGCTGCGCTTCTTCGTCGACCAGGGAAATGTCAAACCAGTGGTAGTGCTCGACGGATTCAAGATAGGCCTTGGTGATCTTGGTGCCCTTGACCAGCTTCTTCGGCCCCTTGCTGGCGATCTTGTTGGTCAGCAGCTTTTCGATACGGGCGAAGGTATCGCGCTCGACGATACGCATCTGGTCGGCGAGGTCCTGTTTGTAGCCCCGCAGCATGTCGTCGATGATCGACTGCGCGCGCTTGTCGCGCTCGATGCCTTCACGGGTAAATACCTGGACATCGATCACAGTGCCGATCATGCCGGACGGCACGCGCAGCGAGGTGTCCTTCACGTCGGAGGCTTTTTCGCCGAAAATTGCGCGCAGCAGCTTTTCTTCGGGGGTCAGCTGGGTTTCGCCCTTGGGCGTTACCTTGCCAACCAGTACGTCACCGGCCTCGACTTCCGCGCCGATGTAAACAATGCCCGACTCGTCCAGACGGCCGAGCTGCGATTCACCGAGAGTCGCGATATCCCGCGTAATTTCCTCGGCGCCCAGTTTGGTGTCACGTGCAACGACAGTCAGTTCCTCGATATGGACCGAGGTAAAGCGATCGTCGGCCACAACACGCTCCGAGATCAGAATCGAATCCTCGAAGTTGTAGCCGTTCCAAGGCATGAAGGCCACAAGCATATTCTGGCCCAGGGCCAGTTCGCCCAGGTCGGTGGACGCGCCGTCCGCCACCACGTCACCCTTGGCAATCAGGTCGCCAACCCTGACGATCGGGCGCTGGTTGATGTTGGTGTTCTGGTTGGAACGGGTGTACTTGATCAGGTTGTAGATGTCGACGCCGACTTCGCCCGGCACCGTTTCCGCGTCATTGACACGCACCACGATGCGGTTGGCATCAATGTAATCCACCACGCCGCCGCGCAGCGCCTGCACTGCCGTGCCCGAGTCTACCGCCACGGTGCGCTCGATGCCGGTACCGACAAAGGCCTTTTCCGGGCGCAGACAGGGAACCGCCTGGCGCTGCATGTTGGCGCCCATCAAGGCACGGTTGGCGTCATCGTGCTCGAGGAAGGGGATCAGCGAAGCCGCAACGGAGACGATCTGGCTTGGCGCAACGTCCATGTACTGGACCTCGGGCGGCTCCTTCAGTTCGAATTCACCCTTGAAACGGCAGGATACCAGGGCGTCGCTGAGCTTGCCCTTCTTGTCGAGTTGCGCGTTGGCCTGGGCAATCACGTACTTGCCTTCCTCGATTGCCGAGAGATACTCGATCTCGTCGGTCACCGAACTGTTCTCCACCCTGCGATACGGCGTTTCCATGAAGCCATACTCGTTGGTGCGCGCGTACAGCGCCAGCGAATTGATCAGGCCGATGTTCGGGCCTTCAGGGGTCTCGATCGGGCAGACGCGGCCATAGTGGGTCGGGTGTACGTCGCGCACCTCGAAACCGGCGCGCTCGCGGGTCAGACCGCCCGGGCCGAGGGCGGAAACGCGCCGCTTGTGCGTGATCTCCGACAGCGGGTTGGTCTGGTCCATGAACTGCGACAACTGGCTGGAACCGAAGAACTCCTTGATCGCCGCCGAAATCGGCTTGGCATTGATCAGGTCGTGCGGCATCAGGTTGTCGCTTTCAGCCTGGTTCAGGCGCTCCTTGACGGCACGTTCCACACGCACCAGTCCGGCACGGAACTGATTCTCGGCGAGTTCGCCCACTGAACGCACGCGACGATTGCCCAGGTGATCGATGTCATCGACTTCGCCGCGTCCATTGCGCAGTTCGACGAGAATGCGAACGACATCGACAATATCGTCGTTCGACAGCGTACCGGCACCTTCAATTTCATCGCGCCCGACGCGACGATTGAATTTCATGCGCCCCACCGCGGAAAGATCGTAACGCTCTTCCGAGTAGAACAAGCCATGAAAGAGGTTTTCGACGGCGTCCTCGGTCGGCGGCTCGCCGGGACGCATCATGCGATAGATGGCCACGCGCGATGCCCACTGATCGGCGGTCTCGTCGATGCGCAGCGTTGACGAAATGTAGGCGCCGCGATCGAGGTCGTTCACGTAAAGCGTCTGGACCTGCTCCACGCCACTGGCTGCCAGCTTGGTCAGCAGGTCTTCGGTGATCTCGTCGTTGGCGTTGGCCAGCACCTCGCCGGTTTCGGCGTTGATGATGTTGTGGGCGACGATCCTGCCCATCATGAATTCATCGGGAACGAGGATCTTCTTGATGCCGGCCTCGGCCATCTCGCGAATGTGCTTGACCGTAATGCGCTTGTCCTTGGCGACGATCAGCTTGGCGGTCTTGTCGAGGATGTCGAATTTCGCCACTTCGCCACGCAGACGCTCCGGCACAACTTCAAATGAGATGCCTTTCTTCGCAAAATGGAAAGTGTCAAATTCGAAGAAGGTCGCCAGGATCTGCTCGTGCGTCATGCCAATCGACTTGAGCAGGATGGTCACCGGCATCTTGCGACGGCGGTCAATTCGGAAGTAGAGGATGTCCTTGGGGTCGAACTCGAAATCGAGCCAGGAACCGCGATAGGGAATGATCCGCGCCGAGAACAGCAACTTGCCCGAACTGTGGGTCTTGCCCTTGTCGTGCTCGAAGAAGACGCCCGGCGAGCGATGCAACTGGGAGACGATGACGCGCTCGGTACCGTTGATGACAAAGGAACCGGTCGTCGTCATCAGGGGAATTTCGCCCATGTACAGCGGCTGATCTTCCTTGACCTCCTTGACGGCCTTGGTGTCGCGGTCAAGCAGTTCGAGACGAACTTTGGCGCGCAGGGGGCTGGCAAAGGTCAGGCCGCGCTGCTGGCATTCCTTGACATCGAAAGTCGGTTCGCCCAGCATGAACTCGACGAAGTGCAGGCGAGCATTTCCCGAATGCGCAACAATCGGGAAGATAGACGTGAACGCCGCTTGCAGGCCTTCGTTGCGGCGCTGCGCGGGTGGTACGTCGGCCTGCAGGAAGCGCGTGTAGGACTCGATTTGCGTCGCCAGCAGAAAGGGCACGTCGAGGACGTTGGCCCGCTTGGCAAAGCTTTTACGAATGCGCTTTTTTTCGGTGTAGGAATACGCCATGGTGGCTCCGTTCAGGATTCAGACGTCGAAGGTCAAAAGACAGGGCTGGGGCAAAATGGTTCAGCACTCTCGTGTAACCCCCGGATCAGGTACAAAGGGGTGAAACTCAGCAACTACGATTCGATTCGGTTCTACAAGCACCAATAACGGGCTGGCGGCAAGGCCGCCAGCCCGCGATCGTGGGGCTATTACTTGATCTCGACCTTGGCGCCTACGTCCTCGAGCTGCTTCCTGAGGGCTTCTGCGTCGGCCTTGTTGATGCCTTCCTTGACAGCCTTCGGCGCGCCATCCACCAGATCCTTGGCTTCCTTGAGGCCAAGGCCCGTGGCAGCGCGAACGACCTTGATGGCTTCGACCTTCTTTTCACCCGCGGCCAGCAGCATCACGGTGAATTCGGTCTGCTCTTCCACGGCAGCCGCAGCGGCGGCCGGAGCAGCGACGGCAACAGCAGCCGCAGCGGCGGAAACGCCAAATTTGACTTCCATTTCCTTGATCAGTTCGGACAGATCGAGAACGGTCATGCCAGCGATGGCATCGAGTATTTCAGCTTTGCTTACAGCCATGATTACAACTCCTGAATGGATGTTTGATTCAATTAAAAACGATTACGCAGCCTCTTTGGCGTCGCGCACGGCGGCGAGGCCCCGGACAAACTTCGTCGGGACTTCGTTCAAGGTGCGGACGAACTGGGTGATCGGTGCCTGCATGGTGCCGAGGAGCTTGGACAGCAACTCCTCGCGGCTCGGCATCGTTGCCAGCGCTTTGACACCAACTGCGTCCATGACGTAGTTGGGCATTGCGCCGATCTTGATGG